>NZ_JBSFNM010000100.1:0-21534 GCF_053587085.1 Kitasatospora sp. NPDC003701
ACCTCCCGGCCGAAGGCTGGGGGCGTGCGTGCCCTGGGGGCACCTCCCGGCCGAAGGCTGGGGGAGCGTCGCACCGCAGGCGGGAGTTTGAAGACCGGCCCTAGGGCCGGTCGCCCCCGGGGCTCACCGCACGGGTGGGCGGGGAACCGCCCACCGGGCGCCGCTCTGGAGCAGGACGGCCTGGGTGCGGATGGCGGGGAGCAGCGGGTAGAGCGTGGCACCGGGGCACTCGGTGTTGAAGGCGTCGCGGTGGCCGGAGACGGCCTCGAAGGTCGCGGTGGTGCCCTTGGGGTAGCGGCTGCCGCTGGAGGAGGAGACCAGCTGGGCGCGGCCGCCGGCGTCCTGGCCGGTGAGCCCGAGCTTCCACGCGGCGAGCCGGGCGAGCCCGTCCGGCACGGGTGGCGGCGGGGTGTCGGTGACGAAGGTGCCGAGCGCCGCGACGCCCGCCGAGTCGGTGTTGAAGCCCAGCGTGTGCGCGCCGTGCACCGGGAGCTCGGCGCCGCCGGCCCGGCCCTCGTAGACGGTGCCGCAGCGGTCGACCAGGAAGTTGTAGCCGATGTCCCGCCAGCCGTTGCTCTGCACGTGGTACTGGTAGATCGCCCTGATCACCCGCGGCGCGTCGTCGCAGGCGTACTCGGTGGCGGTGACGGTGTGGTGGACGAAGACCACCCGGACCGGCCCGGTGTAGTCGAAGTCCGGGTCCCGGAGGGACTCGTCGGCGCCCCAGCCGGCCCGGGTGACGATGGCGGGCCGGGGGGCCTGGTGCCCGTCCGGCGGCTCGGCGGGCAGCGTCCGGGGTGAGGCCGGCGCGGCGCCGCGCCCGGGGTCGACCAGTTCGAGCCGCAGGCCGGCCGGCAGTCCGGCGGGGCCCGGGGTGACCTGCACCGCCACACCGTCGCTCGGTCCGGTCCAGAGCGGCGCCGTCGCCCCGCCGCCGGGGGTGTCCGGCCCGTCCTCGCCGTCCGCGTCCAGCAGGTGCCAGCCGCTCCAGACGTGGGTGGCGGCGTCCCTGGTGCGGACCTGGACGGAGCCGCCCGCGAGCGAGCGGGCGGGGTCGTCCCAGCCGACCCCGAGCAGTTCGAACGGTTGGGTGGTGCGTGGCGCCAGGGCGCGGCCGGCGGTCAGCGGCAGCGAGGTGACCGAGCCGCCGCCGGCCGACGTCCGGCGCTGCGGGGCGGGTTCGGTCACGGCGGCGGCGGTGACGGGCTGGAGGAGCAGGACGGCGGTGCAGCCGGCGACTGCGACGGCCGGGAGAGAGATACCCATAAAACGGATGTTCGCCGCAAAACGGCGCGCTCGCCAGGCCGCCCCGCGCAGGGTCGGCCACCCCTCCCGATCGCCCACCCGAAGGCCGTAGGCTGGGGCGCACCATGACTGCGCTTTTCGCTGCCGATGCCCGAACCCCCGTCGAGCTGCTGCACGCATTCCTGCGAGGTGGCACTCCCTCAGTCGACCCCGCGGCTCCGCTGGTCACCTTCTACGACGACGCCACCGGCGAACGGGTGGAACTCTCCGCCCGGACCTTCGACAACTGGGTGGCCAAGACCGCCAACCTGCTCCAGGACGAGCTGAACGCCGGTCCGGGCGACCGTGCCGCCCTCCTGTTGCCCGCCCACTGGCAGAGCGCCGTCTGGCTGCTGGCCTGCTGGTCGGTCGGAGTGACGGCGGTGCCGGGCGGCGACCCGGCCGCCGCCGACCTGGTGGTCAGCGGCCCGGACGGCCTGGAGGCCGCCCAGGCCTGCGAGGGCGAGCGGGTGGCCCTCGCCCTGCGCCCGCTCGGCGGCCGTTTCCCGCAGCGCCCGGACGGCTTCCTCGACTACGCCGCCGAGGTGCCCGGCCAGGGCGACCGCTTCGCGCCGTACTCCCCCGTCACCCCGGACGCGCCCGCGCTGGAGACCGGCATCGACGGCCTGCCGCTGAAGCTGACCGGCGACCAGACCGTCCAGCTGGCCCGGGAGGGCGCGGCCCGGCTCGGCATCACGGCCGGCGACCGGGTGCTCTCCACCCACTCGTACGAGGACTGGGCGGGCCTGGAGGCCGGTCTGCTGGCCCCGCTCGCGGCGGGCGCCTCGGTGGTGCTCTGCCGCAACTCGCAGGGTCTGAGCGCCGAGCAGTGGGAGAAGCGGACCGAGTCCGAACGGGTGACACTGCGCCTCGGGTAACCCCCGGCTCCGGCCGGGCGGGTAGGTATCCCTGCCATGGCCGAGGACGACACCGAGCACCCCCCGACCGAGCACTCCCCGCCCGGGGACGCCCACGCGACCCCGGACTCCCCCGACCCGGACCCGACCGAGCCGCAGGGCCCGGCACCGGACTCCCCGACCAAGCCCCGGCGCAGGCGCCGGCGGTGGCTGATGATCACCGCCGGCGCCCTCGCCTTCCTGCTGGTCGCCTGCGGCGCCCTGCTCTGGATCGCCTACCGCAAGCTGGACGGCAACATCCGGACCGACTCGGCCACCGACCAGCTGCTGGCCCGGCTGGAGGCCGAGCGGCCCAGCCGCACCGCCGGGGCCAAGGGCGCCGAGAACATCCTGCTGATCGGCAGCGACGACCGCACCGGCGCCAACGCCTCGTACGGCGAGGCCGGCGGGCAGCGCTCGGACACCACGATCCTGCTGCACCTGGCGGCCGACCGGAAGCACGCGACCGCGGTCTCCATCCCCCGCGACGTCATGGTCACCGTCCCGATCTGCGAGAAGCCGGACGGCACCCGGAGCAAGCCGCTGCTGGCGCAGTTCAACTCGGCCTTCGAGACCGGTGGTCCGGCCTGCTCGATCCGGGCCGTCGAGCAGCTGAGCGGCATCCGGGTGGACCACTACGTGATCCTCGACTTCAGCGGCTTCAAGGCGATGGTGGACGCCGTGGACGGGGTCGAGGTGTGCGTCCCGCAGGCGATCCACGACAAGGACGCCAAGCTGGACCTGCCGGCCGGGCGGCAGACCCTGCGCGGCGAGCAGGCGCTCGGCTACGTCCGGGCCCGGGAGACCCTCGGCGACGGCAGCGACACCCAGCGGATGGGCCGTCAGCAGCAGTTCCTGGCCGCCCTGATCCGCAAGGTGCAGTCGCAGGGCGTCCTGCTGAACCCGGCCCGGCTCTGGCCGGTGCTCGACGCGGCGACCTCCTCGGTCCGGGCCGACGGCGGCCTCTCCTCGCTGGGCGCGCTCTACGACCTGACCCAGGACCTGCGCGGCATCCCGTCCGCGAACGTGGTGTTCCTGACCGCGCCGCGCCGCCCGTACCGCTTCGACTCGGACCGGGACGAGTTCGTGCAGCCGCAGACCACCCAGCTGTTCACGGCGCTGCGCGACGACCGGTCGATCGTCGTCCGCCCGCCGGGCTCGCCCGACCCCTCCGCGGTGGCGGGCGCCGGCCCGGGGCCGTCGGGCGCCGCCACCGGGGCGGCCGGATCGGACCGGGCCGTCGGCGCGTCACCCAGCGCGACCGCGCCGCCCTCGTTCGAGGGACGCACCGCCGACGTGGATGCCTGCGCGATCCATTGACCGCTGGTCAGGGTCACCCTTTTGTGTACAGATCATGGTCTTCAAAGACTTTCCCGGGAAATTCCCGGAACGCGATGTGCCTGGTGAATTGCGGTTCCCGAACATGGCGGAGATCACATCAGGAACAATTCCCGCACTCGACTCGTCTAGTGTGTCCGGGTCGGCGCGCAGCTCGCGCGCCACCCGCGGACAGGTCGGAGGGAGGGAACCCCGTGCAGCAGGACCGGCAGGAGATCGACCCCGCCGACCCGTGGTTCCCCCCGGCCGGGGGTCCGGCCGGTACGCCCGGGCCGGACGCCGGGCAGGACCGGGCCGCGGGCATTCCGGTCCAGCGCCGCCGGGCGCCCGGAGCCGCCGCCGAGCCCGCGCACCCCGGTGGCCGGGCGGCCCGGCGCCGCCAGGCCGCCGCCGAGCGCCCCCGCCGCCGGGCGCTGAAGTGGACGGCCGGTGTCGGCGCGCTGGTCCTGGTGGCCGGCTGCGGCGGGGCGTACTACGCGTACCAGCACTTCAACAACAACATCACCGCCGTCAAGGTGCAGCTGGGCAGCGAGGCGGAGCGGCCCAAGGCGGCCGGCGACGCGCTCAACATCCTGGTCATCGGCACCGACAGCCGCGAGGGCCTGGGCCGCGAGTACGGCGACGAGGGCAGTACCGGGCACGCGGACACCACGCTGCTGTTCCACGTCGCCAAGGACCGCAGTAACGCGACCGTGATCAGCATTCCGCGCGATCTGATGGTGCCGATCCCCGAGTGCGAGATCAATGGCGGCAAGAAGATCCCCGGCTCGGCACGGACGATGTTCAACGAGAGTCTCGGGCAGGAGGGCCGCGATCCGGGCTGCACCTGGAAGACCGTCGAGAAGATGACGGGAATCCGGGTCGACCACTTCGTGATGGTCAACTTCGACGCCGTGAAGACGCTCTCCACCGCCGTCGGCGGGGTCGAGGTGTGCGCGGCCAAGGACATCAACGACCCGGACTCGCACCTGAGGATGAGCAAGGGCCGGCACGTCGTCCAGGGCGACGAGGCCCTCGCCTTCGTCCGCACCCGGCACGCCGTCGGCCTCGGCGGCGACCTCACCCGGATCCCGCTGCAGCAGCAGTTCATCAGCTCGATGATCCGCTCGATCAAGAGCAGCGACACCCTGACCAGCCCGACCAAGCTGTGGAAGCTCGCCGACGCCGCCACCAAGGCGCTCACCGTGGACGACGGGATCGGCAGCGTCGACAAGCTGAAGGACCTGGCGCTGGACATCAGCAAGGTCGACACCAAGAACATCACCTTCACCACCGTGCCGGTCCTGGACGACCCGAAGGACGAGAACCGGCTGGTGCTCAAGCAGCCCGACGCCGGGCAGGTGTTCTCGCTGGTCGCCGGCGACCGCTCGCTGACCGGGACGGCCGCGCCGGCCGCCCCCGACGCCGCGCAAACGACGGCCGCGCCCTCGCCGACCGCCACCGCCCCGGCGGTGGACGCCAAGGACGTCCGGGTCGCGGTGCGCAACGGCAGCGGGACGCCCGGGCAGGCCCAGCAGGCCGTCGACAAGCTCCGGGCGAAGGGCTTCGCCAAGGCCACGACCGCCCCCAACGCGGCCGCCACGCCCACCAGTTCGGTGTCCTACCCGACCGGGAAGGCCGCCGAGGCGAGCGCGCTGGCCGCCTCCCTCGGGCTGCCGGCCGACGCGGTCAGGGAGGACCCGAAGGCGGGCAGCAGGGACGGACTGGCCGTGGTGCTCGGCAAGGACGTGCTGGCCGCCGCGAGCGCGAGCGCCGCCGCCGCGCCGACCGAGGCGCCCAAGGACCTCCAGCGCGTCCAGGCGGACGACACCGACGTCTGCGCGAAGTGAGCCTCAGAGCGGGGCGAGCAGGCCGTCCGTCTCGCGGTAGCGCTCACCGGTGCGCGGGCAGCGCCAGCGGCCCCCGCCGTCCGGCTCCAGCGGCTCGCCGGCCCGGCCGACCCACTTGATCCGGCGGGCCGGGACACCGACCACCAGGGCGAAGTCCGGGACGTCCCGGTGCACCACGGCGCCGGCCGCGACCAGCGCCCAGCGGCCGACCGTCACCCCGGCGACCAGCACGGCGCGGCCGCCGATCGAGCAGCCCTCCCGGAGGGTCACCCCGCGGGCGTGCCAGTCGTCGCCGCGCTTGAGCCGGCCGTCGACGTCGACGGAGCGCGGGTAGAGGTCGTTGGTGAGCACGGCCGCCGGGCCGATGAACACCCCGTCCTCGACCACCGCGGGCTCGTACACCAGGGCGTGGTTCTGCAGTTTGACGCGGTCCCCGATCCGCACGCCCGGACCGACGTAGGCGCCGCGCCCGACGATGCAGTCGGCGCCGATCACCGCGTCCTCGCGCACCTGGGCGAGGTGCCAGACGGTCGTCCCGGCGCCGAGCACCGCCCGCCCGTCCACGTCCGCGCTCGGCTCGATCCGGGCACCGACGACGGACCCGCCCTCAACTGTCCCCATGGCGCCCGACGATAGCGTCGGGGCGGGGGCGGTGAGGGCGGGTCGGGGGGATTGGCCGGATCGGGTCAGCGGGCCTCGGTGACCACGTCGGCGGCCGAGGGTGCCCGGCTGCCGATCACCCGGCGGGCCAGCGAGCGCGGCGAGGTGAGGAAGCCGAAGCCCCAGCTGAGGTGCATGGTGGCGAAGGCCACCGGCAGCATCGCCCTGGCCTTCGCCGAGAGGCCGCGACCCTCGACCAGCGCGCCGCCGAGGATGCCGAGCAGGTAGGCGCCGGGCACCGCGAGGAAGGCCGGGTGGACGGCCGCGCCGAGCACCAGACCGAGCGTCACGCCCAGGAAGGCGGCCGGCGGGGCGAGGTAGCGGAGGTTGACCGAGCCCTTGTGGTAGCGGGTGACGACCCGGCGCCAGCGGCCGTAGTCCTTGTACTGCTTGGCCAGCGCCCGCACGTTGGGCCGGGGCCGGTAGGTGACGCGCAGCTGCGGGGTGAACCAGACCAGCCCGCCGTCCTGCCGGATGCGGTAGTTGAGCTCCCAGTCCTGGGCGCGGACGAACTCCTCGTTGTAGCCGCCGAGCCGCTCCAGCACCTCGCGCCGGAACACCCCGAGGTAGACGGTGTCCGCCGGGCCGGCCAGGCCGCCGGTGTGGAAGGCCGCGTTGCCGACGCCGATCTTGGAGGTCATCGCGGCGGCGACCGCGTTCTCCCACTCGGTCTCGCCCTCGGCGTGCATGATGCCGCCGACGTTGGCGGCCTCCATCTCGCCGAGCAGCCGGACGGCCGTGGTGATGTAGCCGGGGGTCAGCAGGCCGTGGCCGTCGACGCGGACCACTATCGGATGGCTGGAGCCGCGGATCGCGGCGTTCAGCCCGGCGGGGGTGCGACCGGTGGGGTTCTCCACCGTCCTGACCCGCGCGTCCTCGGCGGTCAGCTCGGCGGCGATCTGCGCGGTCCGGTCGGAGGACGGACCGATGGCGATCACCACCTCCATCGGCCCGGCGTAGTCCTGTTCCAGGATGTGCCGGACGGCGGTGCGCAGGTGTCGTTCCTCGTTGAGCACCGGCATGATCACGGAGACCGCCGGCAGCTCCTCAGCAGCCTTGGTGTTCATCGGGGCCAACCGTACCGGTGCGGGCGGGTCTCCGTCTTGTCCCGGTCTGGGCAACTCCACGCACCCCGCGCTGAAGGAACGTTTCGCCGATCGGGCCCACCGTACTCCCCGCCCCCGGCGCGCCCTCACCCACCCCGGAGCGGGCCGCCCCTACCATCCGAGAGATGCCCGTCTCCCCCCTCCCCGCCCCGCCCGGGCGGCGCCGTGCCTGGCCCCGCCGACTGGCCGCCGGCATCGCCTTCGGCGTCCTCGCCACCTCCTGCGGCGGCTGGGCGGTCCTGCACGGCCTCGGCTCGATCGACCGGGTGGACGCCTTCAGCAGCGACGCGGCCCGGCCCGACGACGACGGCTCCACCACCTTCCTGGTGGTCGGCACCGACGAGCGGGACGGCATCCCGGAGAAGACCCTCAAGGACCTGCTGCACGCCGGGGGCGAGTCCTGCCACTGCACCGACACCATGATGATCGTCCAGGTCGCCGGGGACGGCTCCCGGGCCAGCGTGATCAGCATCCCGCGTGACTCGTACGTGGACATCCCCGCCCATCGGGACCAGGTCACCCGCAAGGAGGTCCCGGCCGGCAAGGGCAAGGTCAACGCCGCGTTCGGGATGGGCGGGCCGCAGCTCACCGTCGCCACCGTGGAGCAGAACACCGGGCTGCGGATCGACCACTACCTGCAGGTGAACTTCGCCGGGTTCGTCTCCGCCGTGGACGCCGTCGGCGGGGTGCGGGTCTGCACGGCCAAGCCGCTCAAGGACGAGTACTCCGGCCTCGACCTGCCGGCCGGCACCAGCACCCTGGACGGCGCCGGCGCGCTCAAGTACGTCCGCGCCCGGCACGTGGACGGCAGCTCCGACCTGGGCCGGATGCACCGGCAGCAGAAGTTCGTCGCCCAGCTGCTGCACCAGGTGGCCGACAGCGGGACCCTGCTCAACCCCGTCCGGCTGGCCAGGCTCACCGACAGCCTGCTCGGCTCGGTGAAGGCGGACAAGGACCTCACCGCGGACGATCTGATCACCCTGGCGACCAGACTGCGCGAACTCTCGGCGGGCCGGGCGGACTTCGCGACCGTGCCGCTGGCCAAGGTGGACCACCAGGTGGCCGGGTGGGGCTCGACCGTGCTCTGGGACCAGGCGGGGGCCAAGGCCCTGTTCGACGCGGTACGGGCGGGGCGGCCGCTGGGCGGGGCGACCGGGCCGACCGGGGCGACGGGCGCGGCACCCGGCGGCGAACCGGCCGCCGAGGCCGGCCCGGGCGGGGGCGCGTCCGCCTCCCCCGCCGCACCGGCTGCCGCGGCGCCCGCCGGGACGCCCGCGGCCGCGGCCGCCGTCCCGCCCGAGCAGGTGCACGTCCAGGTGTTCAACGCGGCCGGGGTCGTCGGGCTCGGCGCCCGGGTCGACGGCGACCTGCGGCGGGCGGGCTTCGCCACCACCGGCGCGCCGTCCAACGCCCCGATGGGAACGCCGGCCGGCCGGACGGTGATCCGCTACGACCCGCGCTGGGCCGAGTCGGCCCGGACGCTGGCCGCCGCGCTGCCGGGCGCCGAGTCGGCCGCCGTCCCCGGGCTGGGGCCCACCCTCCAGGTGTACGCGGGCGGGGACCACCCGGCCGCCCAGGTCCCGGGCCCGGCCGCGGCCTCCGCCCCGCCGCTGCCCCCGCCCCCGGCACCCGCCGCCCCGACGGCGCCCGCCGCGGTGGCCCCCTCGGCCCCGGTGGCGGCCGACAAGGCGTCGGACATCATCTGCCCGTAGGCCCCGCCCGGTCCGGACGGGAACGGCACAGGGGCCGGGGCGCTGTCGCGCACCCGGCCCCTGCCGTCCCCCGGTCCCCCGATCCGGGGGTCAGTCCGTCGCGATCGCCGCGAGGACGTTCATCCGACCGGCCCGGAAGGCCGGGACGAGCGCCGCGACCAGGCCGATGACCACCGAGGCGATCAGCGTGATGACGATCGTGCCGGTCGGGACGGCCAGCGTGGCCAGGCCCTGGTCCTTGAGGACCTGCTGACCGGTGATGCCCCAGGCCAGCCCGAGGCCGGTGCCGAGGATCGCGCCGAACAGGGCGATCACCACGGACTCCAGCCGGATCATCCGGCGCAGCTGGCGGCGGGAGAGCCCGATCGCCCGCAGCAGGCCGATCTCGCGGGTCCGCTCCACCACCGAGAGCGCCAGGGTGTTGACGACGCCGAGCACCGCGACCACGATCGCGAGGCCGAGCATGCCGTAGATGATGTAGAGCAGGGAGTTGACCTGCTCCTGGACGAGGTCCTTGTAGCCGGCCTGGTCCCGCACGGTGATCTGCGGGTACTCCTTGAAGGAGGCCTCCAGCGCGGTGAGCGTGCCGGCGACGTCCGAGCCGGCCTTGGCCTTGCCGAAGACGACCGCGTCATTGCCCTGCTCGGCGGGCGGGACGGCCTTGCCGAGGGTGTCCAGGCCGATGAAGTAGTTGCCGTCGAAGAGCGAGTTGCCCTTGGTCATGATCACACCGACCGGCAGGGACTGGGTGCGGCCCTTGCCGTAGTCGACGCCGATCCGATCGCCGATCTTGAGGCCGTGGTCGGCGGCGAAGGCCTCCCCGACCACGATCGCGCCCTGGCCGAGCGCATCCGCGCTGCCGGACTTGACCGGCAGCCGGAAATCGGTGGTGAAGGTCGGCGAGACCGCCGAGACGCCCTCCGTGGTCGCCTTGCCGTCCGGGGTGGTGAGGACGGCCGGCATGAACTGCTGGCGGGTGATGTGCTCGATGCCCGGCGTGTTCTCGGCCGCCTTCACCATCTCGGCGGTGAGACCGGTGCGGCCACCGGAGATGATGTAGTCCGCGCCGACCGACTTGTCGATCTGGTCGTTGGTGGACTTGATCACCGACGAGGTGAAGACCGAGGCCCCGATCACCAGCGCCAGCCCGATCATCAGGGCGCCGGCCGTGGCGCCGGTGCGACGCGGGTTGCGCATCGCGTTGCGCTGGGCGAGCCGGCCCGACGGGCCGAACACGGCCGGCAGCAGCGCGCCGAGCACCCGGACCACGCTGGTGGCCAGCAGCGGGCCGAGGACGACGAAGCCGATCAGGGTGAGCAGCACCCCCAGGCCCAGGTACTGCCCGCCGGTGGACGCCGTGTCGGCCCGGGCGGCCAGGGCCAGCAGGCCGCCGCCGCCGGCGGTCAGCACCAGGCCGATCACCGTCCGCACGACGTTGGAGCGGCCCTCGGCGGGGGTGCCGTGGTCGCGCAGGGCCGCCATCGGTGCGATCCGGGCGGCCCTGCGGGCCGGGAACCAGGCCGCGACCAGCGTCACCACGATGCCCAGGCCGTAGCCGGCGATCGGCACGTCCGCGGTGATCTGGAGGTCGGAGGCGCTGAGGTTCATGCCGACGGCCTTCATCAGCTGGATCAGGCCGGCCGCCAGGCCCAGGCCCGCGCCCAGCCCGACGGTCGAGCCGAGCACGGCGAGGATCAACGCCTCGATCAGCACCGAGCGGTTCACCTGCTTGCGGCTGCCGCCGAGGGCGCGCAGCAGCCCGATCTCCCGGGTGCGCTGGGCGACCAGCATGGAGAAGGTGTTGATGATCAGGAAGCCGCCGACCAGCGCGGAGATCAGGGCGAAGCCGAGCATGGCGTTCTTCATGAAGCCGAGGAAGGAGCCGACGTCCTTGTTGTTCTCCTCCTTCTGCTGCGCCGCGGTCTTCACCTGGTAGCCGCCGCCCAGTGCGCCGAGCGCGTCCGCCTTCAGCTGCTCGTCGGAGCGGCTGCCGTCGCCGAAGGCCTCGACGGAGGTGTAGGCGGTGGTTCCGAGCAGCACCCGCTGGGCGGTGGGGGTGTCCATGAAGGCGAGTGCCGCGCCCGGGTTGGTGGTCTTGAAGGTCGCGATACCGGCGACGGTGAAGTCGTACTTGCCGCTGTTGGCGATCACCCGCAGCTTGCCGCCCAGGCCGAGACCGGCCTTCTTGGCGGTGTCCGCGTCGAGCACCACCTGGTCGGCGCCCTGCGGCGGGTTCCCCGAGGTGATCTCCACCGAATTGCGCGGGGTGTCCGTCCAGTTGCCGGTCAGGGTGGGCGCGCCGCTGGTCGGGCCGATCGCCTTGTTGGTGACCGGGTCGACCAGGATCGCGTCCTGCGTGAACACCTGGCCGACCGCGGTCTTCACGCCCGGCACGGCGGCGATCCTCTGCACGGTGTCGACCGGGACGGTCGTCACCTTGCCCCGGGGCGCGTCGTCGTCGCCCTCGACGCCGGTCTTGGCGGGCTGGACGGAGATGTCGGAGGCGGTGGAGGCGAAGAGGCGGTCGAAGGTGCTGGTGGCGGTGTTGGAGAACACCAGCGTGCCGGATACGAACGCGACCGAGAGGACGATCGCGAGCAGCGAGAGCACCATCCGCCCCTTGTGGGCGAAGAAGCTTCTCAGTGAGGTCTTGAGCAGCATGTCCCTGTCCCCGCTCAGCTGGTGCGCTTGCCGTCGAAACGGCGCATGCGTTCGAGGACGGAGTCGGCGGTGGGGGCGTGCATCTCGTCGACGATCACGCCGTCGGCGAGGAACAGCACGCGGTCCGCGTAGCCGGCGGCGACCGGGTCGTGGGTGACCATGACGATGGTCTGGCCCAGCTCGTCCACCGAGCGGCGCAGGAAGGTCAGCACCTCGGCGCCGGCCCGGGAGTCGAGGTTCCCGGTGGGCTCGTCACCGAAGATGATCTCGGGGCGGGCGGCCAGCGCCCGGGCCACCGCGACGCGCTGCTGCTGGCCGCCGGAGAGCTGCGTCGGCCGGTGCTTGAGGCGGCCCGCCAGACCGACGGTCTCGACGACCTGGTCCAGCCAGGCGGTGTCCGGCTTGCGGCCCGCGATGTCCATCGGGAGCGTGATGTTCTCCAGCGCGTTCAGCGTCGGGAGGAGGTTGAACGCCTGGAAGATGAAGCCGATCTTGTCCCGGCGCAGCCTGGTGAGCTGCTTGTCCTTCAGGCCGGTGATCTCGGTGTCACCGATCCAGATCCGCCCGTCGGTGACGGTGTCCAGGCCGGCCAGGCAGTGCATCAGGGTCGACTTGCCGGAACCCGAGGGGCCCATGATCGCGGTGAAACGGCCCCGCTGGATGTCGACGTCCACCGCGTCCAGCGCGGTGACCCTGGTCTCGCCCGTGCCGTAGGCCTTGGTCACCTGACGCGCCGAGGCGGCCACGGCGGCGGCGCCGCCGGGAAGCTGGGGGTTGTACACGGCTGCTGCTGCCGTCGTCACTGGATTCTCCTCAGAAGTGGGCCCACCCGTTGACCCCAGCCTCGTCGTCCCCACCTGGCCTGCGACATGGCGCAGGAGACAGTTCTCGACCGGGAGTCAGCCCCACCCACCGGGTACGGCCAGGACCCGGGTTCACCGGAACCTCGGTCCTGATCCGCACGAGCGGGGATGTGATCCACGTTAGGAGCGGCGAGCGAACCGCTCGTCATCCGCCGGTATGAAGCGGCCCAACCGTAGTTGTACGGGGCGCGGCGCCCCTCCCCCTAGGGGTCGCCGCCACCCACCTCGGGGTCGGCCCGTACGGGACCCCTCCCGACGGGACGTCAGCCGGTGAGGGCCGGCGTCGCGAGCCGCTCCAGCGCCGTGGCGAAGGCCTCGACCACGGGCGTCAGCAGCACGTCCGTCTCGCGCTCGACCACGGTCGCGCCGTCCTCCCGGACGGTGATGTGGCGGTCGAGCACGAACCAGCCCTGGGTGATGTGGCCGGCGCCCATCGAGCTGAGCACCGGGCGCAGCGCGTAGTCGACCGCGAGCACGTGCGCGGTGGAGCCGCCGGTGGCCAGCGGCAGGACGGCCTTGCCGGTCAGCGCGTACTGCGGCAGCACGTCCAGCAGGGTCTTCAACAGGCCCGAGTAGGCCGCCTTGTAGACCGGCGTGCCGATCACGACGCCGTCCGCCCGGGCGAACAGCTCCAGCGCGGCGACTATCTCGGGGTGGGAGAAGTCCGCCGAGAGCAGCGCGTGCGCGGGCAGGCTGCGCACCTCGAACGGGACGACGTGGTGACCGCGGGCTTCGAGCTGCGCGTCGACGTGGCGCAGCAGGCGGGTGGTGCGGGAGGTCGCGGACGGGGAGCCGGAAACGGACAGAACGGTGGCCATGGGTTCACCTCGGGGCAGGAAGCGGGGACGGCGCTACGGCAGCGGAGGGCACGCCGCGCGGGCAGCGGCGGGGAACGCTGGGAAGGGGTGTGCGGAGAGGAGAGGGTTCGACGGGCGCGCGTCAGCCACGACAGAGCGAACAGGACACACGCTGAAGGTCGACGTGCCGCCGACGCGTGAGGGTCCATCGCTGATCCATGGCAGTCATGCAAACACGCAGTGTTCGAACCGGTCAAGGATCGTTCCGGCTGGTGAACACAGGGCGAGACGGATGGTGAGACGGGTGACGGGCGGGCGGGGCGGGGCGCGGTGCCCGCGGCGGCGCCGTCCGCGACCGCTTCGCGACCCTCCGTGTGCCGTCCGCGAGCCCGCGCGAGAACTTGCGGCGGAACGATCCGGCACGTGCATCAAAACTGCTACAAGGGCCCCGGCGGGGGCCCCGGGGGGAGTCACCGCACCCGGCGTCGGGCATCCTCTCCCACATGAACACGTGGCAGGAGGGCCGCCCGGGCGGCGGTGGCAACGGCGGCGGCGCATACGGGCGCGGCGGTGGCGGCGCGGCGGCCGAGCCGCCGCTGCCGGCTTCGCTGAACCCCCGCGGCCCGGGGGCCCCGGCGCCGCGACAGCCGCAGGAGTACGGCCAGGCGCAGCCGCCGGCCGGGGACCGGGCCCAGCCGCCCGGGTACGGCCCGGCCCAGGGCTACGGGCAGCAGCAGCCGCAGCCGTACGGGCAGCCCCAGCCGTACGGACGGCCGGACGCCCGGCCCGGCGTGCCCGCGCAGGGCCCGGGGGCACCCGGTGGCCCCGGCAGACCCGACGGGCCGATAGGCCCGGGCGACGCCCGGCCGCCCGCCGCCGCCCGCCCCTCGCGCTGGCCCCGGCGCCGGATCGTCAAGTGGTCGGTGTTCGGCCTCCTGATCGTCATGATGGTCACCGCCGTCTCCACCTGGTTCTGGGCCGACTCCAAGCTGAACCACGAGAACGTGCTCGCCGACTACCCCGGCCGCCCCGCCGCCGGAAAGGGCACCAACTGGCTGATCGTCGGCTCCGACAGCCGCAACGGCCTGTCCGACTCCCAGGAGGAGGACCTGCACACCGGCCACGCGGGCGGCAAGCGCAGCGACTCGATGATGATCCTGCACGTCGGGGACGGCGGGAACACCCTGATGAGCATCCCCCGCGACTCCTGGGTGCCGATCCCCGAGCACACCGGCGAGAACGGGAAGACGGTCAAGGCGACCACCTCGAAGATCAACTCGGCCTTCGCGTCGGGCGGCGGCAAGCTGCTCGCGCAGACCGTCGAGCTCAACACCGGCCTGCGCATCGACCACTACGCCGAGATCGGCTTCGCCGGCTTCGTCGGCATCGTCGACTCGGTCGGCGGCGTGGACATGTGCATCGACCAGGACGTCAAGGACAAGGACTCCGGCCTCGACCTCAAGGCCGGCTGCCAGACCCTGACCGGCACCCAGGCCCTCGCCTTCGTCCGCCAGCGCCACCAGATGGCCGACCAGGACCTCGGCCGGATGCGCAACCAGCAGAAGTTCCTCGGCGCCCTGGCCAAGCAGGCCGCCTCCCCCGCCACGGTGCTGAACCCGTTCACCTTCTACCCGCTGGTGGACTCCGGCCTGGGCACCCTGATCGTGGACGAGGACGCCGGCCTGACCGACCTCGGCTCGCTGTTCCTCGCCATGAAGGACGTCAACGGCGGCGACGGCAAGAGCATCACCGTCCCGATCGCCGACCCGGACTTCCGGACCAGCACCGGCGAATCGGCGGTCAAGTGGGACGCTGCCAAGGCCAAGCGGGTCTTCGAGGCCTTCAAGAACGACACCGCCGTACCGGAGATCAAGTGACACCCCCGCCGTTGCGTGACGCCGCGTAACGCGGCCGACACAATGGGTGGATGTCTCTCGTCACCGCGCTGATCTACCGCCGCCGTCACCGCCTCCTGGGCCGCCTGGTCCAGGAGGCGCTCGCCGTCTACGGGATGGAGGTGCCCGCGGCGGCCGAGATCGGGCCGGGGCTGACGGTGTTCCACCGCGGCTTCGGCACCGTGCTGCACCCGTACACGACGCTCGGCGCGGACGTGACGCTCTACAACGGCGTGACGATCGGGCGGGCCGACCCGTGGGTGCCGCAGGAGCGCAGCGCCATGCGGCGGGTGGTGGTCGAGGACGGCGCGGTGCTCTGCGCGGGCGCCAAGGTGGTCTGCAAGGAGGGCGTGCTGACCGTCGGCGCGGGCACCGTCGTGGGCGCCAACGCCGTCCTCACCCGGTCCACCGGGCCCGGTGAGGTCTGGGCCGGCGTCCCGGCCCGCAAGGTGGGGCTGCGCGAGGGCTGCTGGGTGCCGGCCGCCGCCCCGCTGCCCTGAGACCGGCACCGCTCAGACGGCCGGGACCGGGGGCAGGCGGTCGAGGGTGATGCCGAAGAGCTCGCGGTAGGCGGCCAGGGCGTCGGCCTCGTCGAGGAGGTCCTCGGTGCGCGCGCCGTCGGGGCCGGTGCGGATCAGCCGGGCGCCGCCGAGGGTGATCCGGCCGCCGTCCGCGGTGAGCCGCGAGCAGGTCGACGAGTGGGTGAAGTGCGAGTCGGGCGAGGTGGTCTGCCACCAGCAGGTCGGCACGAAGTCGGCCAGCCGGTAGGGGCGCAGGCCGAGCCGGTACTGCGGCCGGCCGTCCATCAGCACGTCGAGTTCGTCGCCGCCGTGCGGGACCAGGGTGAACTCGCCGCCGGGGTCGGGCTGCGGGCCGCGCGCGTCCAGCCGCAGCGGGAGGTGGCTGAACCGGCCGAAGCCGACGTCGGCCAGCCACGGCTCGTCCAGGTCCACCCGCAGGGCGAGGTGGTCGAACGGCGGGCCGGTCCGGTCGCCGTCGAAGACCCGGGCGCCGAACAGCTCCACCCGGTGGCCGAGCGCGCGCAGCAGCTCGGCGAAGAGGCCGTTGAGTTCGTAGCAGAAGCCGCCGCGGCGGCGGGTGACGAGCTTCTCGAACAGCGCACCGGTGTCGAGGAGGACGGGCTCCCCGAGCCCGATGCTCAGGTTCTCGAACGGCACGGCGCCCAGGTGCGCGCGGTGCAGCTCGGCCAGGGCCGCCGGGGAGGGCCGGTCGGGGCGGGGCACGCCGATCCGGGCCAGGTAGGCGTCCACCTGGGTGTCGGTGAGGCCGTCGACGGCCGGGTGTTGATCCACGCCGCTCATTCCAGCGCTCCGGCGGGCGTCGGGCCATCGGTCCCTGGACGTAGGGCGCAGGGCTCGCGACCGGCCGGGCGACGCGCGGACAGGGGCCGGGACGCAGGAAGTCGGCCGGGCCGACTTCCTGCTCCTCGTCCCATCAGGGGCTCGGACTTCAGGCCACGATGCCCGAGTCGGCGATGGTGATCTTCGCCGAGGTGCGGCCGCTCTGCGAGCCGTAGGACTCGATCTTCGTCACGAGGTCGAGGTTCTCGACGACCTCGCCGAAGACGACGTGCTTGCCGTCCAGCCAGTCGGTCACGATGGTGGTGATGAAGAACTGCGAGCCGTTGGTGTTCCGGCCCGCGTTGGCCATCGAGAGCTGGCCCGGCTTGGTGTGCTTGAGCGTGAAGTTCTCGTCCGCGAACTTCTCGCCGTAGATGCTCTTGCCGCCGGTGCCGTCACCGCGGGTGAAGTCGCCACCCTGCAGCATGAAGCCCGGGATGACGCGGTGGAAGGACGACCCCTTGAAGCCGAAGCCGTGCTCGCCCGTGGCCAGCTCACGGAAGTTCTTGGCCGTCTTCGGAACGATGTCGTCGAACAGCTTGAAGACGATACGGCCGGCCGGCTCGTCGTTGATGGTGATGTCGAAGTAAACGTTGGAACCCATGGAGGGATCATGGCATGCCGCCCCTCCGCACGCGCGACGGCCCCGCGTTCGGTCACGGCGTGCGACAACCCGTGTGCGCCGTGCTCGGATCCGCGCGGGGCACGGTGTTCCGGGCCCGGCGGACGCGGCCGGGCCGGGCGCGGGGCCGCCCTCAGCCGGGCCTGCGGGCCAGCAGGTAGGCCTGCGGGGTCTTCTCCTCCCCCTCCGGTTCGCGGACCAGGCGGGTGGTGACCTCCAGGCCGGCCCCGGCCGCCAGCCCGGCGATCCGGTCCGGCTGCCCGCGCCGGAAGTCCAGCGCCACCGGGTGCCCGAAGGGCCGCTCCACCCTGGACGGCCGGTCGCCGACCTGGAAGGCCAGCAGCAGGTGCCCACCGGGGGCCAGCACCCGGTGGAACTCGGCGAAGACCTCCGGCAGCCGCTCCTGCGGGGTGTGGATGATCGAGTACCAGGCCACGGCGCCGGCCAGCCCGCCGTCGGCCAGCGGGAGTTCGAGCAGCGAGCCCACCGTGAAGCGCAGGCCCGGATACGTCTGGCGGGCCAGCTCGACCATCCGCGGCGAGAGGTCGATGCCGGAGACGTCCAGACCGAGACCGTGCAGGAACGCCGCCACCCCGCCGGGCCCGGAGCCGAGTTCGGCGACCGGGCCGTCGGCCGGGAAGGACGCCCGCACCAGCTCGGCGAAGGCCGTCAGCATCGCGCGGTCCAGCGGCCTGGCGGCCAGCACGTCGCGGAAGTGGTCGGCGTAGTCCTCGGCGACGGCGTCGTAGAACGCCCGGGCGGTGGTCAGGAAGTCCGGCTCGGCCATGGTCCCGCAGCGTACCCGCGGCCGGGCCGGCCGCGGGGCCTCTCCCCGAACCCGCCCCGCGGGCAGGGCCTACCATCGCATCGAATCAACCGACAAGGGGGGAACGGGACATGAGCGCACCGACCGGCACCGGGCGGATCGGCGTCTATCTGGCGCACCCGCGGCCGGGCAGCTTCAACCACGCGCTGTTCGGGGCCGTCGTGGACGAACTGCGCGGACGCGGCTGCGAGGTGCTCGCGCACGACCTCTGCGCGGAGGGGTTCCCGCCCGCGCTGACCGCCGAGGAGACCGGCACGGTCGACGCCGCGGGCGGCACGGACGATCCCGTCCTGGCGCGGCACCGGGCGGAGGTGGCCACGCTGGACGCGCTCGTGCTGATCCACCCCAACTGGTGGGGCATGCCGCCGGCCGTCCTGACCGGGTGGGTGCAGCGGGTGCTGGTGCCCGGCGTGGCCTACAAGCTCGGTACGGCGGACGGCGAGCCGGCCGGGCTGCTCCGCGCGGGGCGGGCGCTGGTGCTGAACACCTCCGACACCCCGGAGGAGCGCGAGCGGGGCGAGTTCGGCGATCCGCTGGAGCGGATCTGGGCCGCCTGCGTGCTGCCGTACGTCGGCGTGACGGACGTACGGCGGACCGTCTTCCGTACCGTGACGGACTCGGCCGACGCCGTCCGCGCGCAGTGGCTGCGCCAGGCGCGGCAGGAGGCGGCGGCGCTGATCGGCTGAGGCGGGGCGGAGGTTCGGCACGGACGGGAGTGGACGGCGGTCGTCGCTGCGACCGACCGCGGCGCCGCGCCGGGTGGCGGCCCGGCCGTCCGTGCTAGAACCGGCGGCGGCAGCGGGCGGGAACGGCCGCCCGCACCACCGTGCGATCCCCCGTCACCGACCACCTCCCGGGAGACCCATGTCCGCCGCACGCACCGCCCGCACCGGCCCCGTCCGCCTGCTCCTGGCCGCCCTCGCCGCGGTGGCGCTGCTGCTCTCCGGCGCCGCCACCGCGACCACCGCCGGCGCCGCGACCACCACCGCCACCGCCCTCGCCGGGCTGGACGGCGCCTGGGCCTGCAACGTCCCCGCCGGGTACGTCTACGACCAGGTGTCCATGAACCGGACCTGCAGCTCCGGCAGCTGGAACGCACCGCAGTTCCACCTGCGGACCCCCGTCGACGGACTGACGGCGTGTACCAGCGCGACCGGCTTCGTCTACGACGCCATCACCTGGGGCAGCGCCTGCAGCCAGCAGCCCGGCGTGAGCACCAACGCCTACCACCTGCGGACGCCGGTCGACGGCCTCACCGCCTGCCTGAGCGCCCCCGCGTTCACCTACGACCGCATCACCTACACGAGCGCGTGCAGCCTGCAGCCCGGCGTCCAGGCCACGACCTACCACCTCCGCAAGCCGGTCAACGGCCTCTGGGCCTGCTCCGTGCCCTCCGGCTTCACGTACAGCGCGACCACCCAGAACACGGACTGCAGCTACACGCCGGGCGTCCCGTCCACCAAGTACCTCCTGCTCGGCTGAGACCCCGCACGGCGCGGGAGCAGGAAGTCGGCCGGGCCGACTTCCTGCTCCTCCCGTTCCCCCCGGGGTCAGTCCTGCGGCAGTTCGAGCTCCGCCACCTCCTGGGCGCCGCTGAGCTCGCCGGTGGGGCGGAACCCGAGCCGGGCGTAGAAGCCGGCCGGGCCGTCGTCGCCCGGCACGTACGTGACCGTCGCCCGGCGCCCGCCACGGCGGCGGATCTCGGCGCAGACCTGCTCGACCGCGAAGCGCCCGTAGCCGCCGCCCTGGGCGTCGGCGGCGATGTTGAGGCGCCAGAGGCCCGAGCGCGGCAGGTCACCCGGCCGGTCCGGGTAGAAGGTGATGTCGAAGAACGCCATCACGAAGCCGACCAGCCGGTCACCGTCGAAGACCAGCCGGGGCCAGGCCCGCTCGCCGTGGACGTACGCCTCGGCCAGTGACTTGACCACCGGGGAGACCAGGTGGTCCTGGTCCGGCCGGACCTTCAGCGCGAGTGCGGCGTCGACGGTGTCGGGGGTGACCGGTGCCAGCCTCAGGGCCGGTGATGACGTAGCCATGCCGCCGACCCTAACCACCGACGACCGGGCCGGTCGCGCGCTTTTCCCCGCGCGGAGCGGGGCGCCGGCGGGGAGCGGGGAGCGTGGCACCAACGCCGGGCGAGGGCCGGCTCCGGGCCTCACGGCGCCGGGGTGAAGACCAGCGTCGCGTTGTGGCCGCCGAAGCCGAAGGAGTTGGTGAGCGCGGCGGTCAGCGCGCCCCGGCGCGGGGCACCGGTGACCACGTCCAGCTTCACGGCCGGGTCCAGGGTGTCGAGGTTCCGGGTGGCCGGGACGACGCCGTCGCGCAGGGCGAGGACGGCGGCCAGGGCACCGATCGCGCCGGCCGCGCCGAAGAGGTGGCCGGTCATCGACTTGGTCGCGGTGACGACCGGGTGGAGCCCGATCGCCTCGGCCACCGACTCGGCCTCGACCAGATCGCCCAGCGGGGTCGAGGTGGCGTGGGCGTGGACGTGGGAGATGTCGCCCGGGGCCAGGCCCGCCTCGGCCACCGCCCGGCGCATCGCCCGGACCTGGCCCTCGGCCGCGGCCGCCGTGATGTGGTACGCGTCCGAGGTGACCGCCGCCCCGGCGAGCGTGGCGTGCGCCCGGGCCGCCCGGGCCGCGGCGAAGGCGGCCCGCTCCAGGACCACCACCACCGAGCCCTCCCCGATCACGAAGCCGTCCCGGCCGACGTCGAACGGACGGGAGGCCAGCTCGGGCTCGTCGTTGCGGGTGGAGTGGGCCCTGGCCTGGGCGAACCCGGCCAGCGGAAGCGGGCAGATGCAGGCCTCGGCGCCGCCCGCGACCACCACGTCCGCCCGGCCGAGCCGGATGAGGTCCAGGCCCATCGCGATCGCCTCCGCGCCGGACGCGCAGGCGCTCACCGGGGTGTGCGCGCCGGCCCGCGCGCCCAGCTCGATGCTGACCCAGGCCGCCGGGCCGTTCGCCATCAGCATCGGCACGGTGTGCGGGGAGACCTTCCGCACGCCGGAGGTCTCCAGCACGTCGTCCTGCCCGAGCATGGTGAGCGCGCCGCCGGTACCGGTGCCGATCACCACGGCCAGCCGCTCCGGATCCACCCCGGGCCTGCCCGCGTCGTCCCAGGCCTGCCGGGCGGCGACCAGCGCGACCTGCTCGCAGCGGTCCATCCGCCGGGCCTGCACCCGGTCCAGCACCTCGGAGGGCTCGACCGCCAGCCGCCCGGCGATCCGCACCGGCAGGCCGGCCGCCCACTCCTCCTCGATCGCCCGGATGCCGGACCGCCCGGCCAGCATCCCGGCCCAGGTCGTGGCGACGTCCCCGCCGAGCGGCGTCGTCGCACCGAGTCCGGTGACCACCACGCGGTCGTTGTCCCTGCTCATCGATCGAACCCCCTGCTTGTTGTGGAGATTGTGAGAGAGACACAACTCCCCGCACCGATCAGTACGGGGAGCCGTGGACTCATCTGCCACCTTGTCAGGGCATTGATGATCATTCAGATGCGCAACGCAACCGATTCGACCACGAGGTCTTTGTGGGGTTCTCCCAACAGGTCAGGTGACCGCCGGCCCGCCCGGCGGAGCACCTGGGCACCCGCTACGGCAGGTTGCGGGCCATCACGATGCGCTGGACCTGGTTGGTGCCCTCGTAGATCTGCGTGATCTTCGCGTCCCGCATCATCCGCTCC
>NZ_JBSFNM010000101.1:0-21422 GCF_053587085.1 Kitasatospora sp. NPDC003701
GCGTCGTTGGAGCGGGTGGATGTGGTGCAGCCGGTGTCGTTCGCGGTGATGGTGTCGCTGGCGGCTGTGTGGCGTTCGTTCGGTGTGGAGCCGGCTGCGGTGGTGGGGCATTCGCAGGGTGAGATCGCGGCGGCGTGTGTGGCGGGTGCGTTGTCGTTGGAGGACGCGGCGCGGGTGGTGGCGTTGCGCAGTCGGGTGATCGCGGAGGGCCTGGCGGGGCGCGGTGGGATGGTGTCGCTGGCGCTGGGCCTGTCCGAGGTGCAGGAGTTGGTGGCCGGCCGGGACGGTCGGTTGTCGGTGGCGGCGGTGAACGGGCCGGGTTCGGTGGTGGTGTCGGGGGAGCCGTCGGCGTTGGCGGAGCTGCTGGCGGACTGCGAGGCGCGGGGGGTGCGGGCGCGGCGGATCCCGGTCGATTACGCCTCGCATTCCGCGCAGGTCGAGTCGGTCCGGGAGCGGCTGCTCGACGTCCTGGGCGATGTCACTCCCCGGCCGGCGGACGTGCCGTTCTACTCGTCCCTGACGGGCGGCCTGATGGACCCGACGGTGTTGAACGCGGAGTACTGGTACCGGAATCTGCGGGAGCCGGTGGCGTTCGCGGAGGCCGTCCGGGCCTGTGCGGCGGACGAGTTCCGGGCCTTCGTCGAGAGCAGCGCCCACCCGGTGCTCAACCTGGCCGTCGAGGAGACGGTGGAGGATGCGGGCGGCGAGGCCGTCGTGGTGGGGTCGCTGCGGCGGGGCGAAGGCGGACTCGACCGCTTCCTGGGCTCGCTCGCGGAGTTGTGGGTGCGCGGCGTCCCGGTGGACTGGGCGGTGGCGACGACGGGTGGTCGTCGGGTGGACCTGCCGACGTACGCCTTCCAGGGCGAGCGGTTCTGGCTGGAGCCGGCGGGCGCTTCGCCGTTGAGCGCCGTGGACGCGATGCGCTACCGGGTCGTCTGGCGGCCGTTGGACGCGGCGCCCGCCCCGGAGGCGTCCGGGGCCGAGTGGCTACTGCTGGTGCCGCGCGCGGGTGCGGACGGCGAGTGGGGCGCGGCCTTGGAGGCGGCGTTCGCCGAACGCGGGGCACGCATGCGTGTGTTGGTGGTGGACGGCGCGTGCGACCGTGAGTCGCTGGCGGCGGTGCTGAAGGGCCGCGAGCCGGCCGGTGTGGTGTCGTTGCTGGCGAGCGGGCCGGGCGCGGCGGCCGGTGGTGCGGCGGTGCCGTGGGGGCTGGCGGCGACGGTGGCTCTGGTGCAGGCCCTGGAGGACACGGGTGTTGCGGCGCCGCTCTGGTGTGTGACGCGTGGGGCGGTGGCGGTCGGTGCCGACGACCGGGTGCCGAGCCCGGAGCAGGCGATGCTCTGGGGTCTGGGCCGGGTGGTCGCCGCCGAGCTGCCGGACCGGTGGGGAGGTGTGCTGGACCTGCCCGAGCGTCCGGGCGGGGGTGCGGTGGAGGCCGCGGTCGCCGCGCTTCTGGGCGGGCACGGTGAGGACGAACTGGCGGTCAGGGCTTCGGGTTTGTCCTTCCGGCGGCTGGAGCGGGCACCGCTGTCCGGCCGGACGCCCGTGCGGGCGTGGGAGCCCCGGGGGACCGTGCTGATCACCGGCGCCACCGGCGCGCTCGGGCGTCACGTCGCCCGTCGGCTGGCCGCCGACGGGGCCGACCATCTGCTGCTCATGAGTGAAGTGGCCGGGGAGGAGGCCGAGTTCCTCGCCGAGCTCACCGCGTCCGGTGCGCGGGTCACCATGGCCGCCTGCGACCTGTCCGACCGGGTCGCGGTCGGGGAGACGCTGGCCGGGCTGCCGGCGGAGTACCCGCTCACCGCCGTGATCCACACGGCCGCCCTGCTCGACGACGCCGTGATCGACACGCTGACGGTCGATCAGATGGAGCGGGTGCTGCGGGTCAAGGCAGCCGGCGCCCTGGTGCTGCACGAGCTGACCGAGGGCCTGGACCTCTCCGCCTTCGTGCTGTTCTCCTCCTTCGCCGGCACCTGCGGCCTGGCCGGTCACGCCAACTACGCGCCGGGCAACGCCTATCTGGACGCGCTGGCCCACCACCGGCGCGCCAGGGGCCTGCCCGCCACCGCCGTCGCCTGGGGCCACTGGGAGGGTGCCGTCGCGGCCGGCCCCGCCGGCGAGGACCGGATCCGCCGGCACGGCGCCCAGGATCTCGACCCGGCGCGGGCGTTGGACGTCCTCCAGGCGATTCTCGACCACGACGAGACCTCCGTCGCCGTCCTGCGCTGTGCCTGGGACGACCCGGCCTGGAGCGCGCCCCTGCTGGGCGACCTCCGCGCGGCGCGGCGCGGGCCCACCCCGGCCGTTCCGGTGGCCGCGGGCGAGCCGGCCGGGCCCTCGGCCGACCTGGCCCGACGGCTGGCGGAGCTCCCGGAGGCGGAGCGCCCCGGGGCGCTGCTGGAGTTCGTCCGGCCGGTGATCGCGACCGTCCTGCGGCACTCCTCGCCGGAGGCGATCGAGCCGGACCAGCCGTTCAAGGACCTCGGCTTCGACTCGCTGACCGCCGTCGAACTGCGCAACCGCCTGCGGGCGGCGACCGGCCTGCGGCTGACCGCCACCCTGATCTACGACCATCCGACGCCGGCGGCGCTCGCCGACCACCTGTACGCCGAGCTGGCGCCGCGCCCCGACACCACGGTGGTGCCGATCCTGGCGGAACTGGACCGGCTGGCGGCGATCCTCTCCGCCGCCTCGGTGGCCGGGGCCGAACGGCAGGCGGTCGGCGACCGCCTCCAGGACCTGCTGGCCGGCTGGCGCGCCACCGCCTCGCGCGCCGCGGGCCCCGCCGACACCGTCACCGAACTCGAAGCCGTGACCGACGACGAGCTGATCGGGCTCCTCGGCGACGAGTTCGGCATCTTCCAGCCCGATCACTCCGCAGAGGGAAACGCTCATGAATGACGACCGGATGCGCTACTTCCTCAACCGGGTGACCGCCGAGCTGCGCGAGACCCGTGACCGCCTGCGGGAGGTGGAGGACAGCCGGCAGGAGCCGATCGCGATCGTCGGCATGGCCTGCCGGTTGCCCGGCGGGGTCACCTCGCCCGAGGGCCTGTGGGACCTGGTGGCCTCCGGCGCCGACGTGATCTCGGCGCTGCCCGTCAACCGCGGCTGGGACCTCACGGACTTCTACGATCCGGACCCGGACGTGCCGGGCCGCTCCTACGTCCGGGCGGGCGGGTTCCTCCACGACGCCGCCGACTTCGACGCCGGGTTCTTCGGCATCTCGCCGCGCGAGGCGCTGGCGATGGACCCCCAGCAGCGCCTGCTGCTGGAGACCGCCTGGGAGGCCTTCGAGCACGCGGGCATCGATCCGGCGTCGGTCCGCGGCACCGACACCGGGGTGTTCGCCGGGGTGGTCTACGGCGACTACGCACGGCGCGGCGCGCAGATCCCCGCCGATCTGGAGGGACACGTCGGCACCGGCAGCGCCGCCAGCGTCGCCTCGGGCCGGATCTCCTACACCCTGGGGTTGGAGGGCCCCGCGGTGACGGTCGACACCGCCTGCTCCTCCTCCCTGGTGGCCCTGCACCTCGCCGTCCAGTCGCTGCGGTCGGGCGAGTGCTCGCTGGCGCTGGCCGGCGGGGTGACGGTGATGCTCACCCCCGAGGAGTTCGTCCGGTTCTCCCGTCTGCGCGGCCTGTCCACCGACGGGCGCTGCCGGGCCTTCGGGGCCGGCGCGGACGGCTTCGGCATGGCGGAGGGGGTCGGGCTGCTGCTGGTCGAGCGGCTCTCGGACGCACGGCGCAACGGCCATCAGGTGCTGGCCGTGGTGCGCGGGTCGGCGGTCAACCAGGACGGCCGCTCCAACGGGCTGTCCGCGCCGAACGGCCCCTCCCAGCAGCGGGTGATCCGGCGGGCCCTGGCCGACGCCCGGCTGTCCGCCGCGGAGGTCGACGTCGTGGAGGCGCACGGAACCGGGACCAGGCTCGGTGACCCGATCGAGGCGCAGGCGCTGCTGGCCACCTACGGGCGCGAGCGGTCGGCGCAACAGCCCTTGTGGCTGGGCTCGTTGAAGTCCAACGTCGGACATGCCCAGGGTGCGGCGGGCGTGTCCGGGGTGATCAAGATGGTGATGGCGATGCAGAAGGAGGTCCTGCCGAGGACACTGCACGCCGAGGAGCCGTCCCCGCACATCGACTGGTCCTCGGGTGCGCTGCGGCTGCTGACCGAGGCCCGGCCGTGGCCGGCGGGCGACCGTCCGCGCCGGGCCGGGGTCTCCTCGTTCGGCATGAGCGGGACCAACGCGCACGTCGTCCTCGAACAGGCGCCGGCCGCACCGGCGCCGGAGCAGGCCGCCGAGCCGACCGCGCCGGAGCCGGAGCAGGCCCCCGAGTCGACCGTGCCCGCCGTGCCCGCCGTGGTGCCGTGGCTGCTGTCGGCGCGGAGCGCGCCCGCGCTGCGCGAGCAGGCCGCGCGCCTGCGGTCGGCCCTCCAGGACCGTCAGGCCGTCGACCCGGCGGCCGACCCGGCGGCCGACCCGGCGGCCGACCCGGCCCTCGACCCGGCGGCGGTCGGGCACGCGCTGGCGACCACCCGGGCCGTGCTGGAGCACCGTGCGGTGGTGCTCGGCACCGATGCCGACAGCCTGCTGCAGGGCCTCGCCGCCCTGGCCGGGGACGCACCGGCGCCGGGCGTGGTCCGCGGCGTGGCGGCGGGCCCGGGCCCGGGGCGTACGGTCTTCGTCTTCCCCGGCCAGGGCGCTCAGTGGGTCGGCATGGCGGTCGAGCTGGCCGAGACGTCGGAGGTCTTCCGGGAGCGGCTGGCCGAGTGCGCGGAGGCGTTGAAGCCCTTTGTCGACTGGGACCTGTTCGAGGCGTTGCGCGGTGGTCCGGGGGCGCCGTCGTTGGAGCGGGTCGATGTGGTGCAGCCGGTGTTGTTCGCCGTCATGGTGTCGCTGGCGGCTGTGTGGCGTTCGTTCGGTGTGGAGCCGGCGGCGGTGGTGGGGCATTCGCAGGGCGAGATCGCGGCCGCCTGTGTGGCGGGTGCGTTGTCGTTGCCGGACGCGGCGCGGGTCGTCGCGCTGCGCAGCCGGTCCCTGATCGGGCTGGCCGGGCTCGGTGGCATGGTGTCCGTCCCGCTGCCCGCCGACGAGGTCGGTGGGCTGCTCGCCCGCTGGCAGGACCGGATCCAGGTCGCGGCCCTGAACGGCCCCGCCGGTACCGTGGTGGCCGGTGAACCCGGCGCGCTGGACGAGCTTCTGACGTACTGCCAGGAACGCGAGATGCGGGCCCGGCGGATTCCGGTCGACTACGCCTCGCACACCTCGCAGGTCGAGCGGCTGCGCGCCGAGCTGCTGGAGGTGCTGGCGCCGATCGCGCCGGGCCCGGCGGGTGTGCCGTTCTACTCGACGGTCGAGGAGCGGTGGCTGACCGGCACCGAACTCGACGCCGACTACTGGTACCGCAACCTCCGCCGGACCGTCGCCTTCGAGCCCGCGACGCGGGCGCTGGCGGCGCAGGGCCACGGCGTCTTCGTCGAGATCTCCCCGCACCCGGTGCTGACGGCGAGCGTGCAGGAGACCCTGGAGGCCGCCGGGGCCCAGGGCGTCGTGACCGGCTCGCTCCGCCGCGACGACGGCGGACCCGACCGGTTCCTCACCTCGCTCGCCGAGGTGCACGTCCAGGGCCGGCCGGTGGACTGGACACCGGCCCTCGGCAGCGCGCCCGCGCAGCGGGTGGCGCTGCCCACCTACCCGTTCCAGCGGCAGCGCTACTGGCTGAACGCCTCCGGGCTCGCGACCGGCGGGCTGACCGGTGCCGGGCTCGGCACGGCGGACCACCCCCTGCTCGGCGCGGTCATCGAGCCGGCGGACAGCGACGAAGTCCTGTTCACCAACCGGCTCTCGCTGGACACCCACCCGTGGCTGGCCGACCACGCCGTGGCGGGCACCGCCATCCTGCCGGGCACGGCCTTCGTCGAACTCGCCGTCCGGGCCGGCGACCAGGTCGGCTGCGAGCTGCTCGACGAGCTGGTGATCGAGCGGCCGCTGGTCCTGCCCGAGCAGGGCGGCCTCCAGCTGCAGGTGCGGGTGGGTGCCGCCCAGCCGTCCGGCGTGCGGCAGGTCGGGATCCACACCCGCCCGGAGCAGGGCGGCGGCGACGGGCCGTGGACCCGCCACGCCACCGCCGTGCTGGCGGCCTCCGGGCCGGAGCGGGACCGGTCGGCGGACGCCTTCGAGGCCGGCGCGTGGCCGCCGCCGGGGGCCGTGCCCCTGGAGACCGGGGGGCTGTACGAGCGGCTGGTGGCGGCCGGTTACCACTACGGGCCGGCCTTCCGCGGGCTGCGGGCCGCCTGGCGGCGCGGTCCGGAGGTGTTCGCCGAGGTCGGCCTGGACGAGGAGCAGTCGGCCGAGGCCGGCCGTTACGGGCTGCACCCGGCGCTGCTCGACGCCGCCCTGCACGCCACCTTCCTCGCCGACGCCGACGCCGACGCGGCTACCGCCGCCGCCAGTCCGGCTGATGAGGCTCGCGCCCGGCTGCCGTTCGCCTGGAACGAGGTGCGCGTCCACGCGGTGGGCGCCTCGGCGCTGCGGGTACGCCTGCGGCCGGACGGGCCCGACCGGATGGCGCTGTCCGTCGCCGACCCGTCCGGGCAGCCGGTGGCGACCGCGCGGTCGCTGGCCCTGCGCCCGGTCTCCACCGAGGAGTTCGGCGCGGACCGGTCCACGGCGGGGGACTCGCTCTACCGGGTCGGGTGGGTGCCGGTACCCGGCCACGCCGAGCCCGGTGCCGCAGGCGCGACCGACACCCCGGAGGTCGTCGCGCACTTCCCCGCCGCGCCCGGAGCGAACGCGCCCGGAACGAACGCGCCCGGAGCGAACGCGCCCGGAACGAACGCTCCTGGGGCGGACGCCGCCGGGGCGGTCCACCTGCTGGCCCGGCGGGCGCTGGAAACCCTGCAGTCCTGGCTGGCCGACGAGCGGTCGGCGGATCGCCGGCTGGTCCTGGTCACGCGCTCCGCGACCGCCGTCCGGCCGGGCGAGGCCGCCGATCCGGCCGGTGCGGCGGTCTGGGGGCTGGTGCGCTCCGCGCAGGCCGAGCACCCGGACCGCTTCGTCCTGGTGGACGTCGACGACCCGGACGCCGTCCCGCTCCTGCCGCCGGCCGTACTCGCCTCCCGGGAGCCCCAACTGGCCGTCCGGGCGGGCGAGGTGCTGGTGCCCAGGCTGGAGCGGGCGGCCCCGCCCGAGGGCGGCGCGCCGCCGCCGCGCTTCGACCCCGAGGGCACGGTGCTGGTCACCGGCGGGACCGGCACGCTCGGGTCGCTGCTGGCCCGGCACCTGGTGACCGGGTACGGGGTGCGGCACCTGCTGCTGGTGAGCCGGAGCGGTCCGGACGCCGAGGGCGCCGGCGAACTCGAAGCCGAGCTGCGGACGTTGGGCGCCGAGGTGACCGTCGCGGCCTGTGACACCGCCGACCGGGACGCGCTGCGCGCGCTGCTCGCCGACGGTCGGCCGCCGCTGACCGGTGTGGTGCATGCCGCCGGCGTGCTGGACGACGGTCTGGTGGCCGGTCTGACACCGGAGCGGATGGCCGCGGTGCTGCGGCCCAAGATCGACGCCGCCCTCGCGCTGGACGAACTCAGCCGCGAACTGGCCCCGGACCTCGCCGCCTTCGTGCTCTTCTCCTCCGCCGCGGGCGTGCTCGGCGGCGCCGGCCAGGCCGGCTACGCGGCGGCCAACGCGGCCCTGGACGCGCTCGCCGGGGCGCGCCGGGCGCAGGGGCTCCCGGCCGTGTCGCTGGCCTGGGGCCTGTGGGCCGAGGCCACCGGCCTGACGGGCCATCTGGACCGGGCCGACCACCGCCGGATCGCCCGCAGCGGTGTGCGGCCGTTCTCCTCCGAGCAGGGGCTCGCGCTGTTCGACGCCGCGCTCGCGGCCGGTGACGCCGTTCTGGTGCCGATGGCGCTCGACCTCGCCGGGCTCCGGTCGGCGGACACGCCCGCCCCCGTCCTGCTGCGCGGCCTGGTGCGGCCGGGCCGACGGGTCGCCCGGGCCGGCGACGGCGGCCCGGCCGGCACCCTGACGGAGCGGCTCGCCGCCCGCCCGGCCGCCGAGCGCGGGCGGGCGCTGCTGGAGCTGGTGCGCTCGCACGCCGCGACGGTGCTCGGCCACAGCGCCACCTCCGGGGTCGAACCGTCGCTCGCCTTCCGCGAGTTGGGCTTCGACTCGCTGACCGCCGTGGAGCTGCGCAACCGGCTCGCCGCGGCCACCGGTCTGCGGCTGCCGGCCACCCTGGTGTTCGACCACCCGACCCCGGCGGTGCTGGCCCGCCGGCTGGAGGCCGAGCTGTTCGGCGAGCCGTCGGCCGCTCGGCCGGCCGCACTCGCCGCCGCGGCCCAGGACGAGCCGATCGCGATCGTCGGCATGTCCTGCCGGTTCCCCGGCGGCATCGACTCGGCGCAGGACCTCTGGGAGGCGGTCGCGGCGGGCCGGGACGTGGTGGGGAGCTTCCCCGAGAACCGCGGCTGGGACCTCGACGCGCTGTTCGACCCCGACCCGGACCGCCCCGGCAAGAGCTACGTCGACGCGGGCGCCTTCCTGGCCGACCCGGGCGAGTTCGACGCGGAGTTCTTCGGGATCAGCCCGCGCGAGGCGCTGGCGATGGACCCGCAGCAGCGGCTGCTGCTGGAGGCCTCGTGGGAGGCGTTCGAGCAGGCGGGCATCGACCCGGCGGCCCTGCGGGGCAGTGACACCGGGGTGTTCGCGGGGCTGCTCTACCACGAGTACGGTGCGCTGCTCGACCGGGCCGAGGGGGCGTCCGAGCTGGAGGCGTACGCGGGCACGGGGGGCGCGGGCAGCGTCGCCTCGGGCCGGATCTCCTACACGCTCGGGCTGGAGGGCCCGGCGATCACCGTCGACACCGCGTGCTCGTCCGCGCTGGTGGCGGTGCACCTGGCGAGTCGTTCGCTGCGTTCCGGGGAGTGCTCACTGGCGCTGGCCGGCGGCGTGACCGTGATGACCACGCCGGCCGCGTTCACCGGGTTCTCGCGACAGCGCGGGCTGGCGGCGGACGGCCGGTGCAAGCCGTTCTCCGCCGCGGCCGACGGCACCGGCTGGTCCGAGGGGGTCGGCCTGCTGGTCCTGGAGCGGCTCTCCGACGCCCGCCGGAACGGGCACCGGGTGCTCGCCCTGGTCCGGGGCAGCGCGGTCAACCAGGACGGCGCGAGCAACGGGCTGTCGGCCCCGAACGGGCCGGCGCAGCAGCGGGTGATCCGCCAGGCCCTGGCCAACGCGGGGCTGGCCGCCGACGGCGTGGACGCCGTCGAGGCGCACGGCACCGGGACGAGGCTGGGGGACCCGATCGAGGCGCAGGCGGTGCTGGCGACGTACGGCCAGGACCGGCCGCAGGACCGGCCGGTGTGGCTGGGCTCGGTGAAGTCGAACCTCGGCCACACCCAGGGAGCGGCCGGCGCCGCCGGAATGATCAAGATGATCCAGGCGATGCGGCACGGGGTGCTGCCGAAGACGCTGCACGTGGCGGAGCCGACGGGGCAGGTGGACTGGTCGGCGGGTGCGGTGGAGCTGTTGACGCAGGCGCGGCCGTGGCCGGAGACGGGGCGGCCGAGGCGTTCGGCGGTGTCGTCGTTCGGGATCAGCGGGACGAACGCGCACGTGGTGCTGGAGCAGGCGCCGCCGGTGGACTCGCCGGCGGAGGGCGGCGACGGTGCGGGGGTGCCGTGGCTGCTCTCCGCCGGTGACGAGGGCGCCCTGCGGGACCAGGCGGGCCGACTGGCGGCTCATCTGCGCGAGCGGCCGGAGCTGGGGGTGCTGGACGTCGGGTACTCGCTGGCGGCCACCCGGGCGGCGTTGCCGGAGCGGGCGGCGGTGCTCGGGGAGGATCGCGAGGCGCTGCTCCGCGGCCTGGACGCGCTCACCGAGGGCGGGCCCGCCGCCGGCCTCGTGCGGGCCAGGGCGACCGCCGACGACCGGGTGGTGTTCGTCTTCCCGGGGCAGGGCTCGCAGTGGCTCGGGATGGGTGTCGAACTGCTGGCGGAGTCGGAGGTCTTCGCCGCCCGGATGGCCGAGTGCGCGGAGGCGTTGAAGCCGTTCGTCGACTGGGACCTGTTCGAGGCGTTGCGTGGCGGTCCGGGGGCGCCGTCGTTGGAGCGGGTCGATGTGGTGCAGCCGGTGTTGTTCGCCGTCATGGTGTCGCTGGCGGCTGTGTGGCGCTCCTACGGTGTGGAGCCGGCGGCGGTGGTGGGGCATTCGCAGGGCGAGATCGCGGCCGCCTGTGTGGCGGGTGCGTTGTCGTTGCCGGACGCGGCGCGGGTCGTCGCGCTGCGCAGCCGGGCCCTGATCGGGCTGGCCGGGGACGGTGGCATGGTGTCCGTCCCGCTGCCCGCCGACGAGGTCGGTGGGCTGCTCGCCCGCTGGCAGGACCGGATCCAGGTCGCGGCCCTGAACGGTCCCGCCGGTACCGTGGTGGCCGGTGAACCCGGCGCGCTGGACGAGCTTCTGACGTACTGCCAGGAACGCGAGGTGCGGGCCCGGCGGATTCCGGTCGACTACGCCTCGCACACCTCGCAGGTCGAGCGGCTGCGCGCCGAGCTGCTGGAGGTGCTGGCGCCGGTGGTGCCGGGCCCGGCCGCGATCCCGTTCTACTCCTCGGTGACCGGCCGGCCGATCGCCGGGGAGGAGCTCGGCGCCGCCTACTGGTACACCAATCTGCGGCGGACGGTCGAGTTCGAGGCCGCCACCCGGGCGCTGCTCGCCGACGACCACCGGGTCTTCGTCGAGGTCAGCCCCCACCCCGTGCTGACCACCAGCGTCGAGGACACCGTCGAGACCACCGGGACCGCGGCGACCGTGACGGGCACGCTGCGCCGGGACGACGGCGGTTCGGCGCGGTTGCTGGCCTCCGTGGCCGGGCTCTGGGCGGCGGGTCTGCCCGTCGACTGGAGCGCCGCCACCGCGGGCGGACGCCCGGTCGAGCTGCCCACCTACGCCTTCCAGCGCCGCCGCTACTGGGTGCGGCCCGCCGCCGCCGAGCACGGCGGCTCGGCCGTCGGGCTCGGACTGGCGGACGCCGGCCACCCGCTGCTCGGCGCCGTGGTCGCACCGGCCGGCGGTGACGGCCTGCTGCTCACCGGCCGGCTGTCGCGGCGCAGCCACCCGTGGCTGGCCGACCACGCCGTGGCGGGCACCGCCATCCTGCCGGGCACCGCCTTCGTCGAGCTGGCCGTCCGGGCCGGCGACGAGGCGGGCTGCCCGGTCGTCGAGGAACTGGTCATCGAGGCGCCGCTGCCGCTGCCCGAGCGGGCGGCGGTCGGCATCCAGGTCGCGGTCGGGGAGCGCGACGACACCGGACGGCGGACGGTGACCGTGCACGCCTGCCCGGGCGAGGGGCAGCCCTGGACCAGGCACGCGAGCGGTGTCCTCGCCCCGGCCGAACCCGCCGGATCGTCCGGGGAACTGTCCGGAGAGCCGGGGGACTTGACCGCCTGGCCGCCGGCCGGCGCGATCGAGGTGGACACGGCGGGCTTCTACGAGCGCCTCGACGGGGCCGGGTACGGTTACGGACCGGCCTTCCGCGGCCTGCGGGCGCTCTGGCAGCGCGGGTCGGAGATCTTCGCCGAGGTTGGCCTCCCGGAGCCCGAACGCGCCGCGGCCGGGCGCTACGCCCTGCACCCGGCCCTGCTGGACAGCGCCCTGCACGCCTGGGCGGTCCAGGGCCTCGACCGGGCCGCCCGGCTCCCCTTCTCGTGGAGCCGGTACCGTCTGCACGCCTCCGGAGCCACGGTGTTGCGGGTCCGGCTGGTGCCGACCGGTGAGGACACGGTGTCGTTGCTGGTCGCCGACGAGGACGGCCGGCCGGTGGCCTCGGTGGGCTCCGTGCTGGTCCGGGAGATTCCGGGCGGCTCGCTCGGACGGACCGCCGCGGCCGCTCCCGACGCGCTCTTCGACGTGGCGTGGCGGCCGCTGCCGCTCCCGGCCGGACCGGCCGCGCGGGCGGCGCGGATCCTGGTCACCGCGCCGACCGGCCCCGACCCGGCCCGGGGCGCCCGGGACGCCGTCCAGCGGGTGCTGACGGAGATCCGGGCCGCGCTGGCCGAAAGCCCCTCGGGCGCCGCTCCGTCGGCGGTGGTGACCAGGGGCGCCGTGGCCGCCCTGGCCACGGACGGCGCACCGGACCTGGCGGCCGCGGCCGTGCTGGGGCTGCTGCGCTCCGCGCAGGCCGAGCACCCCGGCCGGTTCGTCCTCGTCGACCTCGACGACGACCCCGCCGCGCCGGAGCTGCTGGACGCCGCCGTGGCCACCGGCGAGCCCCAGATCGCCGTCCGGGCGGGCGCGTTGTACGCCCCCCGGCTGGCCCGGGCGGTGGCCCGGGGCGAACTGGAGCTGCCCGACGCGCCCGCCTGGCACCTCGCCACCGACGGGTCGGGCACGCTGGAGAACCTGGCAGCGGTCCCGTACCCCGAGGCGCTCGCGCCCCTGGCCGCCGGAGAGCTGCGGATCGCCGTCCGCGCGGCCGGGCTGAACTTCCGCGACACCCTGGTCGCGTTGGGGATGTACCCGGACCCTGCGGCCTACCTCGGCGGCGAGGGCGCCGGGGTGGTGCTGGAGACCGGCCCGGGGGTCACCGGGTTCGCTCCCGGCGACCGCGTCCTGGGCATGCTGCCCAAGTCCTTCGGCCCGGTGGCGGTGGCCGATGCCCGGCTGGTGGCCCGGATCCCCGAGGGCTGGTCGTTCGCCGAGGCGGCGGCCATGCCGGTGGCCTTCCTGACGGCCTACTACGCCCTGTACGACCTGGCCGACCTGCGCGCCGGAGAGTCGGTGCTGATCCACGCCGCCGCGGGCGGGGTCGGCACGGCCGCCGTGCAACTGGCCCGGCACCGGGGCGCCGAGGTCTACGGCACGGCCGGCCGGGGCAAGTGGGCGGCCCTGCGCTCGCTCGGCCTCGACGACGACCGCATCGCCGACTCGCGGACCACCGGGTTCGAGCAGTCGTTCCTGGCGGCCAGCGGCGGGCGCGGCATGGACGTCGTCCTCGACTGCCTCGCCGGGGAGTTCGTCGACGCCTCGCTGCGGCTGCTGCCCCGTGGCGGCCGGTTCGTCGAGCTGGGCAAGACCGACGTCCGCGCCGCCGACGAGGTGGCCGCCGCCCACCCGGGCGTGACGTACCGGGCGTTCGACCTGGTCGCGGCCGCCGGACCGGACCGGATCCAGCAGATGCTGGCCGAGCTGGTGGACCTCTTCGAGCAGGGCGTGCTGTCGCCGCTGCCGACGACCTGCTGGGACCTGCGCCGGGCGCCCGAGGCCTTCCGGCAGCTCAGCCAGGCCAAGCTGGTCGGCAAGGTCGTGCTGACCGTTCCCCGCCGGCTGGGCCCCGAGGGCACGGTGCTGGTCACCGGCGGGACGGGCACGCTCGGTTCGCTGGTGGCCCGGCACCTGGTGACCGGGTACGGGGTGCGGCACCTGCTGCTGGTGAGCCGGAGCGGTCCGGACGCCGAGGGTGCCGGTGAACTCGAAGCCGAGCTGCGGGCGTTGGGCGCCGAGGTGACCGTCGCGGCCTGTGACACCGCCGACCGGGACGCGCTGCGCGCGCTGCTCGCCGACGTCCGGCCGCCGCTGACCGGCGTCGTGCACACCGCGGGCGTGCTCGACGACGGCGTGGTGGAGTCCCTGACCGCCGACCAGGTGGCGGCGGTGCTGCGGCCCAAGGCCGACGCCGCCCTCGCCCTGCACGAACTCACCGCCGACCAGGACCTCGCCGCCTTCGTGCTCTACTCCTCGGCCGCCGGCGTCTTCGGCAGCCCCGGACAGGCCAACTACGCGGCGGCCAACGCCTTCCTGGACGCGCTCGCCGCCCGGCGCCGGGCCGCCGGGCGGCCGGCGCTCTCGCTGGCCTGGGGGCTCTGGCAGCCCCGCAGCGGGATGACCGGGCACCTCGGCGCGACCGACCACGGCCGGCTGGCCAGGAGCGGCGCCGTCGGGATGACACCGGAACAGGGCCTCGCGCTCCTCGACGACGCCCTGCGGCTGGACCGGTCGACGCTGGTGGCCGCGCCGCTCGACCTGGCCGGCCTGCGCGGACGGGGCGAGGACGTCCCCCCGCTGCTGCGCGAGCTGGTCACCCCGGCGCGGCGGACGGCCGGCGGGGGCGGCCGGGCGGACGACGGATCGCTGGTCCTGCGGCTGACCGGGCTGCCCGCGACCGAACGCACCCGCGTCCTGCTGCGGGCGGTCCGGGGGCACGCCGCCACCGTGCTCGGCCACGACGGACCGGACCTGGTGGGGGCGGACCGCCCCTTCAAGGACCTGGGCTTCGACTCGCTGACCGCCGTCGAGCTGCGCAACCGGCTGAACACGGCGACCGGGCTGCGGCTGCCCGCCACCGTCGTCTTCGAGAGCCCCAGCGCGCGCGAACTCGCCGAGCGGCTGCGGCGGGAGCTCTTCCCCGACGCACCCGACGCACCCGACGCCGTCACAGCCACCGCGCCCGAGGCCGTCACCGCGCCCGACACCGGCTCCGACACCGGCGCCGGTCTCGGCGAGGCGGAGATCCGCCGGACCCTCGCCGCACTGCCGGTCGACCGGCTGCGCGAACTCGGCCTGCTCGACGTGCTGTTGAGCCTCGCCGACCAGCCCGACCAGCCCGACCAGCCCGACCAGCCGACGTCCCCGTCACCGTCCTCGCCCTCGTCCGCCTCCCCGGCACCTGCCGCGGACGACGAGCTCGACCGGCTCGACGACATGGACGCCGACGACCTGATCGCCCGCGCGTTCGGCAGCGCGACATGACGGCGCGACCCGACCACCCGCCCGGTCCGCCGTCCCGGCCGACCTGCCCCGCGGACGCCGACCGACCCGGAACCTGCCAGTGGAGGAAAGATGGCTGAGACCCAGGACCGCCTCGTCGAAGCCCTGCGGCTCTCGCTGAAGGAGAACGAGCTGCTGCGCCGGCGGAACGCCGACCTCGCCGACCCCGCGGCCGAGCCGATCGCGATCGTGGGCATGGCCTGCCGGCTGCCGGGCGGCGTGCGCACCCCGCAGGACCTCTGGACGCTGCTGACCGACGGCGCCGACGTGATCGCCGACCTGCCCCGGGACCGGGGCTGGGACATCGACGGCCGGTACGACCCCGACCCGGACGTGCCCGGCACGTTCTACGTCCGGCAGGGCGGATTCCTGGAGGACGTCGCGGAGTTCGACCCGGAGTTCTTCGGGATCAGCCCGCGCGAGGCGCTGGGGATGGACCCGCAGCAGCGGCTGCTGCTGGAGACCTCCTGGGAGGCCGTCGAGGCGGCGGGCATCGACCCGCACACGCTGCGCGGCTCGCGCACCGGCGTCTTCGCGGGCCTCGGCTACCACGACTACGGCACCCGGCTGAGCCGGGTCCCGGACGGGCTGGAGGGCTACCTCGGCAACGGACGGTCGGGCAGCGTCGCCTCCGGCCGGGTCTCCTACACCCTGGGGCTGGAGGGGCCGGCCGTCACGGTGGACACGGCCTGCTCGTCCTCGCTGGTCGCGCTGCACCTCGCCGCCCGCTCGCTCCGCCAGGGCGAGTGCGATCTCGCCCTGGCCGGCGGGGTGACGGTGATGTCCACCCTGGACGGCATCCTGGAGCTCGCGCGCCAGCGCGCCCTGGCCCGCGACGGCCGCTCCAAGGCGTTCGGCGCCGGCGCCGACGGGATGAGCATGGCCGAGGGGGTCGGCCTGCTGCTGGTGGAGCGGCTCTCCGACGCCCGCCGGAACGGGCACCCAGTGCTCGCCCTGGTCCGGGGCAGCGCGATCAACCAGGACGGCAGGTCGAACGGCATGACCGCGCCGAGCGGCGCCGCGCAGCGCCGGGTCATCCGCCAGGCCCTGGCCGAGGCACGGCTGACGGCCGACCAGGTCGACCTGCTGGAGGCGCACGGCACCGGCACGGCGCTGGGCGACCCGATCGAGGCCGTCGAGCTGCTGGCCACGTACGGCCAGGGCCGCCCGCAGGACCGGCCGGCCTGGCTGGGCTCGGTGAAGTCGAACCTCGGGCACACGCAGTTCGCCGCCGGGGTCACCGGGGTCATCAAGGCCGTGCTGGCGATGCGGCACGGGGTGCTGCCGAAGACGCTGCACGTGGCGGAGCCGACGGCGCAGGTGGACTGGTCGGCCGGTGCGGTGGAGCTGTTGACGCAGGCGCGGCCGTGGCCGGAGACGGGGCGGCCGAGGCGTTCGGCGGTGTCGTCGTTCGGGATCAGCGGGACCAACGCGCACGTGGTGCTGGAGCAGGCGCCGCCGATCGAGGCCGAGGCCCCGAGGACGGCGGACACCGGGGTGCCGTGGCTGCTCTCCGGTGGTGACGGGAGTGCTCTGCGGGAGCAGGCGGGCCGGCTGGCGGCGCATCTGCGCGAGCGGCCGGAGCTGGGGGTGCTGGACGTCGGGTACTCGCTGGCGGCCACCCGGGCGGGCCTGGCGGAGCGGGCGGCGGTGCTCGGCGAGGATCGCGAGGCGCTGCTGCGCGGCCTGGAGGCACTCGCCGAGGACCGACCCGCCGCCGGCATCGTCCGGTCCGGTGTCACCCCGCACGACGGCACCGTCTTCGTCTTCCCGGGGCAGGGCTCGCAGTGGCTCGGGATGGGCGCGGAGCTGCTCGCGGAGTCGGAGGTCTTCGCCGCCCGGATGGCCGAGTGCGCCGAGGCGTTGAAGCCCTTCGTCGACTGGGATCTCCTCGACGTCGTCCGGGGGGTGCCGGGGGCGCCGTCGCTGGAGCGGATCGACGTGGTGCAGCCGGTGCTGTTCTCGGTGATGGTGTCGCTGGCGGCGGTGTGGCGCTCCTACGGTGTGGAGCCCTCGGCCGTGGTGGGGCACTCCCAGGGCGAGGTGGCGGCGGCCTGCGTGGCCGGCGTGCTGTCGCTGGCGGACGCGGCCCGGCTGGCCGCGCTGCGCAGCCGGGCCCTGGCCAAGCTGGCCGGCCGGGGTGGTCTGGCCCCGGTGTTCCTGCCGGTCGAGCAGGTGCGCGAGCGGCTGCGGGGCTGGGAGGGCCGGCTCTCGGTGGCGGCGGTGAACGGGCCGGGCACCGTGGTGGTGTCGGGGGACCTCGACGCCCTGGAGGCGTTCGTGGCGGCCTGCGAGGCGGACGGCGTCCGCGTCCGCCGGGTCCAGGCGGGCGTCGCCTCGCACGGGCCGCAGATCGAGCTCGTCCGGGACGAGCTGCTGGAGGTGCTGGCGCCGGTGGTGCCGGGCCCGGCCGCGATCCCGTTCTACTCCTCGGTGACCGGCCGGCCGATGGCGGGGGAGGACCTCGACGCCGCCTACTGGTACGCCAACCTGCGGCAGGCGGTGGAGTTCGAGGCCGCCACCCGGGCGTTGCTCGCCGACGACCACCGGGTCTTCGTCGAGGTCAGTCCCCATGCGGTGCTGGCGACCAGCATCGAGGACACCGTCGAGACCACCGGGACCACCGCCACCGTGACGGGCACGCTGCGCCGGGACGACGGCGGTTCGGCGCGGTTGGTGGAGTCCGTGGCCGGGCTCTGGGCGGCGGGTCTGCCCGTCGACTGGAGCGCCGCCACCGCCGGCGGACGCCCGGTCGAGCTGCCCACCTACGCCTTCCAGCGCCGCCGCTTCTGGCTCGAAGCCGAGCCGGAGGGCGAGCCGGACACCGACCGCGAGCCCCTCGCGGACCAGTCGTTCTGGACGGCCGTCGAGCAGGGCGACGTCGAGGCGCTGGCCCGCGCGCTGGGCGCCGGCCCGGACGGGGGCGCGGCCGTCGACGCCCTGACGCCGGCCCTGCCGGTGCTCGCCGCCTGGCGGCAGCGGCAGCGGACCCGGTCCGTCCTGGACGGCTGGCGGTACGTGATCGACTGGCAGCCGCTGCGGGAGCCGTCCGGGCCGGCCCTGACCGGCACCTGGCTGCTGGCGACTCCCGCCGGCCACACCGGCGACCCCTGGGCCGCCGGGGCCGAGCGGGCCCTCGCCGAGCACGGCGCCCGGGTGCTGCGGATCGAGCTCGACCCGGCCGGCGACCGTGCCGGGCTGGCCGCGCGGCTGCGTGAACTCGCCGCCGGGCACGAGCCGTTCGCGGGCGTGCTGGCCCTGCTGGCACCGGCCGGGCAGCCGCACCCCGAGCACCCCGCGCTGTCGGTCGGTCTGGTGCTCACCCTCGCCCTGGTGCAGGCCCTCGGCGACGCGGGTGTCGGGGCGCCGCTCTGGTGCGCGACGCACGGCGCGGTCTCGGTGGGCGGCGCCGACCCGCTCGTCAGCCCCGGTCAGGCCGCCCTCTGGGGGCTGGGCCGGACGGTCGCCCTGGAGCACCCGGACCGCTGGGGCGGCCTGGTCGACCTGCCCGGTCGGCCGGACGCGCGGGCCGGTGCCCGGCTGTGCGGCGTGCTCGCCGGGATCGCCGACGAGGACCAGGTGGCCGTCCGGTCCGGCGGCCTGTACGCGCGCCGCCTGGTCCGCGCGGCGGCCCCGGACGCCGGCCCCGGTCCGGACGCGCCCGCGCACTGGCGCCCGCGCGGCACCGTGCTGCTCACCGGCGCCACCGGGGCGGTCGGGCCCTACCTCGCCCGCTGGCTGGCCCGCGGCGGAGCCGAGCACCTGGTGCTCACCAGCCGCACCGGCGCCACCGGTCCGGCGACGGCCGCGCTCCGGTCGGAACTCGCCGCCACCGGCACGAGGTTGACGATCGCCGCGTGCGACGTCGCGGACCGGTCGGCCCTCGCCGCGCTGGTGGCCGGGCTGGCGGCGGAGGGCACGCCGGTGCGGGCCGTCGTGCACGCCGCCGCCTTCATCCGGCTGAGCTCGCTGGACGCCACCACCACCGCCGAGTTCGCCGAGGTGGTCGCCGCCAAGGCGGACGGCGCCCGCCACCTCGACGAGATCTTCGACCGGGACGAGTTGGACGCCTTCGTGCTCTTCTCCTCCGTCGCCGGAGTCTGGGGCAGCGGCGACCACGGCGCCTACGCGGCGGCCAACGCCTACCTGGACGCCCTCGCGCAGCAGCGCCGGGCCCGCGGCCTGCGGGCCACCTCGGTGGCCTGGGGGCTGTGGAACACACCGGACCGCTGGGGCGCCGACGGCCCCGCCAAGGGCGCCGAGAGCCGGCTGTTCCGGCAGGGGCTGCCCCTGATGGACCCGGAACCGGCCGTCGCCGCCCTCCAGCAGGTCCTGGACCGCGACGAGACCTTCGTCGCCCTGGTCGACGTGGCCTGGGACCGCTTCTCCCCGACCTTCGCCTCGGCCCGGCCGCGACCGCTGCTGGACGCGATCCCCGAGGCCCGCCGCGGCCGGCCGGCCGAGCGGCAGGAGCGGGAGCAGGCGGCGGACGTGCTCTCCCGGTGGCGCCGCCGCCTGGCGGGCCGCCCGCTGGCGGAGGCCGACCGGGAGCTGCTGGAGCTGGTCGCGGGGACGGTGGCCGCGGTGCTCGGCCACGCCTCGCACGAGAGCATCGCGACCGGTCGGCCCTTCCGCGAGCTCGGCTTCGAGTCGCTGGCCTCGGTCGATCTGCGCAACCGTTTGAACGCCGCGACCGGCCTGCGGCTGCCGACCACCGTGGTCTTCGACCACCCGACGATCCTCGCGCTCGCGGGGCGGCTGCGGACCGAGATCCTCGGGGAGTCGCCCCGGGCGGTCGAGCAGCCGGCGGCGGGCACCGGCACCGGTCCCGACACCGCCGACGACCCCGTCGCGATCGTGGCGATGAGCTGCCGCCTGCCGGGCGGCGTCCGGTCGCCCGAGGACCTGTGGCGGCTGCTCGACGCCGGCACGGACGCCGTCTCCGGCCTGCCCACCGGGCGCGGCTGGGACCTCGCCGGCCTCTACCACCCGGAGCCGGGCCGCCCGGACACCACCTGCACCAAGGAGGGCGGATTCCTCCACGACGCCGCCGAGTTCGACGCCGGGTTCTTCGACATCGGCCCGAGCGAGGCGCTGGCGATGGACCCGCAGCAGCGGCTGCTGCTGGAGGCCTCCTGGGAGGCCGTCGAGCGCGCCGGCATCGACCCGCACACCCTGCGCGGCAGCCGGACGGGCGTCTACATCGGCTCCCGCTACCAGGGTTACGGCGCCCAGGCCGAGGTCACCGACGAGCTGGCGGCGCACCTCGGCCTCGGGGACGTGATCAGCATCCTGTCCGGCCGGGTCTCCTACACCCTCGGGCTGGAGGGCCCCGCGGTCACCGTCGACACGGCGTGCTCGTCCTCGATGGTGGCCCTGCACCTGGCGGCCCAGGCCCTGCGCCAGGGCGACTGCTCGCTCGCCCTGGCGGGCGGGGTCACGGTGATGTCGTACCCCTCCGAGCTGGTCGGGCTGAGCCGTCTGGGCGAGCTGTCGGCGGACGGCCGCTGCAAGGCCTTCGCGGCGGAGGCCGACGGCATGGGGATGGCCGAGGGCGTGGCCGTCGTCCTGCTGGAGCGGCTGTCGGACGCGCGCCGCCACGGGCACCCCGTGCTGGCGCTGGTCCGCGGCTCGGCCGTCAACCAGGACGGTGCGAGCAACGGGCTGACCGCGCCCAACGGCGCCGCGCAGCAGCGGGTGATCCAACAGGCCCTGGCGAACGCGCGACTGACGCCCGATCAGGTCGACGCGGTCGAGGCGCACGGCACCGGTACGGCGCTGGGCGATCCGATCGAGGCCACCGCGCTGCTCGCCGCGTACGGCGCCGGCCGGTCGCCGGAGCGGCCGCTCTGGCTGGGCGCCATGAAGTCCAACATCGGCCACACCCAGTCGGCGTCCGGGGTGGCGGGAGTGATCAAGATGGTGCTGGCCATGCAGCACGGCGTGTTGCCCAGGACCTTGCACGCCGACCGGCCGTCGCCGCGGGTGGACTGGTCGGCCGGGGAGGTCCGGCTGCTGACCGAGGCGCAGCCCTGGCCGCGGACCGGCCGGCCGAGGCGGGCCGGGGTGTCCTCGTTCGGCATGAGCGGCACCAACACGCACGTCGTCCTGGAGCACGTGGGCGAGCCGGCGCCGGCGCCCGAGGGCGAGCCGGCACCCGCGGACGCCCCGGTCGCGGAGCAGGCGGGCGGCCTGCTGCCCTGGGTGCTGTCGGGCCGCAGCGCGGCCGCGGTGGCCGCCCACGCGGAGCGCCTCGCGGCCTTCGTGGCGCCCCGGCCCGAGCTGTCCGCCCGGGACGTCGCCTTCTCGCTGGCCACCGGCCGGGCGGGCCTGGAGCACCGGGCGGTGGTGCTCGCCGCCGACCGGGAGGGGTTCCTGAGCGGGCTGAAGGCCCTGGCCGAGGGGGCACCGGCCGAGAACGTGCTCGCGGCCGGGCCCGGGGCGGACGCGCTGGCGCCCGCGGCCGGGCCGGCCGGCCCGCTGGAGGCGCTCGCCCGGCAGTGGGTGCGCGGACGGGCCGTCGACTGGGAGGCCGCCCTGCCCGGTGGGCACCACGTCGAGCTGCCCACCTACGCCTTCCAGCGCCGCGCCTACTGGCTGACGCGCTGACCCGCCGGGATCCTCGCGGGCCGGTGCGGACGGTGCTCCCGTCCGCACC
>NZ_JBSFNM010000102.1:0-20762 GCF_053587085.1 Kitasatospora sp. NPDC003701
CTCGGGATGGATGCGCGCTGGACGGTGCTACCCGCAGCCGCCGTCGGCGCTCCCCACAGGAGCGGACCGGCCGACTTCCTGCGCACCGCGCCCCGGTCTCCGCGACCGCTACGCCACCGCCTGGCCGCGCCAGCGCCGGTAGGCCGGCTCCAGCCCGGACAGGATGGTGTCGAAGCGGCGCGTGCTCGTCGTCGAGTCGACCTGGAGCCGGCTGATCTGGAGCGGGTGGTCGGGCAGACGGGGGCCGAGGCGGTGGTCGGAGAGGAACCCGAGCCGGTACCCCAGCTCCTGCAGGACGGTTTCGGCGCGCGGGTCGTGACCCCCGTCCGGGTAGGCGAACGCGATCGGCGGCTCGCCCAGCCAGCGGGTGAGCGCCTCGTGGGCGCCGGTGATCTCGGCCCGGACGGTGATGTCGTCGCAGCGCCCGAGGCAGGGGTGCCCCTGGGTGTGGTTGCCGATGGCGACGCCGCCCTCGCGCAGGGCGAGCAGATCGGCCGGGGTGAGCTGCTCCTGCCGGGGCGGCCGCCGGTCCGCGCTGACCCGCAGCTCCTGGAGGCTGCGCCGCCGGTCGGGGTCGGGCATGGCCTTGAGCCGGCGCAGCAGCTGCGAGGGGTGCCCGCAGTCCAGCGAGCGGGCGCGCCCGCCGTGCCGGGCCAGGAAGTCGGCCTCGTGCCACCAGAACGGCCGCTCCGTGCCGATCAGCTCGGAGATGACGAACGCGGCCGCCGGGATGCCCCGGTCGTTGAGGGCCGGCAGGGCGTGCGTGAGGACGCTGCGGTCGGCGTCGTCGAAGGTGACCAGCACGCTGCGGGCCGGCAGCGGCCGCCGCTCGGCGACGGCCTGCTGGACGGCCGCCAGCGAGACGGGCGTGGCGAGTCTTCGGAGCCGGTCGAGCTGGGCGCCGAAGGAGCGCGGATCGGTCACGCCGTGGTAGGCGAGCACGGCGAGCCGCTGCGCGGCCCGGGCCCGGAACAGCGGTTGGACGGGGGCGAAGCGCAACCAGTCGCCCCGCTCCTCCGGGTGGCCCGCCTCGGGCCGGGCGGCATGCCGCCGGCCCGCCTGCCGGCCGCGCGGCAGCGGCTGGGGGACGGCGGTCACCGCGTGGGCGGCCGTCGGCCGGCCGGGCGCGGGTGGCGCGGTCGTGGACTGCGAGGTCAGCGGCGGTGCGGCCGCCGAGCGCCCGGTCGCCCGTTGCCGAGCGGCCGGCTGCCCGGCGGCCGCCTGCGGCAACGAGCGCACGTTCGCGCTCGGCAGGGTACTGATGACGGACCCGATCCGGGCCATGGAGGTCGACGTCGTGGACTTGGACTGCGGCACGGTTCCCCCTCGGTCGCCGGTGCGGCGTGGCGGTACCGCCGGAGGATGGAGCCCGGCCTCCGACTCCAGGGCACGGCGGCTCCGCCCCCTGGTGTTTTCCGGTCCTCGGCGGGGACTCCCAACCCGCACCGCGGACGGCTCCTGGATCGCTCAATGTAGTGGAGACGGATACGCCGCGTAGATGGTTGTACCGGACAGCCGAGGATTTTTCGCGGGCCGAAAACAGGCGCCCCCGAGCGTGCGCCGGAGCGCCGGAGGTGCCCGCGCCACGCCGGGCCGTTGGTTGCGGAGAGTAGTCGGGAAATCGCGTCCTGCGGGCTGCCTCCGGCGCTGCTCCGGGGTACCTTGGCCTCATGGCAGATGCGGAACGTGATCATTTGCACCCCCATGGTGCGACCCGGATGGCGCGTGTGTGGAGCGGTGGCGCGCTGGTCACCCACCAGCTCCCGCTGGCCGTGGTCGGTCTGGCCTGTCTGGCGCTCGGCATCGTGGTCGCCGTGGCGGTTCCGGACAGTGACGGTCCGGCCTGGGCGATGGCGGTGGCCGGCTGCCTCGCGGCCGGTGTGCTGCTGCTCGGCCGGATCGCGTTCGCCCTGCTGCGGTACCGGCGCGGCGCCACCCTCTGAAGCCCTCGGGCGCAGGGGTCGTCGGCCCGCCCGAGCCGGCCCGGCCGGCCCCGTGAGGAGCCCGGTCCGCCGCCGGCCGCCACCTGAACAGCCGATCGAGCCGAACCGGTCGGATCGGCCGGTTTCGGCCCATCTGCCAACTTCTTCTCGCTTCTTTCACAATTCCGGGCCATCAGCCCCACAGTTCCCCCTACTGTGATGTCCGTCCGGCAGCCAACTGCGCCGGATGCGAGGCCACTTGACGGCGCCGGGGAGGGCGCCGCAGAGGGGGGAGCGATGAGCGGCACCGCCGTGCCCGGGGCATCCGAGGCGGCCGGACCGACCGAAGGCATCCGCACCAGGGTCAAGCGCCGGCTGGCCGGCCGGGTCGGGGCCCGACCGGGCGAGGGCGCCACCGTCCTGATCTACCACCGCGTCGGCGGCGGCAGCCCGGACGAGCTCGACGTCACCACCGCCGACTTCACCGCCCAGGCCGACCTGCTCGCCGAGCTGCCGCCGGGCCGGGTGGTCTCCCTCGACGAGGCCGTGGACCGGATCGAGGCCGGCCGCCGCACCCCCGCCGCCGTACTCACCTTCGACGACGGCTTCGCCGACGTGTACGACAACGCCTGGCCGCTGCTGCGCGAGCGCGGCCTCCCGTTCACGGTCTACCTCGCCAGCGGCCACGTCGGCGGCGAGATGCGCTGGGAGGGCTCGACCGCCAAGACCGCGGGCGCTCCCGCGCTCAGCTGGGAGCAGCTGCGCGAGATGACCGCCTCGGGCCTGTGCACCGTCGCCAACCACACCCGCAGCCACGCCCGCCCCGAGCTGCTCACCACCGCCGAGCTGGACGCCTGCAACGACGACGTCGAACAGCACCTCGGCGTCCGCCCCCGGCACTACGCCTACACCTGGGGCGTTCCGGTGCCCCACATGGAGCCCGCGCTGCGCGCCAGGTTCCGCACCGCCGCCACCGGCGAGGTCGGGCGCAACGTGCCCGGCGTCGACCCGGTCCGGCTGCGCCGGGTGCCCGTCCGCCGCACCGACCCGATCGACTTCTTCCGCGCCAAGCTGTACGGCCGGCTGATCCCCGAGCGCGCCTACGCCCGGATCGTCGCCACCGCGAAGGCGGTGGGTGCCCGTGCCTGAGCCCGTCGCCGCCCCCGGGACGCCCGCGCCCGCGTCCCGCCGCCCCGCCCCGCGGCTGCGCGGCCCCGGCGGCCGGCCGCTGCGGGTCGCCCACCTCACCACCGTCGACATGAGCCTGCACCTGCTGCTCGCCACCGAGCTCAAGGTCGACCTGGAGGCCGGTTTCGAGACCTACGGCATCAGCGCGCCCGGCCCGTACGTCCCCGACATCGAGGCGATCGGCGTCCGGCACGAGCCGCTGCACGCCCTCACCCGGGCCTGGCAGCCGCGCGCCGACGCCGCCGCCGCCCGCGAACTGCTCGCCGTGCTGAACCGGCTCCGCCCCGACGTGCTGCACACCCACAACCCCAAGACCGGCGTCCTCGGCCGCGTGCTCGGCCGGCTGGCCCGCGTCCCGGTCGTCGTCAACACCTGCCACGGCCTCTGGGCGCAGGCCCACGACCCGCTCGCCAAGCGGGCGTTCGTGCTCGGCGCGGAGGCCTTCGCGGCCCGCTTCTCGCACGCCGAGCTGTACCAGAACGGCGAGGACCGCCGCACCCTGGCCCGGGCCGTCCCGGGCCGCCGCTCGCGCGTCGTCGGCAACGGCGTCGACCTCACCCGGTTCGCGACCGCCCCCGGCGACCGGGCCCGCACCAGGGCCCGGCTCCGCGCCGAACTCGGCGTCGGCCCGGACGAACTGCTGGTCGGCGGCGTCGGCCGGCGGGTCGCCGAGAAGGGCATCGGCGAGTACGCCGAGGCGGCCCGCGCGCTGGCCGGCAAGGCCCGGTTCGTCTGGATCGGCCCGGACGACCCCGACAAGCCCGACGCCCACGGCGCCGAGTCCGGCGTCGAGTTCCCCGGCCCGCGCAGCGACATGCCCGCGGTGTACGCCGCCCTCGACGTCTTCGTCCTCCCCTCCTACCGGGAGGGGTTCTCCCGCTCCGCCATGGAGGCCGCCGCCGGCGGCCTGCCGATGGTGCTCAGCGACATCCGCGGCTGCCGCGAGATCGGCACCCACGACGAGCACCTGCTCCTCGCCCCGCCCGGGGACGCCCGGGCCCTCACCAGCGCGCTGGACCGGCTTCTCACCGAGCCCGGCCTGCGCGAACGGCTCGGCGCCGCAGCACGGCGCCGCGCCGCGGCGCACTTCGACCAGCGCGCCGTCGCCGGGGTCTCGCTGGAGACCTACGCGGCCGTCGCCCGCGCCAAGGCACTGCCCTGGACGGTCGACTGAGCCCGCGTACTCCCACACACCGCATCAGGGGGAAGGACCGTCATGAAGCGAGGGGGGGACCTCGCGGTCACCGTCCTGGCCGGGATCGTCGCGATCCCGCTGGGCCTGCTGATCGCCCTGCTGATCCGCTGCACGATGGGCGGACCGGTGCTCTTCCGCCAGACCAGGACCGGATGGCACGGAAAGGAGTTCGAGATCCTCAAGTTCCGCACCATGCGGGACAAACGCTTTCCCGAGGAGCCGGACGCGCCCCGGATCACCCGGCTCGGTGACCTGCTCCGCAAGACCAGCCTGGACGAGCTGCCGCAGCTGTGGAACGTCGCCCGCGGCGAGATGGGCGTGATCGGGCCCCGGCCCACCCTGCCCGAACAGGTCGTCCACTACTCCCACCGCCAGCGCGGCCGGCTAGACGTCCGGCCCGGTCTCACCGGCTGGGCCCAGGTCCGCGGCCGCAACTCCATCACCTGGCCCGAGCGGATCGAACTCGACCTCTGGTACGTCGCGCACCGCTCGCTCCTGGTGGACCTGCGCATTCTCGCGCTCACCGTCGGGGTGCTGCTGCGCCCCAGCGGCGTCACCGCCGCCGGCGGGGTCAACCCCGGCTTCCCGGCGCCCACCGAGCCCGCCGACACGACTCACGGGCCCGCCGACCCCGTCGTCCGTCCGCTCACCACGATCAGCCTGCCCCGGCAGGCCACCGCGCCCCGGCTGGCGCAGCCCGTCCGCACCGCCGTCGAGGAGGCGTCCTGAACCCGGAAGCGGGCAGGATGGCCGCCATGGCCACCGAACACCGAGAACTCTGGATCGCCGGCGCGGGGGGCGTCGGCCGCGAGGCGCTGGACACCGCGCTCGCGGCCGGCGTCCCGGTCGCCGGCTTCCTGGACGACCGCGGGCACGGCGGCGCCGTCCGCGGCCTGCCCGTCCGCCGGCCGGACGACGTCCCGGCCGGCGCGCGCTACCTGGTCGGGATCGCCGACCCGGGCGTCCGGCAGCGGCTCGCCGCGCTGCTGGAGGCCCGGGGCGCGGTGCCCGCCACCCTCGTCCACCCCCGGGCCCTGATCGCGCCCGACACCGAACTCGGCCCCGGCTGCCTGGTGATGGGCGGCGCGTACGTGTCCAGCAGTGTGCGCCTGGGCGCGCACAGCCAGGTCCACTACAACGCGACCGTCGGCCACGACAGCGTGTTCGGCGAGCGGGTGACGGTCTATCCGGGCGGCAACGTCTCCGGCGCGGTGGTGCTCGCCGACGGCGTGACCGTCGGCAGCAACGCCGTGGTGCTGCAGGGCCGCAGGATCGGCGCGAACGCCTTCGTCGGCGCGGCCGCGGTGGTGACCAGGGACGTCCCGGCCGGTGAGGTGGTGGTCGGCTCCCCGGCCAGGCCGCTGCGCCGGACGGCACCCGCGTAGGTCCCCGGGGCCCGCCCGCGTAGGTGCCCCGGGGCCCGCGTCGCGCCGGATAGGGTGCGGACCATGGCTATCCCCGCGTTCCTCGCCGAACTCCGCGCCGTGGTCGGCACCCGCCAGCTCTGGCTCAGCGCCGCGGCCTCGGTCGTCCTCGACGACGACGACCGGGTGCTGCTCGTCCGGCGGGCCGACGACGGCCGTTGGGCCCTGCCCGGCGGCATCCTCGACCCCGGTGAGCAGCCCGCCGACGGCGCGGCGCGCGAGTGCCTGGAGGAGACCGGTGTGGTGGTCGTTCCCGAGGCGCTCGCCTCGGTCGACGTCTCGCCCGTGGTCACCTATCCCAACGGCGACAAGACCCAGTACCTGGTCCTGGTCTTCCGCTGCCGCCCGGTGGGCGGCGAGGCCCGGGTCAACGACGACGAGTCGCTCGCGGTCGGCTGGTTCGCCCCGGACGAGCTGCCGCCGATGATCGAGGCGGAGCACCGGGCACTGCGCCAGGCCCGGGAGTGCCGGGGCGCGGCGCGCTTCGAGTGGGCGGGCAAGGAGCGGCCGTGACCGGCCGGCCGGCCGAAATCCCCCTGCTGGACGGGCCGGTGGAGGTCCGCGGCGCCCTGCACCTGGAGCGCACCGCCAACGGCCTGCGGCCCTGGCGGCTGCCGGCCTGGACGGCCGGCCAGTTCCCGGACGAGGCGGTGCGCCGGGTGGCGCAGATGCCCTCCGGGGTGCGACTGGCCTTCCGGACGGCGGCGACGGTGCTCGAACTCGCCCTCCAGACACCGCCGGAGCCCCCGTACCCGGGCGCGGTCGAGCTGGTGCTGGACGGCGTGCGGACCGACCGGGCGGCGCTGCCGGCGGCGGGCGGGCCCGCGGTGCTGCGCTTCACGACGTCGACAGCGGCGGCCGGCGACGCCGAGCGGGAGGTGGAGCTGTGGCTGCCGCAGTGGACCTCCGTCGAGCTGGTCGCCCTGCGCGCGGACGCGCCCGTGCTGGCGCCCCGCCCGAGCGGGCGCCGCCGCTGGCTGCACCACGGCAGTTCGATCAGCCAGGCCCCGGAGGCCGGTTCGGCGGCGGAGACCTGGCCGTGGATCGCCGCCGACCGGGCCGGTGCGGACCTGCTGAACCTCTCGCTGGCCGGCAACGCCCACCTGGACCCGTTCACCGCCCGGACGCTGCGGGACCAGCCGGCCGACCTGATCAGCCTCAAGATCGGCATCAACGTCGTGACCGCGGCCTCGTTCCGGCGGCGGACCTTCGGACCGGCCGTGCACGGCTTCCTGGACACCGTCCGCGAGGGCCATCCGGACACCCCGCTGCTGCTGGTCTCCCCGGTGTTCAGCCCGCCGTTCGAGCGCTCGCCCGGTCCGGCGAGGTACGAGCAGACGGCCGACGGCGCCCGGTTCGACTCGCTCGGCGACCCCGCGGACATCCCGGCCGGGGCCCTCACCCTGGAGACGGTCCGGGCCGAGCTGGCCGGGATCGCCGCCGCGCGGTCGGCCGCCGACCCCCACCTGCACCATCTGGACGGGCTGGCGCTGCTCGGACCGCGGGACGCCGACGGGCTCGCCGACCTGCTGCACCCGAACCCGGCCGGGCACCGGCTGATCGGCGAGCGGTTCGCCGCGCTGGCCTTCGGCCCGGGCGGCGCGTTCGCGCCGGCCTGACCCGGGCCCGCCGCTCCGGGCCCGGCCCTTCCCGGTCCCGGGGAGGGCCTCAGAGCGTGCGGAACCACTCCGCGGTCCGTTCCAGCCCCTCGCGCAGCGGCACCGGCCGGACGTCCGGGAACAGCTCGCGCAGCCGCGCGTTGTCGGCCTGCGAGTCCCGCACGTCACCGGGCCGGGGCTCGGTGTGGGCCACCGGGACCGGGTGTCCCAGCACCGACTCCAGGGTGGTGACCAGCTCCAGCAGCGACGTCCGGGTGCCGAAGGCCAGGTTGACCGGGTCGGCGTGCACCACCCGGCGCAGCACGGCCTCGGTGATCACCTGGGTGACGGTGCCGACGTAGGTGAAGTCCCGGCTCTGGCCGCCGTCGCCGTGGACCGTCACCGGCCGCCCGGCCAGGGCCGCGTCCAGGAAGGCCGGCACCACGGCCGCGTAGGCGTGCCCGGCGGGCTGCAGCGGGCCGAAGACGTTGAAGAACCGCAGCGGCAGCACGCCCAGCCCGTAGCAGTGGTGGTAGGCGGCCAGGTAGGACTCGGTGGCCAGCTTGCTGACCGCGTACGGGCTCATCGGCGCGGTGCGCATGGTCTCGCGCTTGGGCAGCTCGCGGTTGGCACCGTAGACCGAGGACGAGGAGGCGGCGACCACGTACGGCCCGCCGGCCCGGCGGGCCGCCTCCAGCACCTCCAGGGTGCCGGTCGCGTTGGCGTGGTGGCTGGCCAGCGGGTCCGCGACCGAGCGCGGGACGGACGGCAGCGCGGCCAGGTGCACCACGGCGTCGGCCCCCGTGAACGCCTCGTCCAGCAGGGCGCGGTCGAGGATGCTGCCCTCGTACAGGGTGGCGTCGACGCCGGCCAGGTTCGCCTTGCTGCCGGTGGACAGGTTGTCCACCACCCGGACCCGGGTCACCTCCGGGCGGGCCAGCAGGGCCCGGACCAGGTTGGCCCCGATGAATCCGGCTCCGCCGGTGACGACCACGCGCATGGCTGAGGCTCCCCCTCCGCACCGCCCGGCCCGCTCGGCCCGGCCCTGTGCCGATGGTAGCCGGGCGGTCACCCGCGGTGGGGCGGAACGCCGAGAAGGGCCCGGCGGCCGGAACCGGCTCAGTCCTTCTGCTGGCGGTACGCCTCCTCGGCCGCGTCCAGCACGGCCGCGAGGTCGCCGCCGGCCGTCGCGGTGGCGACCGCGGCCACCGCGCCCTCCACGAAGGGGGCGTCGGCGAACCGGACCGGGAACGGCAGCCCGTGCTCGTCCGCGTCGATGAGCAGGGCCCGGACGGTGGAGACCGCGCTGCCGAGGTCGGCGAGCACCACCACGCCGTGCCCCTGGTCGACCCGGCGGGTGGCGGCGGCCACCAGCACCGCGCTGATGCCCGGACCGGAGACCAGGTCACCGCCGGTCGCGGCGACCGGGGCGGGGGAGTCGGAGCCGGCCAGCGCGAGCGCCAGCGCGCGCACCGCGGCGGCCAACTCCTGGCTGTGCGAGACCAGGACGATCCCGACCCGCCCGTGTGCGGGGGGCCGGCCGGGCGCCGGCCGGGGCAGCGGGGTGCGGGCGGGTGGGGTGCGGGGCGCCGGGGGGTGGGCCGAGGGGGCCTCGGAGATGGGGATGACATCGGCGCTGGTGCCGTCCCGGCGGCTCATCGGCTGCTCCTGGGGGCGTCGGGGTGAGGGCCTTCCACACTCTGGCAGCTCGGCCGCCGCCCGGTGGGGCGGGACACGCTCTCCACGCGGCGCCCGGCCCGATCCCGGGGGTACGAGGGGGTGCGCGGGCCCGGTCCGCCGGGCACCTCCCGGGTCGGGCGGCTCCTAGCACAGGGCGGCGGCCCGCGGGGCCCGCCGGCGGAGCCCCGGCCCCGGTCGGGGGAGTCCTCGGCAACCCGCTGACCCGAATGGCGGCGGTGACTAGGCTGGCCCGGCAAAGCCGTCGGGAGGAGACCAGCAGTGGCAGCCAATATCGGGACTGACGTGGATTCGGCCATGGACGCGGCCGTGGAGGTGGCCGCAGCGGCGCCGGAGCTCGCGCCCAGCGGGAAGCCGAAGGTGGACTTCACCGGGGCGACCTGGCTGTGCAGCAGCCAGGGGGTCGGGGATGTCCAGATCGCGTTCGTGGACGGCTACATCGGCATGCGGGACGGCCGCCAGGAGGACGGGCCGGTCCTGGTGTTCACGCCGGGCGAGTGGCGCGCCTTCGTGCTCGGCGCCCGGGACGGGGAGTTCGACCTCACCTGAGGCCCGCCGGAGTCCTCCACCGGAGACCCCCGCCGGAGAAACACCTGGGGGAGGAACGTCGAAACGGGCCCTGCGAGGGGCCCGTTTCCATCTTTTGATCAGATTTGAGCGTACCCGGTCATAAATTCTGTTGACTGTTAGACAAGTGCAGCTCAGAGTATGAGCACAGGCAGACGCCGTGCCCACCGCCCCCACGCGGCCAGACACGGCGCCTGCTGTGCAGCCCGGCAGCAATGCCGGACCTGCCTCCCAGTCATCCCCTGCGCACCGGGGGTGCGTTGGCCGGTCCCGGCCCACAAGGGGCCGGCAGTCGCCGGGAGGCTGACACCGGAGCCGAGAGCGACTCGACGTCGGTGCCGGGTGCTCGGGACCCGCACGCCCCCACGCGGCGGCGTCCCGAGCAGATCCGCGGGAGCGACGGGCCGGGGCCCCGCGGACCTTGCTTGTGTGACGTGGAACTGTTGGCTTGTGTGCTGTGCTGTGTGCGACGACGAAGCTGGGTGCTCGGCGGTTCGGCACGACAATGTGCACAGTGAGGGATACGCGTGTAGGGCCGCGTTGCGACATGCCGTCCCCCCGGAGGGTGAAACCCAGAACGGCTGTCGTGCTGAACCGAACGTAGCCCGGACGGTTGCTCAGAGTCAACATTGGTCTCTGAGCGTGGATCTCCGTCCAGGGCCCCACCCACCCCGCGAGAGTGGTGTGCCGGGCACGTACGATGTTCCCATGTCTTTTCTCCGCCGTCGCTCCGGACAGCCCGCCGGCCCGGACTTCGACGTGCTCGCGATGGACCCGGGCGACTGGCCCGGCGACTTCGGTGCGGCCATGATGACCGGCCCGGACGGCTCCTGCCAGGGGATTTTCCTCCGCTACGACCTGTTCGGAGGCAGAGGCCCGGCGATGTTCATCGGCAACCTCCCCGAGGGCTCGCCGGCCCGCGAGACCGGGGACGAGGTGCCCTTCGAGGTCCGGCAGCTGCTCGCGGCGCTGGAGAACGAAGAACCGGTCGAGTTCGTCTCGGCGGAGGACTTCCCGGTGATGCTCGGGGATGATCTGCTGATCGTGAAGAAGGTCAAGGTCAGCGAGGGCCGGGTGTTCTGCTCCCAGTTCGGGCGCAGCGACGGCGTCCAGGTCACCATCGCCTCCTGGGACCGACCGATTTCGGACGACCTCTACCAGCTGCTCAAGCCGCTTCCGGCGGACATGTTCCAGCAGGGCTGACCGGTTCCCCGGCCGCATCCGGGCCGGGGCAGGTTCCGCGCTCCGGGCGCTGCTTGACGGTTTCGATCAACGCTTCGTACAGTCGCGAACATGTCGTGCCGTCTCCCGCTGCTGACCCGTCGCAGCTACCTGGACCTGCGGCGCACCGCAAGCGCGGCGTGTCGGGGCCACTGAGGGGGATTCGTCCCCGAGGCGGCGGGTGGCCGGCCGAGTGGCCGGCGCCGATCCGGGGGCGGGCTTTCCGCTGACTTCCGGCGCCGCCGACCGGTACTGCGCGCCCGTCCGGCGTGCCGCCCGCACTTGCCGAGCCCACGCTGCCGCCCGGAGGCACCAGCACCATGACCACCATCGCTGCCGATCAGTCTCCCGTCGCCGCCGCCCTCGCCGGGCTGCCCCGGGTCGTCGACCTGCTGGCGGCCCGCGCCGAGGAACACGACCGCGACGCCACCTTCCCCTACCAGGGCATCGAGGCGGTGCACGAGGCCGGTCTGCTCACCCTCACCGTCGCCCAGCGGTACGGCGGCCCCGGCGGCACGCTGGCCGACACCGTCCGGGTGCTCGCCCAACTCGGCCGGGGGGACGCCTCGGTGGCCGTCGTCACCGCCTTCACCCTGTTGCAGCACGCCGAGCAGGCCCGGGTGGCCGGCTGGCCGACGGCCGGCTACCGGCGGCTGCTCACCGAGTCCCGTCGGGGGCCGGCCCTGGTCAACACCCTGCGCGCCGAGCCCGGTGGCCAGGGCGGCGCGCTGCCGGCCACGGTGGCCCGGCGGGACGGCGACAGCTGGCTGCTCAGTGGCCGAAAGACGTACTGTGCCGGCGCCGAGGCGCTGGCCTGGATGGCGGTCACCGCGCGGACCGACGAACCGGTGCCGCGGGTCGGCACCTTCCTGGTCCGGGGCGAGAGCGAGGGCATCGAGGTCGACCCGACCTGGGACCAACTCGGCCTGCGGGCCAGCGCCAGCCACGACGTGGTGCTCGACGCCGTCCGGGTGCCGAGCGAACTGGCGCTCGGCCTCACCGCCCCGAAGGGCGGCCGCGCCGCCGGGCCCGCCCGCGACGGAGCCGCGCCGTCCGGGGCGGCCGTCACCGGCAGCGCCGGTGCCCCGGAGGAGCCGGTGCCCGCCGCCGAACTCACCCGCGCCTGGCACGACCTGGCCCTGTCCGCCGTCGCCCTCGGGGTGGCCCGCTCGGCCGAGCAGTGGCTGGTGCGCTTCCTCCACCAGCGCACCCCCGCGAACCTGACCGAGCCGCTCGGCAGCCTGCCCCGCTACCGCTGCGCGCTGGGCGAGATCGAGGCCCAGCTGATCGGTGCCGAGGAACTGGTCAACGGACTGGCCCCGCGGGTGGACCGGGCCGAGCCGGACGCCGTCGCCCGGACCGGACCCGCACAGCTGCTCGCGACCCGCGCCGCGATAGCGGCCGTCCAGCAGGCCGTCTCACTCACCGGCAACCCCGGCCTGAGCCGCCGTCACCCGCTGGAGCGCTACCTGCGCGACGTCCTCAGCAGCCGCGTCCACTTCGCTCCGGACGAGTCCGTCCTGGACGCCGCCGGCCGGGCCGCCCTGGAGCGCGGGCGACGCCCCTGACCGGCCGGCCCCGGCGGACCGCCGCGGTCCGCGCCGCCCTCGGCGGCGCCGCCTCCGGTCCGTCGGGGTGCGCCGGCCGGCCGGGGTTCCCGTCCGGCCGGTTCCGACGCCGCGCTCCTGCTCAGCGGGTGCCGACGGCGGCGCGGACGGCCCGGCGGGCCAGCGCCGCGTCGTCGTACAGCCGGCGGATCATGATCCGCTGCTCCTCGCCCGCACCGGGCACGTCGTACAGCCGGATCTCGCGCATCAGCACCAGCACCAGGTTCACCAGGAACGCGTCCCGGGCCAGGGTGCCGCCACTCTGGGCGAGTTGGCTGATCTGCCGGCGGGCGGCGGTGTCCCCGGAGAGCACGCTCCAGAGCACGGCCAGGTCGTAGCCCGGCAGGTACCAGCCGGCCTGCTCCCAGTCGACCAGCACCGGACCGGACGGCGCCAGCAGCATGTTGCTGAGCAGGGCGTCGCCGTGGCAGAGCTGGAGCGGGGTGTGGCTCAGGCCGTGCAGCAGGCCGCGCAGATCACCGGCGTCCCGGTCGGTGAGCTGGCCGACCGAGTGGTAGCGGGCGATCTCCAGCTGGTAGTCCATCCGCGGCTGGAACACGTCGGTCGGCGGCCGCCACAGGTTGAGCGTGCGGACGGCGGTGAGCAGGGCCCGCACCTCGCCCGGGGTGGGCGCGTTGACGGGGTGGCGCTCCCGGGCGGCGGGCCGGCCGGGAACGCGCTCCATGACGAGCACGCAGCGGTCGTGGTCGGCCGCGACCAGCCGGGGCAGCCGGACCGGCGGGCGGTGCCGGACGAAGGCCCGGTAGACCGCGACCTCGTGGTGGAAGTCGGCCACCAGTTGCTCGAAGTACTCACTGCGCACCGCCTGCGGGGCCAGGCACTTGGCGACCACCGGGGCCCGCCCGATGGTGCCCGCCACCAGGATGTGGCGGCTGCCCTCGCGCAGCACCTGGCGCGGGGTGAAGGCGGGGCATATCCGGGCGACACCCGCCAGCGCGGCCCGTACCGCGGGGGTCTGCAGCGCCGCCGGGTCGATCCGCTCGGGGACACCGGGCTGGCCCGGCCGCATCGGCGGGCGCAGCAGCCGGCCGTCGCCCGGCCGGACGGCCGGGATCCGGGCGCCCACCGGCAGGACGGACTCGGGGCCGCGCAGTCCCAGCGCCGCCCGGGCGGCCTGGCCCCGCGCGTCCGCGGCCCGGCCGTCGGCGCCGCGCGGCACCGCGGGGCGGCTCGGCGGCGGCAGCTGCTTCGGACCGGGACGGCCGGCGGCCGCGCCCGGCGGGCGCTGCGCGGGGCGGGTCGCGGTCGGCGTGGGGGAGGTCGCTGATGAGTACATGGGGTGAGGGTGGTCCCTTTCTGTCCGTCGGCGGGTGCGCCCCGCGGTGCGGGGAGGGCCGGTGCCGCGTGCTTCCTGGCGTGACGGCGGCCCTGTCTCGGTGCGGTGGGTGGAGCGCGGGCGCCGGGCACGGACGCGGGGGCCGAAGCCCCTTGCTACGGCGGTGCTCCGGTCGTCCGCACCCTGGGGAATGCGGACGACCGGTACTGCCGTGGCCGTGCCCGGCGCCCCCGCGCCACCCGGCCGCGCCACCCCCTCGGGTGAGGACCGGGGACGCCCCGCGACACGGTCGGGGGAATGCCCCCGACCTGCCCGGGGCGCCGCCCGACCCGAGGGGCGAGGTGGCGCACCTCTACATCACACCCGGACGGCACTGGTTAGTAATGTGGCGGACCCTGGCGAAGCCTGGCGAATGCTCGCCTGGCACATGACGGAGCCTCTAGCCTCGAACCAGCCGAGGAACCTGGGGGCTTCACGTGAGCAGGGGACCCAACACCCGACTCGCCGATCTGTTCGTCCTGACCGGATGGTCGAAGGGCGAGCTCGCACGGCTGGTCAACCGGCGTGGTGCCGCGATGGGACAGCAGCAGCTGTCCACCGACACCTCGCGGGTCCGGCGGTGGATCGAGCAGGGGGAGATCCCGCGCGATCCGGTGCCGAGGGTGCTGGCGTCCGTGTTCACGGAGCGGCTCGGCCGTGTCGTCACCACTGAGGACCTCGGTCTGGAACGACACCGGCCCACCAGGACCGGAGCGGCGCAGCCCGCAGCACCTCCATGGGAGCCGGATCGTACGGCCGCGGTCCTCACCGAGTTCACGGGAATGGACCTCATGCTCAACCGACGTGGATTGGTGGGTGCGGGCGCCGCGCTCACGGCCGGGGCGGTCATCGCCGACACTCTCAAAGGCTGGCTGGGCGGGGACGCCGTCGCGTACGCGGCGTCCGCGCCCGGCCCCCGACAGGTCGTCACCCAGGGCGGTGCCCGCCCGGTGGTGGACGTGTACGACGCGGGCCCGGTCGGGCTCGACGAGGTGGAGGCGCTGGAGCGCTCGGTGCAGGTGTTCCGCGCCTGGGACGCGGCGCGTGGCGGCGGCCTCCAGCGCAAGGCGGTGGTCGGCCAGCTCAACGAGGTGGGCGGTCTGCTGACGCACCGCCACAACCCGGTGGTGGAGCAGCGGCTGTGGCTGGTCGCGGCCAACCTCGCCGTGCTGGCCGGCTGGATGTCGCACGACGTCGGCCTGGAGCCGACCGCGCAGAAGTACTTCATGATCGCCGCCGAGTCGGCCAAGGAGGCCGGCGACCGCCCCCGGGCCGGCGAGGCGATCTCCCGGGCCGCCCGGCAGATGGTGCACCTGGGCCGGGCCGACGACGCGCTCGACCTGATGTCGGCGGCCAAGGCGAGCGGCGGCCGGGTGCTGCCCAGAACCCGGGCGATGCTGAACACGGTGGAGGCCTGGGCGCACGCCTCGATCGGGCACTCGCAGGACACCTGGCGGCTGCTCGGCGAGGCGGAGGACCTCTTCGCCGAGGACGTGTCCGAGCCGCCGCCGTCCTGGATGCAGGTCTTCGACGAGGCGGAGCTGCGCGGGATGCAGGCGCTGGTGCTGCGCACCCTCGCCGAGCACGACCCGACCGCCGCCCAGCAGGCGCGCCGCCAGGCCGAGCGGGTGATCAACCTGCGCGAGGGCACCGGCCAGCTGCGTTCGGCGCTGTTCGACCGGATCACGCTCGCCTCGGTGCACTGGCTCACCGGCGAGCCCGACGCGGCGGAGTTCCAGGCCAAGATGGTGATGAACCTGATCGGCCAGAACTCCTCGCACCGCACCTGGGACCGGCTGCGCGAGATGTACCGGCTGACCGCCCGCTACCGGGGCCTGCCGGTGGTGGACGAGCTGCGCGCGGAGCTCGGGCGGGAGCTGCGGCAGGCGGACGCCAAGAACCGGCCGAAGCTCGCCTGAGAAGGGTGGGCCGGGGCCGGTCGGGGTCTGCTCGGGGTCGTGCGTCCGTCCGGGATCGCCGTCGTGCGGGTCGTCCGTCCGGGTTCGGCGTCGTGCGGGTTCGCCGTCAGGCGGGGTCGGCGGGGCGCAGCAGCATGCGCAGCGCCGTCACGGTGCCGTCGTTCCCGAGGACGGGCTCGCCCGCGCACTCGACCGTGCCGCGCCCGCCGTCGGGGTGGCGGACCTGGAGGGTGCCGAAGGCGTGGCGTCCGTGCACCAGCGCGTCGGTCATCATCCGGCGCAGTTGCGGCCGGTCCGCCTCGGCGAGCCGGTCGGGCAGCCGGTCGAGGCTGAGCGGGCCCTGCCCGGGGTCGCAGCCGAGCAGCCGGAACATCTCGGCGGACCACCGGACGTCGTCGGTGAGCAGGTCCCACTCGGCGGAGCCGACCACGGGGCCGGACGGCGCCTGCGCCGTGCCGTCCACTCTGCCGCCCACCGAGCCGTCGTCCGCCCCGGCGTCCGTCCGTCGGGCATCGCCGTGGCGGGCGGCCCGGCGGGCGGCGGGGGCAGGCATGCTCATGACTGATCCATCGGTCGAGGTGGGCGGAGGGGGTGGTCACGGGGTGGGAAACTGTCGAAGCGGTGAGAAGACTGTCGCACAGCGGAGTCACCCTCGTGGGGGATTTGGGCAGATCTCTGGCAAAATTCCTCCGGCATATGCCACTGCGGCAGGAGGGCCGATCGCCCTGTGTGCGGCGAGGTGTCCGAGGCGGTAACCTTCGGTGATTCCGGCGCCCGGGCGCCCACCGCAGTACCGACCAGTGACCCCGGCGACGGAAATCCCGTTGCCACTACGACCGCCGCAACGGATGCTGACCTCATGTTCGAGCCAGTGATAGCACCCAGTGCCAGCCTCCTCGGCCTCCTTCAGCGAGGCCGCGGTGACGGGCAGCTCCATGCGCTGGCCGCCGACCGTACCGACGCCATCGCCGCGCTCGAGGAGTGCGTCACCAGGGACCCGAGAGCCGACTGGCAGGTCGAGAACCGCTCCCTCTACTACGCGCGCCTCTACATGGAACTGGAGGCGCCGCTCGACGGCATCGAGGACCACCTCCACGACCCGGAGGACCTCCTCGACGACGACGAGTACCGCACCGGTCTCGCGCTGTCCGTGCTGGGCCACCTCGCCGCGTACGGCCGGCGCGACGCGCTGCTGATGCTGCGCGAGTACGCCGCCACCGGCACCAACTGGGCCTGGGCGCTCGACGAGCTCGCGCTGCGCGACGACGACCGCGGCCTGCTGCTGCTCGGCACCGCGGTGCTGGACCACTTCCCGCCGGGCCCCGAGGGCGACGCCGAGCTGCGTGAGTTCATCCGCGGCGCGTACGAGCCACGGCCCTGGCGGCTCTGGGCGGCCTACCACCCGCGGGTCGCCGCGGCGAGCGAGCAGTCCCCGTTCGACCTCTGGCAGCGCCAGCTGAACCGCAGCGGCGTCACGCCGGGCTGGTCCACCGCCGATGTACTCGCCTGGGCCGACCAGGGCGAACTCGGAGCACTCGGCGCCGCCGCCTTCGCCGGCCGGCCCGACCGCCCGGAGCCCGCCCGCGACGCCGGCGATCCCGCCGGCCCCGACGCCGTGGACCGCCGGGCCGCCGCGGCCGCCCGCTGCCTGGCCGCCGTGGTGCGCCCCGAGGACCGCCCCGTCGTGCTGGAGGCCGCCCGCGGCGGACTGCCCGGCGCCCGTCGGGCCGCCCTGCGCTACCTGGTCGACCAGCAGGATCCGGCCGCCGCGAGCCTGATCGAGGCCGCCGCCGCCGATGTCGACGACCGGACGGTCCGCGCGGCCCTGGAGCTGCTCGGCCGGATGCGCGGCCCCGAGGCGCTGGCCCACGCCCGCCGCTGGGCCGACCCGGCGACGGGCGGCGCCGACAGCGCCCTCGGCGAGGCCGCCGTCCAGTTGCTCGCCGACGCCGGGGAGCCCGGCGACGCGGCGCTGGTGGTGGCCGGGCTGCGCCGCTGGATCTCGGTCCGCGGAGTGGGCGGCCCCGGTCTTGCGTCGCTGGTCGACGGTGCGGGGCGGCTGGCCGCCGCCGAAGCCGTCCCCGTGCTGCGCCACATCTACGGCGAGGCCGCCTCGTCCGAGCTGCGCGGCCGTGCGGCCCGCGCGCTCGCGGTGACGGACGTGGCCTTCCCTGAGGGGCCGGCCGTCGAGTGCCTCTGGGACTGCGAGGAGTCCACCCGGGAGCTCGCCGCGAGACACGTCGCCACCACCGGCGACGCCCGCGTGCTGGAGCGCCTGCGCCGCCTCGCGGCCGACCCGGCCGAGGAGGCCGAGGTGCACGCCGCCGTGCGCGGCCGGCTGACCGCCGCCCGCGAGCGAAGCCGGTAGCCCCCGGCACCCCGACACGACGAAGCGGGCCGGGCACCTGATCAGGTGCCCGGCCCGCTTCGTCATGTCGTACCAGGGGTACCGCACGCGTCGTCGCGGTGGAACCGCGTTCTACTTCACCACGCCGGCGTCGGGCGTCAGCGTGCCGACGCTCACCAGGACGATGATCAGAATGCCGAGTGCCACCCGGTACACCACGAACGGCATGAAGCTGTTGTTGGAGATGTACTTCAGGAACCAGGCGATCGCCGCGTAGCCCACCGCGAAGGCGATCAGGGTGGCCAGCACGGTCGGCCCCCAGGCCGGTGCCGGCCCCTCGCCGATCTTGAACAGCTCCAACAGGCCGGAGGCCAGCACGGCCGGGATCGCGAGCAGGAACGAGTACCGGGCGGCCGCCTCGCGGCTGTAACCGAGCAGCAGACCGGCGCTGATGGTGCCGCCCGAGCGCGAGACGCCGGGGATGAGCGCCAGTGCCTGCGCCATGCCGTAGACGGCGGCGTGCGGCAGGGTCAGGTCGGTGATCGGCTTGGCGTGCCGGACGGCGCGGGTGCGGTCGGCCACCGCCAGGATCAGACCGAAGACGATCAGCGTGGTGCCGATGATCCGCAGATCGCGGAGGTTGGTCTCGATGGTGTCCTGGAACAACTTGCCGAGGATGCCGATCGGCAGGGTGCCGATGATCACGAACCAGCCCATCCGGGCGTCCTGGTGCGAGCGCAGCGCCGGCCGGAACAGCGAGAGCGTCCAGGTCTTCACGATCGAGGCGATGTCGCGGCGGAAGTAGATGAGCACGGCGGACTCGGTGCCGAGCTGGGTCACGGCGGTGAACGCCGCGCCGGGGTCGTCCCAGCCCAGCAGGGCCGAGAAGACCCGCAGGTGGGCGCTGGAGGAGATCGGCAGGAACTCGGTGAGCCCCTGGATCAGGCCGAGGACGGCTCCGTGGAACCATTCGATCACCGGACACCCGCCCGGGGTATCCGTCGCTCGATGAGCATCAGCGGTCCTTGTTGGTCGGTGCGGGAGCATGCCGACGGCATGCACGGGGCACATGCCGATGGCATGCGAACCGCCGGTCCCGCCCGGCGCTCGGGCTGCGCGGGCCCGGCGCGCGCCTGATGGTACGCGGTGAAGGTGACAGCCTCGCTCCCGCCCCCGCCCCGGTCCGGCCCGGGGGACCGCCCGGTGCGCCCGGGTGCGGGTGCCCCGCTCAGCCCGCCGTCGGACGGGCCAGCACCCAGGTCCGGTCCTCGGTCGGATAGGAGTCCACCGTCAGGCCGGCGTCGGCCAGGGCCTGTTCGAACGCGGCGGTGTCGAGCGGCCGGGACAGGAACGTCTGGGTCCAGCGCGCGTCCGGGAACTCGTACTCGACGTGCACGGAGTTCACCCCGCTCCCGGCCGGGGTGACCGAGGCCACCCGGACCAGCCCGTCCCGGCCCAGCGGACGCTCGCGCGGCACGTCGCGCTGCCAGTCCTCGCCCTCGCGCTGCAGCAGCACGAGGCCGTCGTCCGCGACGTGCCGCCGGCAGGTGTCCAGCAGCCCCTGCCGGACGGCGGGATCTCCGGCGTGCACCAGGAAGGAGGCGAGCAGGACGACGTCGAACCGCTCGCCGAGGTCCAGCCGCTCGATCGGGCTGCGCACCGTCCGGGCTCCCCGGACCCGGGCCAGCATCTCGGCGGACTCGTCCACGGCCGTGACCGCGAAGCCGCGGTTGAGCAGGGGGTGCGTCATCCGGCCCACGCCGCAGCCCAGTTCGAGGATGCGGGCGCCGGCGGGAACCAGCCGCTCGATCACCTCCGGTTCGCCGTTGGCCGGCAGTCGCTCGTACATCTCGACCGCGCAGCCGTCCGGTGTGATCGCACCCGGTCCCGTTCCGTCGTACCCGTTGCGTCGCTCATCGGCCATGCGTCCCATCGGAGCACGGGTGGGCGGGGGTGCGGAAGAGGGCGTGCCGGGATTGCTTGCGGCATACCCCTGGGGGGTATATGTTCGGTGACGACGAACCGAGGGCGCAGCGCCAGAGCAAGCGGAGGACGACATGGCACACCCCGCACAGCACGAGCATGAGCACGAGCACCACCAGCACGTCGGTCACGGGCAGGGCCACGGCCACGACCACGGCGCGCACGCCGGCCACGGCGGCCACGGCGGCGGGGCGAGCTGGCGGACCGCCGCGCAGGCGACCTTGCACTGCCTCACCGGCTGCGCCATCGGCGAGATCCTGGGCATGGTCCTCGGCACCGCCTTCGGCCTGCACAACGGTGCGACCGTGGTCCTCTCGGTGCTGCTGGCCTTCGTCTTCGGCTATGCCCTGACCATGCGCGGCGTGCTGCGGGCCGGACTGGACGTCCGCGCCGCCGTCAAGGTCGCGCTGGCCGCCGACACCGTGTCGATCCTGGTCATGGAGCTGATCGACAACACCGTGATGGTCACCGTCCCGGGGGCGATGGACGCCGGCCTCGGCGACGCGCTGTTCTGGGCCGCCCTGGCGGGCTCGCTCGCCCTCGCCTTCGCCCTGACCGTGCCGGTCAACAAGTGGATGATCGCCCGCGGTCGCGGCCACGCGGTCGTCCACGCCCACCACCAGCACTGAGCGCAGGCCCGCTCGCGGACGGCGGAGCCGTGGCCCGCACCGACCCGATGGGGGATGGTGCGGGTGGCCGGGACCGCGCGGCGGGGCACCCCGCACGGCCGGACCCGGCGCCCGGGAGGGGGCGTCAG
>NZ_JBSFNM010000103.1:0-20229 GCF_053587085.1 Kitasatospora sp. NPDC003701
GGCCTGGACCGGCGAATGCCCCACCTGCCACCGCGAGTTACCCACCAAACACCGACCAGGGCGCACCGGACCACGCCAGACCTAACGAAGTACTACTAGGTCGCAGTTGACCGTGGAGGTCCCGCTCTCCATCCAGTAGACGCGCCGCGTCCCCGCCCCGGCCCTTTGTGTCAGCCGGAGAACTCCATCAGCGGATCGGCTACGACCTCGCGCCAGCGCTCGCGGTGGCCGCCTGCGCGAAGGCGAAAGTAGACGGTCTCCCGCCGCTCGTCGCGGGCAGTCCCGAAGTGCCCGCCGATGTTGTGCGCAAGGAGGTAGTGCACGAGGACCAGGCTTCCGGCTGCCCCGGTGACCTGTGACGGCTCGCCCAGCTCGATCGGGGGGTAGGGCACCGCGGTGGCCAGCGCGTCGGTGCCGTGCTCGCGCAGCCACGCCCCGGTGCGCAGGTGGGTGCCCGGCCATACCCACAGGTTTCCCCGGTCGCGGTCGCGCTGGTCGGTCAGGAGCAGGCCAGCGAGCACGGTGAACGTTCCCGGGCGGCCGTCCTCCTCGGTGGGGGTGAGTCCGTCGATGTGCGGGGCGCCGGGGTGGTGTGGGTGCGGGGGCAGGGTGACCGCCAGTTGCGCGACGTCCGGCTCCGGCAGAGGGAGACCTGCCCGCAGGAGGGGCTCGATCGCATCGGCGACGCCGCTGTCGCGGTACAGGTTCCGCAGCTCGGAGTCCTGGGTGAGCAGGGGCCACAGGAAGTACGGTCCGGTCCGTCCGTCCTCGGGCGGCTGCAAGTCGAGGTGCCGGCCGACGAGCGCCCGCCAGTTGGCTACCTGGACCGGGGTGAGGACATCGGGCACCACGGTGTACCCGCGGTCGCGAAACTCGTTGATGCGCTGGGGAGTTACTGTCTCCATCCGTTGATGGAAGCGCGGCGCAGTCGATGCCGACAACCGAATTATCGGAGGCCGGCACCGGACAGGGGCTCGTGTTCGAACCCCGGGGGTGCCAACCTGCGCAACGAGGTCAGGCGGCCAGGTTGCCTATATCCCGCCATCCTTGCGGTCGGATACCGCCAGCGGCTCCGTACCGCGCCCGGTGTCGGCTCGCAGGCCGGCGGCTGGTCTGGGGAGTGCAGGTTGTGGCTGATTCCGGCGCTGCGGTGGTCCTGTCTGTCGCCTACGTTCGAAGACTGCTCATTGGGACGTCGGGCCGTTCACGCGGCTGCCGTAGGTCGTCCCCACGAGCAGGGAAGGGAGGTGACCCCCATGGACGAGGATGACCTGCTGCTAACGGTTGAGCAGCTCTCGGGAGCGCACGACCGGTACGAGGCGGAGCGCTCGGACGTCACCAGCTCCGGCAACTCCGCCGGCGACGACGGCGAGAACCGCGACCTGAACCTTCCCCGAGGCTAGGAGACCGCATGGAGCACCGGCTCGTCGCAGGCATCGAGAAAGCGCTGGGCTGGGACGGGCCGGGCGCCATCGGGCGCGCGTTCGCCCGCGGGCACCTCCCGGAGCCGGATCTGGCCACCCGGCTGATGACACCGCACCGCCTCCTGGACCTGGTGATGCGAAGGCATCTGGCCAACCCGCAGCTGCGCTGCTACGCCGACGGCGAGGAACTTCACCCCTCGGAGTACCTGACCGAAGTGGTCAACCGGCGGCGCCAGGCAGTGAAGCAGGCGGACATGGCCTCGCTCGGAAGGGTCCTGTCGGCTGGCGGTTCGCTGGTCCTGGACAGCGTCGACACGTTCGATCCCGTCCTGGAGGTGGCTTGCCGGGCGCTGGGGTGGTGGTCGGGCGAACTGGTCTCGGTCAACGCCTACCTGGGTGTGGGCGACACCGCAGGCTTCGGCTTGCATTGGGATGATCATGATGTTGTCTGCGTGCAGGTCTCCGGACAGAAGGCGTGGGAGGTCCGCGGTCCGTCGAGGCCGGTGCCGATGTACCGCGACGCCGAACGCAACCTCACCCCCGCCGAGGACGTTCTGTGGGGCGGGGTGATGAACCCGGGCGACGTGATCCACATCCCCCGCGGCTACTGGCACACCGCCACCCGCGTCGGCTCAGGCGACGACGGGCACACCCTCCACGTGACCTTCGGCCTCACCCGCCGCACCCCGGTCAGCTGGATCGCCGCCCTCGCCGACACCGCGCGAGCCGACCAGCTCATGCGCACCGACCTGGAGATGGCCGACGGCGTGCCCGCGAACGACCTGCTCGTCGAGCGCCTGGCCGAACTCGCCCGCGAGCACGACCCCGCCACTTACCTCGCGGCCACCCGCGCCAGCACGCCGCCGGCCCGCCACCTCCCGCACATCCCCGCTCTGGGACCGCTGGAGGCGGTCGCCGCGGTCACCGAGTTCGCACCCGAGATCACCGCCACCGCCGACGGCGTCCTGGTCGTCGCCGGCGGCAAGCGCCTCACCTTCCGGTCCCGCGCCGAACAGCCCCTGCGCACCCTGCTGTCCGGACACCCCGTCCACCTCGCCAACGGCGGACCCGACCTGGCCGCGCTCGCCGACCACCTCGTGAAGGAGGGCCTGTGCGCCCCGCTGAACGGCGACTCGCCCTCGGGCTATACCGGGCTGGTCCCCGCCGTCACCTACTCGCCGCAGCCCTCGACCTCGGCGTAACCGCCCTCGACACCGCCGCCAACTACCAGCACCACCACGCCCACCGGGCGCTCGCCGAACAGGCCGGCCCCCTCCTTCACCGCTTCGACCTGACCACCAAGATCGGCTACTTCCCCGACGGCCACGACCTCGACCCCGCCCGCCTACGCGCAGCCGCCGACCAGGCCGCCCGCGACCTCGGCCGCCCACCGGACACCCTGCTCCTACACAACCCCGAGCACGACCCCACCGGATTCGCCCGCGCCGCCGACGAACTCGTCCGCCTGCGCGAGCACGGCCGCATCCGCCACTGGGGCGTCTCCACGTGGAACCCCGCCCCACTCCTTACCCACCTCGACGACGTACCCCGGCCGGACGTCCTGATGACCCGCGCCGGACTCGCCGTCCCCACCCACGTCCTGGACGCCGGCGACCGACTCGCCGAACACCTGCGCCCCCGACACCGCTGGGGCATGGCACCCTTCGGCGGCAACCCCGCCGACCCCCTCTGGCAGCAGCTCAACACCAGGCCCTTCCTCGCCGGACGGCGCACCGCACCCACCCTGCAAGCAGCCCTCGCCATCGCCTACGGCACACCCTCCGTCGCCCGGATCGCCGCAGGTACCTCCGACCCCGCGCACCTCGCCGAACTCGCCACCGCCACAACCGACATCGAGACCGACCCCGACACTCTCGCCCGCTACCGGACACTGCTGCGCGAAGCCGCTACGGTGCGAGAACACCGCGAGGCCGGAGGGGACAACGCCCGTGCAGCAGAGCTTGGATGACCTGTCGACCGTCGACCTGGAGGAGGTCCTGGACAACGCCGAGAGCCGCCTGGGCTGCACCCTCCAGCGGAAGGCCGGCCACTACTCGGCCCACAACGGCTCCGCCGGGTTCCCCACCGCGGCGGGCACCTGGGTCCGGCTGGCCTGGCGACGGCCCGACCGGCTGAACAGCCAGCGCTGGACCGGCTTCGAAGCCGCCGCCGCCCTCACCGGCGTTCCCCGGCCCGAGTGGTTCGCCGCTGCCTCCTGGGCGGACACCACGCTGGGTGTGGTCTGGCGCGCCGACGAGATGACGCACATCCCGGCCCGGTCCATCTCCCACCGTGCCGACCTCAGCAGCGATCCGCACCTGCCCGAGCGGTGGTGGACCGATCTTCGGGTCGCCCTGGATGCGCTCGCCGGCTACACCACCGACCGCCTGTGCATGCCGCAGACCCACCTCACCGCACGGATCCGCGAGATCTACGGCGACAGCGTCGACACCACCGTCACCGACTGGGCGTGCGCCCACGGAGACCTCGGCTGGGCCAACCTGTGCGGCCCCGACCTCGCCGTCCTCGACTGGGAGGACTGGGGCAACGCCCCCGTCGGCCTCGACGCCGCCTGCCTCTGGGCAGCCTCCCTCCCCCAGCCAGCCGTCGCTGAGAAGGTCTTGGACCTCTTCGCCGACATCCTCACCACCCGATCCGGACGGCTGTCCCGCCTCCTGCTGTGCGCCAACACCGCCCGCGCGTACAAGCGAACCGGCACCCCGGGGCCGCACACCGACACCATGGCCCGAACCGCCAACCAGCTCCTGGCCGAACTCACCTGACCGAGCCGGACGCCCAGCTCCTCGCCAGGAGGCCGACCGGAAGCCGGGCGGGGCTCCAGGCTTCCCCGGCCGCTGATCGCAGGACTAGGTTGCCAGGTCAGGCGGAACGGTGACAGCTGTTGTACCTCGCCAGGCATAGTGAGGGCAGGCTGGCGAGAAGGGGACGAGAGTGGTCAAGCAGAAGAGGCTCTGGTGGATGGCCGGCGCGCTGGCGGCGCCGGCACGATCGGCAGGGTGGTCGGACGCGCTGTGGCGGGCGGCCGAACTGGTCGAGCCACGGTGGGAGGACGACGAGGGTCCGCACGACTCCTACGCCGTCCACGGACTGCAGGCGCTGGCGCTGCTCCTGCTGGCCGCCGCCGGCGAGCACGCCGGCCGGGTGAGCGATGTGCCCGAGACGGAGATCCGCGCCACGGCGGGCGACCCGGTGGGCGCCGCCGCGGTGGTCGAGGGGTTCGTCGCCAGCTATACGGGCGTTTACGGGTACGGGTGGCTGGCGCCGGTGGCCGAGCCGTTGCTGCGCGAGCACGTGCCGCTGCCCGATGTGTTCGAGGTCCCCGCCGCGATGACCGACCGGCCCGGAAGCCCGCTCCAGTGGGGCCTGGAGTGGCTGGCCTGGGCACTGGACGATACGGCGGCGCAGGTACCGGCCGGGCCGTGACCGCGGCCCGCGGGGACCTGCCGGACGCGAGCGGCGGTGCTCGCCTCCGGCAGGTTCCGTGCGCGGGCTCACCCGGCGGGCGCCCCGTCCGCCGTGAGATCGAGGTCGGTGGTGACAGGCATGTGGTCGCTGGCCCGCTCGGCCGCCGTCAGCGTGTGGGTGGCCATGTGCTCGGCGATCACCGCGGACGCCTTCTCGGAGATCGAGCCGCGCCCGTCGGCGACATGCCGCTGGACGACGTCGGCGAGCAGGGCGCCCAGGGGCCCGCCGTGGGTGGTGTGCGCCCGGACGGCGGGGGCAAGGCCGGCGGTGACGCGCAGGGTGTCGATGCGGCGCGGCCCGAAACCCTCGCGCCGTCCCTGGGCGTCGACCCAGTGGCCGGTGGTGGGCAGCCACGGAACGTCGGCGACGGCCGCGGTGTCCACCAGGCCGCCGGGCTGCTGGAGCAGGAGGGTGGTCGCGGAGCGGTCGGAGACGGGCGGGGCGCTCGGGTTGTCGGGGTCGAAGCGGGCCTGGTAGCGGACCTTGGGGTGGGTCTGTCCCGGCAGGGTGTCCGGGTCGAAGTAGGCGCCGGTGGGCCGGCGGTCGGAGCTGATCTCGTTCCAGTCGGCTCCGATCCCGCCGGGGAGCGCGTCCTGGAAGGCGGACAGCACCCGGTACGCCTCGCTGAGCCGCTGCTGGGGTCGGAACGGGTCCGCGTGGTAGGAGCCGAGCCGGATCCGCCCGGCCGCACCGGATCCGGTGTCGAAGACCGCGGTGGTCATGGCGTGCCAGAAGTCCACCCCGCCGGCGCAGGTCCACAGGGTGCCGGGCACCGGGTCGAAGCCGGGCCGCCAGAGCAGGCCGACGTGGAAGCGGTGGAGGCTGCTGCCGAGCGCGGGCTCGGGGACCGTGCTGGACGCCCGGGTGGCCTCGCAGGACATGCCGGTGTCGTCGGCGAGCCGGCGCAGGACGGCCACGGCCTCCTCGCGGTCGGTGCCGATGATCTCCTGGACGGCGAGGACGTCGGCGTCCAGGCCGCGGATCACCTGCACGAGAAGGTCGTAGCGCTCCTTCTCCTGGTGCGAGGCCAACTGCCCCAGGTTGAACAGGTTGTAGGTGCCGAAACGCATGAACTCTCCTAGACGGTCGCACAGTTGGAAAGAGGCGGGAGCCTGCCGTCCGCGCTCAGGGCCGGGAGGCGGTGTCCTGGCCGCGGGGTGCCTGCCCGGGGACCGCGGCCTGCCCATCGGCGGTGCCTGCCGGACCGGGGTCGCGGGCGCTGTCGTACTGGGACGCCTGCAGCAGGTAGTTCGTCCGGTACCGGGAGGCCGGTTCCCGGGCCATGAGCTCGGCGTGGCTGCCGTGCTCGGCGACGCGGCCCTCGTGGAGGACGTAGATCAGATCGGCGGCGGCCGTCGCGGCGAGGCGGTGGGTCACCAGGACCACCGTCATGCCCTGGTCGGCCAGGAGGCGCAGGTTGTCGAACGCGCGCACCTCACTCGCCGGGTCCAGGGCGGAGGTCGGCTCGTCCGCGATGACCAGGACGGGCCTGCGGCCGTCCGGACCGGTGGTGGTCGCCCTCAGGTGGGTCCGGGCGGTCGTGATCTTCTGCCGCTGGCCGCCCGAGAACTCCACCCCGCCGTGGAAGCCCTTGGCGGCGAGGGTGTCCCAGCCGTTCTCCTGGTCGGCGATCAGCTTCCCGATCCCCGCGAACTGCGCTGAGTCGGAGAGGGCTTGCTCGTCGTCGTGGTGGCCGGGACGTCCGGCGGTGACGATCGCCCGCAGCGTCAGCGGCCAGTGGAAGGCGTCCTGCGGGAGCAGCACGGTCGAGGCGAACTGCTGGGTTCGGGAGGCGGTGGCGGTGTCGATGCCGTCCCATCGGACGGTTCCGCTGTCCGGCGGGTACAGGCCGCAGAGCACCTTGGAGACGGTGGTCTTGCCGGCGCCGTTGTCCCCGACCAGGGCCACGATCTGGCCCGCCGGGATGATGAGGCTGACCTTGTCGAGGGAGGGGGTGGTGCGCCCGGGGTAGGTGAAGGTGACGTCCTCGACCCTGATCTCGGCCGGGTTCTCGGGCAGGTCGTGGCCGCCGGTCGGGATGGCGAGTGCGGCGCCCTCGGTGTCGAGCTTCTGCAGGTCGCCGACGTACAGGGCCTCCTCGAACAGGCTGTTCACACTGGTGAGCAGGCTGCCGATGTTGGCGGCGCCGGTGCGCACCGCGACAACGACGGTTCCCGCGGCGGCGAGGGTCAGGTTGCCGCTGGAGATGAGGGCGCCGAGGACGGCGAAGGTGCCCACCGAGGCGAGGCCGGAAGCGGCGGAGGCGGCGACCGTGGTGCGGGCGGCGGCAGCAGCGAGGCGGGCCTGCTCGGTCTCGGAGGCCAGGGCCATCTGCCGGAAGTGGCCCAGGAGGAAGGCGCCGACGGCGTGCACCCGGATCTCGGCGGCGGTGTAGGTCTGGGTGAGGAGCTGGGCGATCAGCGCGGAGGCGCGCAGGTGCTGGAGCCAGGCCATCACCGAGCGGCGGCGCCGGCGGGCGGTGACCACCGACCCCCATGCCCTGGGTGCTGCGATGAACACGAGCAGCGGCAGCAGCCACGGGGAAAGGGACAGCAGGACGCCGCCGGTGGCCGCCATCGAGAGGGTGGTGCTGAGGATCCGCACGCTCTGGCTGGTCATGCGTCCGACCGAGTTGATCCCGAAGCGGGCCGACTCCAGCAGCCGGTTGAAGTCGGCGTCCTCCAGGGCGGCGAGTTCGACCTGGGAGGCGCGCTCCAGCAGGGTGAGGGTGACGGTCCGTTCGATCCGCGGTGTCATCCGGCCCTCCGCCCAGTCGGAGAGCGCGGCCAGGAGCGCCCCGGCTCCGGTGGCGGCCCCGGCCGCCAGCAGGGCGGGCAGTACCGCGCGCAGGGTCTGGCCGGTCTCGCCGGCGGCGCCGAACAGCACGCCGAGGACGGAGTTGACGGCGACCAGCGCGACGGCGGCGGCCACCGCCCGCCCGATCTCGGCGGCGACCACCACGGTGAGGGCGGGGCGGTCGGCCCGGGCTGCGAGCCGCCAGGACAGGCGCAGCATCCCGGGGACCTGCCGGGCCACCGCGAGGAGGCCGGTCTCGGCTCCGGCGGCCTCGTGGCGGGCCCAGCCCATGTCGTAGCGCATCCGGCCGCCGAACAGCAGCCGCTCGCTCGGTGAGGGCTCGTCCGCGTCGGGGGCCGGGTGGTCCTCTCGCGCCTTCACGCCGCACCTCCGTCCAGGGGCCGGCGCAGCGTCAGGTAGTGGTCGGCCGGGACGAAGCCGAGCTTGGCGTACAAGGGCAGGCCCTCGTCGGTGGCGTTCAGCTCGACGGAGGCGCACCCGGCCTGCTGCAGCGCCAGGATCAGGGCGCGGGTGACGGCCTCGGCGTGGCCTTGGCGGCGGTGGCGCGGGTCGGTCACGACGGAGTGCACGCGGCCCCAGTGGCCGCCGGTGTAAACGGGTCCGTCGTAGGCGCGGTAGATCAGGCCGATCGCGCAGGCCGCGAGGGTGCCGTCCTCGGCTTCGCTGACGAAGGCGAGCAGGCCCGGGTCGGTGCCCAGGCGCTCGCGCATCTCGGCGGCGAAGGTGGTGTGCCACGGCTCGGGAGTGTCGAGGCCGCAGTGGAGCTGGGCGCGCAGGCGTAAGAGCTCGTCGGCGTCGCCGGGACGGGCGGGACGGGCGGGACGGGTGGGACGGGCGGTCGGGGGTGTCAACCGGGGGCCTTTCGTCAGCGGGTCAGGGCGAGGCAGAGGAGGTCGTCGAGCGGGTACTGGGCCACGGCGGCCCAGTCGAAGGAGCGCAGGAGGTCGAGGTCGCAGGTGCGCAGCCCGGAGGAGCGGTAGCCGGGTGTCTGTCGTTCGGTGACGGGTGTGGTGACGAGCAGCCGGCCGCCGGGGACGAGGAGGTGGCGGACGTGGGCGATGGTCGGCACGAGGTCGACGAAGGGCAGGAACAGGCGGCAGGTGATCAGGTCGTATCCGGCTGCCGGGAGCGGGGCCAGGCCGCCACGCTCGACGTCCAGGAGCTGGAAGTCGAGACCGTCGCAGCCCTGGTGGCGGTCCTGGGCGGTGGTGACGGCGACCTTGGAGGAGTCGGCGCCGGTGGTGGCGAAGCCCAGGCCGTGGAGGGCGGCGGCGTACTCGCCGGTGCCGCAGCCCAGGTCGAACGCTCTGCGGCGGGCGCCCGGGCCGAGGTGCCCGGCGAGCAGGGCGACCTCCTGCTCCGAGACCGGCCGGAATCCCTTCCCCTGCGCGTAGTGGTCGTTCCAGCGGTCTGCGGTGGACACCGCGATCCCTTCGGTCGGTGACGGTGGTGCGGCGGGCGAGCGGGTCTAGTCGGCGGGGTGCGGGCCGGGCGGGTGGAGCGGGCCGGGGCCCAGGCGCTCCAGGAGCCGGTCGACTCCTCCGTCGGGCCGGTAGAGGCGGCGGTAGGCGTACGGGTGCTCCGCGCCGGGCAGCACGACGACGCCTTCGTCGGTGACGGTGCGGCCCTGGGTGATGGCGCGCAGCCGCAGGTCGACGTCCGCCGGCAGAGCCGCCTGGTCCGCGATGGGCGGGCGGCGGTGGCGGCCCGGCATCAGGCCCCGACCAGGGCGCGCAGGTCCTCCGAGGCGCCCCAGCCGTAGGTGGAGAATCCCCGCTTGTCGCCAGCGAGGTAGGCGGTGAGAGCGGCGTGGGAGGTGGGGAACATCGGGCCGGGCAGCGCGTCGGTGTCCATCCACAGGACGTCAAGGTGCTTGTCCGGCTCGGCGTTCGTCAGCTCGCCCTGCCAGGAGGTGGCGGCGAACACCGAGAGCAGGAACGGGCCCTTGCCGTCCCAGCCGGCCTTCACCTGGATGGTGTGGACCAGCCGCAGCTCCGCAGGGTCGACGGTGAGCCCGGACTCCTCCAGCAGCTCCCGGGCGGCGGCCTGGTCCAGGCGCTCGCCTTCGTCGACCTTCCCGCCTGGGACGGTCCAGGCCGGCACCGTGGACCAGGAGTCGTTGGCGTAGTGGACGCAGGCGACCTTGCCCGCCTCCTCGTCGTGGACGATGACACAGACGGCCTGACGCAGGGACTGCACGGATGACTCCAACTGGACGAAGGGAAGGGGGTGTTCACGTGACGGAGTTCGGATGGCGCAGCAGGTCGAGCACGGTGCGGGCGTGCCCGCCCAGCGGCTCGTAGGGGCCCGCGGCTGCGCGCAGCAGTCGGTCGACACCGTCCGGAAGGGCGGCGGGGGCGTTCACGCGGCCCACCCGACGGTGGACAGCGCATTGCCGCGGGCGATCTCGGCGAGCGCGTGGACGGTGTAGGGCACGGTGTCGGCCGGCAGGGATGCGAGCGGCCAGGCGCGCAGCTCCTCGCATTTGTGTGGCTCGGCGTTGTGCACGTGGCCGCCGTAGCGGGTGGGGCGGAAGAACAGCTGGAGGCGGCTGCGGCCGTCGTCCGGGTCGAGGTGGTGCAGCGTGTGGACGAGGACGAGGTCCTCCTCGGCGATGCGGATACCCAGTTCCTCCTCGGCCTCGCGGCACATCGAGCCGGTCACCCTCTCGCCGGTCTGCATGTGCCCGGCCGGCAGGTGCCACAGGCCGTTCGCGTAGGTGGTGTTGCGCCGCCGGCCGAGCAGGACGCTGCCGGCGTCGGTGAGGACGAGGTGGACGCCGACGACCAGCGTCAGCTGGTCCTCGCCTGCGGCCGGGTGCGGGGTGTGGTCGTGGGGGATCAAGCGGTCCTCCCGGACGGGAGGCCGGCGGCGAGCAGCGGCAGGTAGTGCCGCATGTAGGGCGGGACCTTGAGCTGCGGTACCTCGTCGAGGGGGACCATGCGGACGGCCAGGCCCTCGTCGCCGAGCCGCAGGTCGCTCTCGGGGCCGTTCCAGACGCCGTGCAGGACGCGGGTGAGCGGGTGCACGAGGTCGTGCTGCGGGCCGGGTACCGGGCTCAGGCCGGTGACGGTGATCCCTGCCTCCTCCAGGACCTCGCGTGCCGCGGTCTCCCGGTCCGTCTCCCGGCCCTCGCGCCACCCTCCGATCGGTGTCCAGTGACCCGGCCAGGCGATGCCTTGGGCCTGATCGCGGTGATGCATCAGCAGTCGGCCCCGGGTGTCCGTGACCAGGACCATGACGCCTTCGAAGTCGTCGTCGGCCGGTGCCGGGCGCTCCAGGTAGAGCGCGGTACCGGAGCGGTGGGCCCGCAGTACCTGCAGGAGCCGCCGGTAGCGGTCCGGCTCCATGAGCGCGTGCCAGTCGTGGGCGCTCTCGAACCGCCACTCGGTGTGCTCGGCCGGATCGAGGCGGATCCTCGCCTGCTGCTCGGGGGTGAGGACGCCGCCGTCGAAGACGTAGCCGCAGACCGGCACCGGGTACTCGGTGCCGGCCTGCTCGTGGATGGCGGCGACCAGGCGCCGCTGGGCGATGACCTCGGGGTTCTCCGCGGCGAGATCGAGGCCCAGCTCCTCGACGCCCTCGATCAGCGCGGTGGCGAACGGGGTGCGGCCGTGCTCGACGTTGCCGCCGGGGAAGTTCCACACCGTCGGGTTGATGGTCGAGCGCATGCCGAGGACGCGGCCCTGCGGGTCGGTGACCAGGAAGCTGCCGTAGGCGGTGGGCCGGGCGATGGTGGTGATGTAGCCGCCGACCGGCCGCCAGCGGGGGATCGCCAAGCGGCGCACCAGCCAGGCGATCACCTCCCGCTGCCCCTCGCCGACGGGCGGCAGGGCGTCCGCGTCCACCCACCGGTGGGCGTCGTGGTCCCGGGAGAGGACCACCGGGGTGCCGTCGGGGACGACGGCCGTGAAGATGAACTGCCGCACCCGCCGCCCGGCCTGGTTGGTGAAGTCGAGGTGGCGCAGGTACTCCAGCGGCAGGCCGGCGAGCCCGGTCTCCTCGGCCAGTTCCCGGGCCGCGCCCTCCTCCACACCCTCGCCCTCCTCCCGGCCGCCACCGGGGTACTCCCACAGGCCGGGCAGGACGTCGTGCGGGGCCCGGCGGACCAGCAGGATCCGCCCGGAGGCGTCGCGGACCACCACGCCCACCCCGATCCGCTCCCTGCTCTCGCGGGCGGCCAGTGCGGTCAGTTCACCGAAGTCGATCACCGGTCGTAACTCCTTGATCTCTCGGGCGGGCAAGGCCCGCTGTTCGGGGCCGGACCGGCCACGGGTCCTTGGGACACAGGTCGGCATCGCGGGCGGGCGAGACGCCGATCGGTACATACGGAAGCACCAACTCGACTGCTGATGAGTTGAGTTGCCGCACTGATTGCGGGTGGAAGCGTCCGATGATGGTGCTGTTCGAGGGCCTTGTCCAAGCGGATTTTCCTCCGGGCGAGCCCGGGTCGAACAGGTTGTTTTCGAGCACCCTGCGTTCGTGCTCCAGGGCGTCGTAAGCCGGCCGAGGAGAGCGGCGGACAGGCCCCCGGAGTCCAGCGCGCAGGCGGCGAGCGAGCGTTCGAGCGAGACCGCCGTGCCGCTGTCCAGGCGGATGCGGACCTCGCAGTGGGCGAGGAGAGCGCAAGCCGCGTAGCCGTCGCCGGATTCACCCTTTCGGCTGGTCAGTTGCCAGAAGCGTTGCGGGCGGTGTCCTCACCGGTGGAGTTGGGCGCTCAACGTCCGTGTGATGACGGCTTCACCGGTGATGAGGACGGCTGACAGGCGGCGCCGGAGGCCGTGGGGGATCACGCGCTGTCCGAGGGCACACGCCTCCACCGTGTCTTCGAGGGCGCGGGTCTGCTTCCGGTTGAGGACGGCGAGGCAGCCGTGATGGGCCAGGACTTCGCGGGCCGCGTACCCGTCGCTGGCGTCCGCGATCCGGCCGGCCAAGGCGGACGCTTGGGTCCGGATGCCCGGATGGCTCGCGGCGCCGTCGACGTCGAGGGCCGACAACAGGAGGCGGGTGTCGAAGACCGCCAGGTCGGCGCGGATCTCCAGCCCGGGGAAGTGGTCGAGCAGGGCGTCGATTTCGCTGGTCGCGGGCGGATCCCCTGCCGGGTGGCACAGGGCGGTGAGGCAGGCGGTGACGGCGTTCTCCCAGGGCTCGCCCGGGGTGGTGCCGGCGAGGAGCCGCTGTGCGCCGCGGTGGTCGCCGGTGGTGGCGCGGGCGAGGACGGCGACCTGGCGCCCGTCGAGCATGCGGGCGCCGACGCCGCGGTGCTTCTCCAAGTGGGCGAGGGCCTGCGGCCAGCGGCCGGCGGTGGTGAGGGCGCGGGTGCCGTCCGCGATGATGACCCGCCACAGCCACTGGCGTACCTCGTCGCGCTCCGCGTCGGTGGCCGTGAGGTCGCCGGGTATGTGGATGCCGTCGAAGGTGGCGGCGGTGGCGGCGGTGACCGCGTCGTAGAGGGCGAGGAGGTGCTGGTGGCCCTGGTCGGTGCGGCCGGCGCGGATGTGGAGCCGGGCGAGGTTGACGACCGGCTCCAGGGCGCGGATCGCGTCCATGCCGGCGAGCGGGGTGTGCTGGAGGTAGGCGGCGGCGTGCTGGTGGCACCACTGGCGAGCGAGGTCGGGCAGGTCCAGGTCGGAGGCCAGGAGGGCGGCCTGGTTGAAGACGCTGGACGCCATGCCCTGGTACGCCTGGGTCTGGGCCGCGTCGGCGAGTTCGGTGAGCTTGTCGACACGGGTGTGGAGCGGGAGGCACGGCGGCCGTACCCGGGCCACGAGGGGGAAGCGGCGGGCTGTCGCCCCGTGCGGGTCCATGCGTCCTCCGGACGGTCGTGACGGGCTGGGGGCGGGTTCCCGCCACCCGCGATCAGGCGGCGGGAACCCGTGGTGCTCTGTGCCGGGTGCGGCTCAGTGCCAGTCGATGACGATCCGGTTCAGCGGGGTGTCGAAGGTGAAGCGGCCGGGGGCCGGTGCGGCGGGGGCGGCGTCGAGCGGGTGGAGCTCGAACCGGGCCTGAAGGTCGCGGTACTCGCGGTCCCAGGTCCGCATCGCCTCGGTGACGCGGGCTGCCAGCTCGTCGCTGCCGGGCCCGTGGCCGACGACGCCGAACTCCCAGAGCTTGCCGCCCTCGGGGGTGCGCTTGTCGGACAGGCGCCGGGCGAGGTAGGTGAGGGCGCCGCCGTCGAACGCCGCGGTGGAGCTCGGGTACGGGTCGTCGGTGAGCAGGCCGCCGCGGGCCTGCTTCGTGAACGGCATCTGGTTGAGGCCGCTGGGCAGCTCGCAGGAGAGGAACAACTCCATCCACTCCGGGGACTCCATCGCCCGGTAGAGCACGCCGGACCACACCTCGGTGCGGGGCTGGTCCAGGACGTCGGCCAGCGCCTGGGCGTCGACCGTCTGCTCGCTGTTGGTCTGCAGGCGCACCAGACCGCTCGCGGTGACCGGGATGATGCGGCGCTCGTCGTCGGCGATGCCCCGGCGCAGCGGCAGGAAGGTGTTCATCTCGCTGCCGGTGGAGGCCCACACGCCGTCGGGGCGTTGCCTGTAGGCGATGGAGCGCGAGACGCTGCCGCGCAGTCGCTGGGGGACCAGCAGCAGGCCGCCGGGGGCGAGCTGGTCGAGCCAGGCGTGCGGGACGCCGTGGGCGCCGACGGTGGCGATGATCCGGTCGTAGGGCCCGCCGTCGGAGTGGCCGAGTGCGCCGTCGCGCTCCAGGACGGTGACGTTGTCGAAGCCGGCCGCGCGGATGTGGGAGCGGGCGCCCTCCACCAGGTCGGTGTCGACGTCGATGGTGGTGACGTGGCCGGTGGGGCCGACCAGATCGCCGAGGAGGGCAGCGTCGTAGCCGGTGGCGGCGCCGAGTTCGAGGATCTTGTCGCCGGGCTGGGGCTGCAGCTGCTCCAGCATGAGGCCGACGATGCCGGGCTGGGAGGCGCAGCTGAGGGAGGTGCCGTCGGGGTCCTTCTTGATGTCGACGGTCCAGTTGGCGTAAGCCTGTTCGAGGGACGCGTTGGGGACGAAGAGGTGGCGGGGAACGGTGCGCATCGCCTGTTCGATGCGCGGGGTGCGCACGCGCCCGTCCTTGATGATCTGGTCGATCAGGGCGTTGCGGAGGTCCTCGGCGGTGGTTGCGGTGTCGGTCGTGTCGGTGTTCACGGCGCCGAGGCTAGTGCGGTCGGGGTTGGCCCCGGGCCGAGACGCGGTGGTGTCACTCGTTCCCATGACTACTGCTTTCGCTAGTGCGGACATGGCGCTCTGGTCCTCCAGGGGGAGGCCGGCGCGGTTGGCGTGGAAGATGACGTGGTGGGCCAGGACGGCGCGCAGGCCCCGGGTGAGGCGGCCTCCTGCGGCGAGGTGGGCGAGGGCCCGGCCGGCGCGCTCGAAGGCGAGGACCCACGCGGTGTGCCCGGCGAGCGCGCCGCCCGGGTCGCACAGGATCCGGGTGTCGGCGCTCATCAGGCGGCGCATCGCCTCGGTCATCGGGGCGGCCCGGGCGGGCGGGAGCGGCACTGGGTCCGGTCGCAGTTCGGTGACCTTGTCCCAGACGTCGCCCTGCTCGTACCAGTCCAGGCCAGCCGAGCGCATCATGGCACCTACCAGCAGGACGGCGCTCTCGCGCCGGCCCAGGTGCCGGGCGGCGGGCGGCGGGGCGTAGGTGAGCAGGTGGCGGCTGTCGTGGTGGAAGAGGGTGTGGGCGGCGTCCATGGCCTCGGGGCCGCCGAAGACTGCGGTCTCGGGCTCGTAGATGCCGTTGTTCCAGGAGACGATCCGGCCCGAGGCGGTGAGATCGTCGAGCAGCTCGGTGACGGATGTGGGGGCGGTGCGGGCCCGGTAGCGCAGCCGCCACGGCTGCTTGTTCATGTACCACCAGCCGTGGAGGAGCCCTTCGGCCTCGGCCGCGGCCAGGGCCGGGCCGAGGGTGTCGGCGATGACCTGCTGGGCGCTTCGACGGTCGGTGAATTCGATGGTGTGCTGCTGCCAGGGGGCGGCGGGCATCCGGTGTCCTCACGACTAGGTGGTGGGTGGTCAGGAGATGAGCAGGCAGGCGTCCCAGGCGGAGCCGGGTGGATCGGCGGTGCCGGCCGAGAGGGCGGCCAGGGCGACGCCGGCCGCGCCGTCGAGCAGACCCGGGCCGGCGTCCGGTGACTCCACCAGGGCGACGGCCGCCGCCGGTTGAACCGGGGTGAGCAGCGCGGGGACGAGGGCGCGCAGGCGGTGGCCCGTTTCGGGGAGGGCGTCGTGGGCGGCGCGGGCGGCGATGTGGCCGAGTCCCGCGAAGCCGTGGCACAGGGAGATGTCCGAGGTCGCGGCGAGCTGGGCGGGGTCGGTGAGGGCGTCGGCGAGGGCGTTCTCCGCTGCGAGCTGGCGTGCGCGGTCGCCGAGGGCGATGGCGGCCAGTTGCTGGGCACGGCCTACGCCGGCGGTGCCGTAGCACCAGGACGGGCGCAGCGGTGCGTTCGGCGCGGCACGGTCGGTGCGAAGTTCGGCGGGGGTGATCCAGTACGGCCAGGTCGGTCCGCGGTCGGTGTCCTGGCGCCAGCGGTCCAGCCAGGCGAGCACGGTGCGGATCGCCTCGTGCTGGCCCGCCACGGTGACTCCGCGCCGGGCCAGCTGGCTGAGCAGCAGGAGGGGGCCGGTGATGCCGTGGGCGGCGCCGGTGTTGGCGTGACCGCCGGGGAAGCGGGCATCGGGCCGGCCGGAGGGCCCGGAGGCGGTCCACCACCCGGGGAGTTCCCGCCCGCCGTCGGTGAGCGGGTCGGTGAGGCGTACCAGGTACTCCAGGACGGCCCGGCCGGCGTCGCTGTCGGGGTCGCGGTGCAGCAGGCGGGAGCCGTAGCCGGTAAGGCCGTGGATCGCGTCGAACTCGGCGAGGGCGGGCGGTTGCCCGTCGTCGATGCGGCGGTGCGCGGCGTCGAGCCGACGGCGGGTGTCCGCGGTGAGCTGCTGGTCGAGGGCGTGCAGGGGGCGCTGGTAGGAGCCGGGGAGGTGCTCGGCGGCGCAGGCCAGGGCGTGCGCGAGGGCCGGCGCGCCGTGGAAGGGGTGGCTGTCGGCCCCGCTGGTGACGGGGGCCCGGGCGGTGGCGGCGAGCCAGTCGTGGGCCCGCTGCCACGGGCGCAGGCCCTGGGCGGCGAGTTCGATGTGGAGCAGCGCGATGCCGGGGACGCCGTGGGCGAGGGACTGACGCCACCAGTCCTTGGCCCGGTAGGCGGCCGGTGCGGCGCCGGGATCGGCGAGGCGGTCGGCGACGTCCGTGGCGAGGCGCTGCGCGGGGTGGGTGCTCATGCGCTGCCCCGGGCTTTGAAGGCGAGGGCCGCGGCCCGGGCGAGGTAGAGGCAGACCGCCTCCTCGGGGAAGTCGACGGCGACGGCGCGCACGAAGTGGACGTGCAGCAGGGAGCCAAGCACGTCGTCGACGGCGATCCCGTGGGTGTCCGGGCCGGGCAGGTGAGCGCGGTAGGCGGCCAGCGCCGCGTCGCGCCCGGCCCACGCCTGCACGATGGCGGCGCCGCCCGGCGCCGCGCGCAGGGCCGCCCAGTCGCCGCGCGGGTCGGCCAGGCGTACCGCCTCGGCGAACTGCTCGCGGGGCACCCGGGCCGGGGCGGCCGGCGGGACGTTCCCGATGATCCAGTCGGCGCCGGCGACGGCACTGCCGAGGAATGCCGAGGCGATGGCGAGGCTGTGGGCCGCGACCAGGGCGCGGCGGTCCGGGCCGTCCGGGCGGCGCAGCTGGGCGAGCAGGGCGCGCGAGTCCGCCCGGAAGACGTCCTCGGCCGCGTCCCAGGCCGCGCCCGCGCCCCAGCGGCCCCACTCCGGGTAGGAGACGGGATAGCGGACCTCACGCAGTAGCCCGGCGTGGTGCAGTTCGTCGGCCCAGCCGCTCACCGTGGCGGCCACCGGGGCGAAGTCGGCGGGGTCGGGCAGGGCGATGCGCAGCCGCAGGTGCTGGTCGGGGTCGCGGAACCGGACGTACCACCAGGGCGGTTCGCCGAGCCGCCGCAGGAGGTCGGGCAGGTGGTGGGCCAGCAGGGTGTCCTGGCGCCGGATGTCGCCGTAGAGGCCGGCGAGCAGGACGGTGGAGGCGGCGGGCGTCTGCCCGTGATCGCGGCCGATGATCCGCTCCCGGGCCGGTGCGGGCAGCGCCGGCCACCGGGGCGGCCGGACGGCCTTGAGCGGCACGACGACTTCGTGGGCCCGGCCCTCGCACCAGCCGTCGTCCCGGGCGGCCTCGGTGAGCACCGCGGGGGTGCCGGCGTCGAGGTGGGCGCGCAGAAGCGCCCGGTGGCCGGACTCGTCCAGGTCCAGGGGCAGCAGCCGGTCCCCCTCGGTGAGCGCGACCTGCCGCGGCATCCGGCGGCGGGTGCGCCAGGTGGCGAACGCCGCGTCCCACTCGGCCCACGGGCGGGCCCGGTCCGGCAGGTCGGTGCTCTCCAGGCGCCAGCGGGCCGGGGACAGCACGGTGCGGCCGTGGCGCAGGCGCGGAAGGAACGGCATGGTCCGTGCCACGCCCCAGTCGAAGAGGGTCACCGCGGCGCACTGGGCGCGGCCGAGTTCGGTGAGGAAGCGGGCGAGCGGCGGGGTGTGGGTGTGGGGGTTCAGCGCGTGCATCGCGACGGCCTCCACGCGGTGCCCGCGCGCCGGTGCGGCCAGGTACATCCGGCGGCCGTCACAGCCCACGGCCAGGTCCTGCAGGGTCAGGGCGCCCGCTTCGGGCGGCCGGTGCTCCTCCAGGGTGATCACGGTCGGCAGGATCCGCAGGGTCCGGGTGACGTGCGCGGTGTCCGGGTCCAGCGGTGGGAAGGACAGCTGGGCGGCCACGGTGTTGCGGTCGGCGCCCGGCAGGTCCGCCAGCTCGGCGGCGAGAGCGGCGCGGTGGTCCGGGTCGAGCACCTGCAGGAACCGGCCGGTGCCCACCCCGGCGCCCCGGGAGGCGCTCACGACCTCCAGCTGGAACCTCCCCCGCTCCAGGTCCGCCGCGCTGGCGGCGTGCACGCGCACGCCCAGTTCCAGGTGAGGTGGCAGCCGGACCGGGTCCGGCCCCAGGGAGAGGGAGGCGATCAGGGCCTCGTCCAGGACCACCTCGTCGCGGCCCTCCAGGGCCGCGCCCTGGGCGATGCGCACCAGGGCCTCGTCGCGGCCGGTGATTGCGGGGCGGCGCTCTGCGGCCGTCGAGCCGGGGTAGCCGTCGGGGAAGCCGATCCCGCTGTCGGCGACGACGTCCGTCACCGGCACCATCGAGCCGATCCCGAACCGCTCGTAGAACCGCTGGTGGTACGCCTTCCAGGAGGCGGTGCCCCAGGGGGCGGCGCTGATCCGGGCCAGAGCCAGCGCGGCGCGCTCCACCTCGCGGGCGACTGCGGGGGGAAGGGTGATCGTGGCGTCCAGCCGCAGGTCGACCGCGAGCGGGTGCCGGCCGGTGGGCAGCAGGTCGTTCATCCGCGCGGCGGCGGCTTGCCGGGCCGGGCGGCTCTGCTCGGCGGGCCGCGCGGCGCTGTCCCGCAGCGCGGTGTGGATCGCGCGCAGCTCCGCGGTCAGCTCGGCGACCAGTGGGATGGTGCGGGCGTCGGCGGCCTCCAACTGGGAGACGAGGTGTCCGAGGGCGTCGGTCGAGGTGCTGGGCGCGTGCAGAGCGGTGACCAGGGCGCGCCGGGCGGTCAGTTCGTCGAGGAGAGCCGCCACCCGTTGGGGGCCAGCGGCCGGGAAGTCCGCGAGGAGCTTGTCCGCAAGGTCGTCCAGGCGTACCGGGGTGCGGGCCATCGCCAGGGCGGCGCTCACTGGGGCGGTGTGGCGCAGGGACACCTCCACCGCGGCGCTTCGCTGCCCGTGCGGGTTCGGCTGGTACGGCACGATCAGTCGGTCCCCGCGGAGCGACAGCGCGCTGTTGGCGAGGACGGGAAGGCGGCCCCACAGCTCCGGGCAGGCTTCGAGGCGGGCGGTCATGCCCGCCAGCCAGTGCGCGGAGGCGGCGGCGACCGCGCGGTGGCCGCTGCCGAAGCGGGCCGCCGCGCCCGCTCCGATGGCGGCGCTCGTCACGCCGGCGAACAGGCCGAAGGGCGTTGCGCGGCCCGTCGCCCGCAGCAGGTAGCGGGCCAGGGCCAGGGCGCAGCGCCGGACCTCGCGGGCGTGCGGGGCGGTGGCGGCAAGCAGGGTGCGCACCTGCGTGGCGAGTGCGGGGCTGGCCAGGTCCAGCCCCTCGACGAGGGATTCCAGCTGCCACACCGCGCGCAGCCACTCGACCTGTGAGGCCGTGGTGGCCGCGTCGGGGTTGGGATCCGTCAGGTCGGGCCACGGCGGCAGGTCGCGCGCTGGGTGGGCGACGGCGCGCACCAGCGCCACGCCGGCGGCGCGGAACGCCTGGGTCTGTTCAGCCACGAATGCCTCCGTGCGGTCGCGGTGAGGAAGGGGGAGGGGGCGGTCGGTGCCGCCGCGCGCGTTGACCGCGGCCGTCAGGAAGCCGGCCACCGCGACCGCCACCGCGACGAAGACCAGGAAGGTGCCGACGCCCCGGCGCAC
>NZ_JBSFNM010000104.1:0-20144 GCF_053587085.1 Kitasatospora sp. NPDC003701
CACGCCGCCCGCCGCCTCCGGTCCGTCCGCCGGTCCGTCCGCCGGCTCCCGGGTCGGCGCCTGCTCCAGGATGACGTGGGCGTTGGTCCCGCTGACCCCGAAGGAGGAGACGGCAGCGCGTCGGGGCCGCCCGGTCGCGGGCCATTCCCGGTTCTCGGTGAGCAGTTCGACCGCACCGGCGGTCCAGTCGACGTGAGTGGTCGGTGTGTCGACGTGCAGGGTGGCGGGCAGCACGCCGTGCTGCATCGCCAGCACCATCTTGATCACGCCGCCCACCCCGGCGGCGGCCTGGGTGTGGCCGATGTTGGACTTCAACGACCCGAGCCAGAGCGGCCGTTCGGCCGGGCGCGCCTGCCCGTAGGTGGCCAGCAGGGCCTGCGCCTCGATCGGGTCGCCGAGCCGGGTTCCCGTCCCGTGCGCCTCCACCGCGTCGATCAGGTCCGGCGAGAGCCGGGCCTCGGCGAGGGCCTGGCGGATCACCCGCTGCTGGGAGGGGCCGTTCGGCGCGGAGAGGCTGCTGCTCGCGCCGTCCTGGTTGATCGAGGACCCGCGCAGGACGGCGAGCACTCGGTGCCCCTGGCGCTCGGCCTCGGAGAGCCGCTCGACCAGGAGCATCCCCGCGCCCTCGCCCCAGGCGGTGCCGTCGGCCGCCGCGGCGAAGGACTTGCAGCGCCCGTCCGGGGCCAGCCCGCCCTGGCGGCTGAACTCGACGAAGGTGTCGGGGGTGGCCATCACCGTGACGCCGCCGGCCAGTGCCATCGCGCAGTCACCGCGCCGGACGGCCTGGGCGGCGAGGTGCAGGGCGACCAGCGAGGACGAGCACGCCGTGTCCACCGTGACCGCCGGCCCCTCCAGGCCGAGCACGTAGGCGATCCGGCCGGATGCCACGCTGCCCGCGGTCCCGCTGCCCAGGAAGCCCGCGACCGACTCGTCCACCGAGGTCAGCCGGGTGCCGTAGTCGTGGTACATCAGGCCGGTGAACACGCCGACCCGGGTGCCGCGCACGGACTCCGGCCGGATGCCGGCCCGCTCGAAGGCCTCCCACGCGGTCTCCAGCAGCAGCCGCTGCTGCGGGTCCATCGCCGGTGCCTCGCGCGGGCTGATGTCGAAGAACCCGGGGTCGAAGTCGGCCGCGTCGTCGAGGAAGCCGCCCTCGCACACGTAGGAGGTGCCGGGGCGCAGGCCGTCGGGGTCGTAGAAGTCCTCGACCCGCCAGCCGCGTTCGGCGGGCGGCTCGCCGACGGCGTCGCGGCCGGTGGCCACCAGGTCCCAGAGGTCGTCCGGCGTCCGCACCCCGCCCGGGTAGCGGCAGCTCATCCCGACGATCGCGATCGGGTCGTGCTCGGCGGCCTCCAGCTCGGCCACCCGGCGGCGTGCCTCGCCGAGCTCGGCGGCAGCCCACCGGAGGTGCTCGCGAAGCTTGTCTTCATGTGCCACTTGAGCCTGCTCCTAAAGCCGGTGCGGGTTTTCGACCTGTGCTCTGCCGGGCCCTCAGCGGGCGCGGAGCTGGTTGAGTACGTCGAAGAGTTCGTCGTCGCTCGCCGAGGCGAGGTCGGTGGGGTCGGTGGGATCGGTGCGGGCGGTGTTGCCCCGGCCGTCGTCGCCCCAGCGGGAGATGAGGTCCTTCAGCCGGTGCGTGATCGCCGTCCGGGCCTGGTCGTCGTCGGCGAAGGGCGTCAGGAACGCCTCCAGCCGGTCGAGTTCCGCGAGCGCCGGGCCCATCGCCGTGGTCTCCCCGGTGCCGAACTCGGCGCAGAGGTGGTCGGCCAGGGCCGTGGCGGTGGGGTGGTCGAAGATCAGGGTGCTGGGCAGCTGGATGCCGGTGGCGTCCTGCAGCCGTTCCTGGAGTTCGAGGTTGGCGAGCGAGTCGAAGCCCAGGTCGACGAAGCCCTGGTCCGGGTCGATGTCCTCGGCTGAGGACTCGACCAGTACGACGGCCGCGTGGGTGCGGACCAGGTCGAGCAGGGCCCGCCGGCGGGCCGGCTCCGGCAGCGCCCGGAGGTGCTGGGCGAAGCCGCTCGCCGGGTCCGCGTCCGGGTCGGTGGTCGGCGTGCTGACCGGCGCCGCCGCAGGAGTGGCCGGGGTGACCAACTCCCTGAGCAGTGCCGGTACCTGACCCTGGTCGGCGCGCTCCCGCAGCACCGCGAGGTCCAGCCGGACCGGGACGAGCACCGGCTCAGTGATCATCATACGGGCGGCATCGAAGAGATCAAGTGCTTCCGCCGTGGAAAGCGCGCGGACCCCTTCGCGGCCCAACCGCGCGGTGGAGACGGCGTCCAGACGGTCCGTCAGCTCGCTGCGCTCGGCCCACAGTCCCCAGGCCAGGGACAGTGCGGGCAGGCCCTCGGTGCGCCGCCGCCGGGCGAGGGCGTCGAGGAAGGCGTTGGCGGCGGCGTAGTTGGCCTGTCCGGCGGTGCCGAAGGTGCCCGAGGCCGAGGAGAACAGCACGAAGGCGTCGAGCGCGGTGTCGCGGGTGAGGTCGTGCAGGTGCCAGGCGGCGTCCACCTTCGGCCGCAGTACGGCGGCGAGCCGCTCGGGTGTGAGTGCGGTCAGCAGGCCGTCGTCGACCACCCCGGCCGCGTGGACGACCGCCCGCAGCGGATGGGCTTCGGGCACCGAACGCAGCAGGCCGGCCAGCGCCTCCCGGTCCGCGGCGTCGCAGGCGGCGACGGTGACCTCCGCGCCCAGTGCGGTGAGTTCCGCCACGAGTTCGGCGGCGCCCGGTGCCCGGTCGCCCCGGCGGCCGGTCAGCAGCAGGTGCCGCGCGCCGCGCTCGACCAGGTGGCGTGCGAGCAGGCGGCCGAGGGTGCCCGTCCCGCCGGTGACCAGGACGGTGCCGTCCGGGTCGAACGACGGGTCGCCGTCGGCGGCGCGGTCCACCTGCGTCAACCTGGGTGCCAGTAGGACATCCTGACGGAGTGCCAGCTCGGGTTCGCCCGAAGCGAGGGCCCGGGTCAGCGCGGCTTCGGACGGTGCCGCCTCGCCCAGGTCGAGCAGGCCGAAGCGCTTCGGGTGTTCGGCCTGCGCCGACCGGAGCAGCCCCCGGACGGCGGCCGCGGCGAGGTCGGGGGCGGGGTCGTCCGGGCCGGTGGCCTGGGCGCCGCGCGTCACCACGACCAGTCGGGCGGCGGCGAAGCGGGGTTCGGCCAGCCAGGACCGCACCAGCCGCAGTGCGCCGGCGGTGGCGGCGTGGACGGCGGCCGGCCCGTCGCCGTCGGCCGGCGGCAGGGGCGCGAGCACCACGTCCGGCACCGGGGTGCCGGCGGTGGCCAGGGCGGCGAGGTCGGGATGGTGCGGGTGGGGGCCGGCCGGGATCCCGGGGCCGACCACCGCCGTCCGCACGGCGCCGGGGTGCGGGTCCACCGGGACCGGCGCCCAGCGGACCTGCCACAGCGGTGCCGGGTCGGTCGCGTCGTCGTGCATCGGCCGGGACCGCAGGCTCGCGACGGACGCCACCGGGACGCCGGCCGCATCGGCGGCCTCGACGGTCACCGCGTCCGGGCCGGCCGGGGCGAGCCGCACCCGCAGGGCCGCGGCGCCGGCCGGCCGCACCGAGACGCCCTGCCACGCGAACGGCACCGGCACCCGCCCCGCCGCCTGCGGCGAGCCGACCGCGTACGCCTGGAGGGCGGCGTCCAGCAGCGCCGGGTGGAGGCCGTACCGGGCGGCCTCGCTCCGGTCCGCCTCCGGCAGGGCGACCTCGGCGAACACCTCGTCACCGCGCCGCCAGAGCGCGCGCAGCCCGCGGAAGGCCGGGCCGTAGTCGACGCCGAGGGCGGCCAGCCGGCGGTAGCACCCGTCGAGGGCGACCGGCTCGGCGCCGGGCGGCGGCCAGGCCACCAGGTCGGACGCCTCGACGCGGACCTCGGGAGCCAGCGTGGCGGTGGCGTGGCGGGTCCACGGGGCGTCCTCGGGGGCGGCGGCGCGCGAGGACAGCTCCACCGGCCGGCGTCCGGCCCCGTCCGGGGCGCCGACGGACAGCCGGATCCGGACGCCGGCCTCCGGGGCGGCCCCGGACGCGGGCAGCTCCAGCGGGGCGAGCAGGGTCAGCTCGGCGATGTGCGCGCAGCCCGTCCGGGCGCCCGCCCGGCGGACCAGCTCGACGACGGCGGTGCCGGCCAGCAGCACCCGCCCCCGGACGGTGTGGTCGGCGAGCCAGGGCAGTTCCCGCGGCGAGAGCCGGCCGGTGAACAGGAGGCCTTCGCCGTCCGGCAGTTCGACGACGGCGCGGAGCAGTGGGTGGTCGGCCGGGGCCAGTCCGGCGGCCTGGACGTCGGGGTCGGTCGGCCCGTCCTCCAGCCAGTGGCGCCGGCGCTGGAAGGCGTACGTCGGCAGGTCGACCGGGCGGAGCCCGGCGTCGGGGAAGGCCGCCGACCAGTCGGCCGGCCCGCCGTGGACGTGCAGCTCGGCCAGGCCGGTGAGGAACGCGTCCGCGCCGTCGAGCACCTGGACGGCCGGGCCGGCGATCCGCGCGATCCGTGCCGTCAGCTCGGTGTCGAGCACCACGAACCGGGTGTGGCCGCGGCCCAGCAGCTCCGGTACGGACTCCTCCGGCGCACTGGTGAGCACGGGTATCCGGGTGCCGGTCGGACCGGGGCGCTCGCCGGAGACCGCCGCGCGTGCCCCGTCCACGAGGGACAGCGCCCCCGCGACACAGGCTCCCGCGACCGTGCCGGCGCCCGTCGCCACCAGGGCGGCCGGGTGGACGCCGTGCCCCTCCCAGAGCCCGGCGAGGGCGACCAGCACCGCCCAGTGCACCGCGCGGCCGACCTCGGCCCGCGCCGGGTCGGGTGCGCCCGGGGCGCCGCGCAGCACGTCGGTCGCGGACCAGCCGGCGGCCTCGGTCAGCGCCGCGTCGCAGGCGGCCAGCCGCGCGGCGAACAGCGGCGACGTGTCGAGCAGCCGGACCGCCCGGTCGAGCCGGTCGGCCGGCCGGTCCGGCAGGACGAGGACCACGCGCTCGTCCCCGCCGGCGACGCCCTCGACCAGCCCGGGGCGCGGCTCGCCGGCCGCCAGTGCCGCCAGGGCCGCCCGCTGCTCGGCGAGGTCCGCGCCGAGCAGGACGGCCCGGTGCTCGAACGTCGTCCGGGTGCGGGCCAGTGCGGCGCCGACCTCGGCGGCGGACCGCCCGGGGTGCTCGTCGAGGTGGGTCAGCAGCCGCCCGGCCTGTGCCCGCAGCGCGGCCGCCGTCCGGCCGGAGAGGACCCACGGCCCGGCCCCCACCCCGGCCGGCGCCTCCTCGGAAGCCTCGGGAACCTCGGCAGCCTCGGGAACCTCGGCAGCCTCGGGAACCTCGGCAGCCTCGGGAGCGGCCTCCTCCAGGACGAGGTGCGCGTTGGTGCCGCTCACCCCGAAGGACGAAACACCGGCCCGGCGCGGCCGCCCGGTCGCCGGCCACGCGCGCTGCTCGGCGAGCAGCTCGACCGCGCCGGCGGTCCAGTCCACGTGCGGGTTGGGCGCGTCCAGGTGCAGGGTGCGCGGCAGCACGCCGTGTCGCATCGCCATCACCGTCTTGATCACGCCGGCCACGCCCGCCGCCGCCTGGGCGTGGCCGATGTTGGACTTCACCGAGCCGAGGTACAGCGGCCGCCCGTCGGCGCGGTCCTGCCCGTAGGTGGCCAGCAGCGCCTGCGCCTCGATGGGATCGCCGAGCGTCGTCCCGGTGCCGTGCGCCTCCACCGCGTCGACGTCGCGCGCCGACAGCCCGGCGTGCTCCAGCGCCTGCCGGATCACCCGCTGCTGGGCGGGCCCGCTCGGCGCGGTCAGGCCGCTGCTGGCGCCGTCCTGGTTGACCGCGCTGCCGCGGATCACCGCGAGCACCCCGCGCCCGTGGCGTCGCGCGTCGGAGAGCCGCTCCAGCAGCAGCAGGCCGACGCCCTCGCCCAGCCCCGTCCCGTCGGCCGCGGCCGCGAACGCCTTGCACCGCGCGTCGCCGGCCAGTCCGCGCTGCCGGCTGAACTCGACCAGCGCCATCGGCGAGGCCATCACCGACACGCCGCCGGCCAGCGCCAGCGAGCACTCGCCGGCCCGGAGCGACTGCGCCGCCTGGTGCAGCGCGACCAGCGACGACGAGCACGCCGTGTCCAGGGTGACGGCCGGTCCCTCCAGGCCCAGGGTGTAGGCGACCCGGCCGGACGCGACGCTGCCGGTGCTGCCGTTGCCGACGTAGCCCTCGAACTCGCCCGGCACCCGGCGCAGGCGCGAGGCGTAATCCTGGTAGATGACCCCGGCGAACACACCGGTCCGCGACCCGCGCACCGAGGCCGGGTCGATGCCGGCCCGCTCGAACGCCTCCCAGGCGGTCTCCAGCAGCAGCCGCTGCTGCGGGTCGGTGGCCAGCGCCTCCCGGGTGCTCATCCCGAAGAACGCCGGGTCGAAGTCGGCCGCGTCGTGCAGGAACCCGCCCTCACGGACGTACACCGAGCCGTGGCGCGCCGGGTCGGGGTCGTGCAGGCCCTCGTCCCAGCCGCGGTCGGCCGGGAACGGCGAGATCGCGTCCCGCTCCTCGGCGACCAGACGCCAGAGGTCCTCGGGCGAGGCGACCCCGCCGGGGTAGCGGCAGGCCATGCCGATGACGGCGATCGGCTCGCGGGCCCCCTCCTCGGCCTCCTGGAGCCGCCGGCGCGTCCTGCGCAGGTCGACGGTCAGCCGCTTGAGGGTGTCGAGGACCTTCTCGTCACTCGTCATCGCGCTGTGCGCCTCTCATCTCCACGAAGGGGCTGGGCCACGAAGGGTCCGGGCCACGAAGGGTCTGGCCTGCGAGGGGTCCGGGAACGGCCCGGGGCAGGCGGATTCACGGGTTCTGCAGTTCGCCGTCGACGATGTCGAGGAGCTCGTCGAGGGTCGCGTCCCCGAACTCGTCCTCGTCCTCGCCGGGTCGCTCCGGGCCGGCCGGCCCGGCCGCGTCCAGCTGCGCCGCCAGTCCGCGCAGCCGGGCGGCGAGCCCCTCGCGCGCCGGGTCCCCGGTGGCCAGATCACGCAGGCCGGCCTCCAGGGCGTCCAGGTCGACGGGGGCCCCGGCGGTGCGGGCCGGCGGTGCGGCCGGCCGCTCCTGTCGCTCCAGCAGCTCCCCGAGGTGGGTGGCGACGGCGGCCGGGGTCGGGTGGTCGAAGACCAGCGTGGCCGGCAGCCGCAGCCCGGTGGCCGCGTTCAGCCGGTTGCGCAGCTCGACCCCGCGCAGCGAGTCGAAACCGGACTCCAGGAAGCCGCGCCCGGCGGCGACCGCCTCCGGCGAGGCGTGGCCGAGCACCGTGGCCACCTGGGACCGGACCAGCTCGACCAGCGCGTGCGAGCGTTCGGCGGCGGTCAGACCGGCCAGCGACAGCCCGGTGCCCGGCCCGGCCGGTGCCTCGGCCCGGGCGGCACGCCGGGGCGCCGTGCCGAGCAGTGCCCGCAGCAGCGGCGGCCGCTGCGCCGGGTCGCCCTCGCGCAGCGCGGCGAGGTCCAGCCGGACCGGCAGCGTCAGCGGGCGGTCCTGGGCGAGCGCGGCGTCGAACAGCGCCAGGCCCTCCGCCGTGGACATCGGCAGGACGCCGGAACGCCGCATCCGGCGCCGGTCCGCCTCGCTCAGCCCGCCGGTCATCGCGCTCTCGGCGGACCACAGCCCCCACGCCATCGACACCCCGGGCAGGCCCAGCGCGCGGCGGTGCGCGGCCAGGCCGTCCAGGTAGGCGTTGGCGGCGGCGTAGTTGGCCTGCCCGGCACTGCCCAGCACGCCGCCCGCCGCCGAGAACAGCACGAACAGCGCGGGCTTGGCCTCCAGGGTCAGCTCGTGCAGGTGCCAGGCCGCGTCCGCCTTCGGGCGTAGCACGGCCCTGACCCGCTCCGGCGTGAGCGAGGCGAGCGCGCCGTCGTCCAGCACCCCGGCCGCGTGCACCACACCCGTCAGCGGGTGCTGCGCCGGGACGGCGGCGAGCACCGCGGCCAGCGCGCTCCGGTCGGCGGCGTCGCAGCGGGCGACGGTCACCTCGGCGCCGAGCGCGGACAGCCGCTCGACGAGCTCGTCCGCCCCCTCGGCCTGCCGGCCCTGCCGGCTGACGAGCAGCAGGTGCCGGACGCCGTGCCGCTCGACCAGGTGCCGGGCGACCAGCGCGCCCAGCGTCCCGGTGCCACCGGTGATCAGCACCGTGCCCTCGGGGTCCGTCGCGGGGGCGACGGCGCCGTCGTCCGGGCGCAGCCGCGCCAGGCGGGGCACGAGCACCCGGCCGGCCCGGACGGCGTACTGCGGCTCGGCGCCGTCCAGCAGCGCCGGCAGCACCGCGACGGCGTCCGCGTCGGGGCTGTCGGGGTCGGCGTCGAGGTCCACCAGGACGAACCGGTCGGGGTGCTCGGCCTGCGCGGAGCGCACGGCGCCCCAGACGGCGGTCGCGGCCGGATCGGGTGAGCCGGCGGGATCCGTGGCGTCGGCGGTGTCGACGGCGCCGTGGGTCACCAGCACCAGCCGGGCGTCGGCGAACCGGTCGTCGGCGGCCCAGGCCTGCAGCAGGGCAAGTGCCCGCTCCACGGCGCTCCGGGCGGCGTCCGCGGACCGGCGCTCCCCGCCCGGCTGCGGCGTCCAGGGGACCACGACCGCCTCGGGCATCGGCGCGCCGGCGGTGACGGCCTCGGCGAGGGCCGCGAGATCCGGGTAACCGGGCGACGCGTGGATGCCCGCACCGAGCACGGCGTGGCGGACGGCGCGCGCGACGGGCCGGTCGGCCGGCTCGGTCCAGGCCAGCCGGAAGAGGAAGTCGGCGGCGGTGCGGTCGGCGGCGGCGCCGAGCTGCGCCGGGGAGACCCGCCGCACGGCGAGCGACTCGACGGTGGCCACCGGCAGACCGGTCCGGTCGGCCACCGACAGCGCCATGCCGTCCGGCCCGGTGGGCGTCAGCCGGACCCGCAGCGTGGTGGCGCCGGTGGCGTGCAGGGTGACGCCCGTCCAGGAGAACGGCAGCCGCACCTGCTCGGCACCGTCGATCAGGGTGGTGTGCAGGGCCGCGTCCAGCAGCGCGGGGTGGATCCCGAACCGGTCGGCGTCGGCCGACTGCGGTTCCGGCAGCCGGACTTCGGCGTACACCTCGGAGCCGAGCCGCCAGGCCGCGTGCAGGCCCCGGAACGCCGGCCCGTACCCGAGGCCGTCCTCGGCGAGCCGCTGGTAGAGGCCGTCGAGCCCGACCGGTACGGCCCCGGCCGGCGGCCAGGCGGCGCCGGTCGCCCACCCGCCGGTCGGCGCGCTCGGGACGGCCGTGCCGACGGCGTGGCACGTCCAGGCGGTGGCGTCCCCGGCGGTGCCGGCGTCGTCGGGGGCGGAGTGGACGGTGAGCGGGCGGCGGCCGGCGTCGTCCGGCGCGCCGATCCGGACCTGGATCCGGACGGCGTGCTGCTCGGGGAGGACGAGGGGTGCCTGGAGGGTCAGCTCCTCCAGGTGGTGGCAGCCGACCCGGTGCCCGGCGTGGAGAGCGAGTTCGACGAGCGCGGTGCCGGGGGCGAGGACGGTGCCCCAGACGGCGTGGTCGGCGAGCCAGGGGTGGGTGCTGAGGGAGAGCCGGCCCGTCAGGATCAGGCCCTCGTCGCCGGGCAGCGCGACGGCCGCGGCGAGCAGCGGGTGCCCGGCGGAGTCGAGCCCGGAGGTGCGCGGGTCGGCGCTCGCCGGCGCGGTGAGCCAGAAGCGCTCGCGCTGGAACGGGTAGGTGGGGAGGTCGGGGTGGTGGCCGGGGCGGACGAGCGGGGCCCAGTGGACGGGCCGGCCGTGGGCGTGGAGGTGGGCGGCGGAGGTGAGCAGCCGGGTCCAGTGGCCCTCGGTGCGGCGGAGGGTGCCGGTGACGACCACCGGCACGTTGTCGAGGGTGTCCTCGATGGCCGGGGTGAGGACGGGGTGGGGGCTGGTCTCGACGAAGGTGCTGTGGCCGGTGTCGGCGAGCGCGCGGACGGCCTGTTCGAAGAGGACCGGCCGACGGAGGTTGGTGTACCAGTACTCGGCGTCCAGCGTGGTGGTGTCGGTGACCTCGCCGGTGACGGCCGACAGGAAGGGGATGGTGGCGGCTACGGGCTCGATGTCGGCCAGCTCGGCGAGGAGTTGACCGCGGAGGGTCTCGACGTGCGGGGAGTGGGAGGCGTAGTCGACGTCGATGCGGCGCGCGCGGATGCCCTGCTGCTCGCAGTGGGCGAGGAGTTCGTCGAGGGCGTCGCGGTCGCCGGCGACGACGGTGGTGGCGGGGCCGTTGTGGGCGGCGACGGTGAGGCGGTCGTCCCAGCGGGTGAGGAGTTCGGCGGCCTCGGTGTGCGGCAGGGGGAGGGAGGCCATGCCACCGTCTCCGCTGATGGCGAGGATCGCCTTGGCGCGGAGGGCGACGATGCGGGCGGCGTCGTCGAGGGTGAGGGCTCCGGCGATGTGGGCGGCGGCTATTTCGCCCTGGGAGTGGCCGAGGACGGCGTCGGGCTGGACGCCGAGGGATTGCCAGAGGCGGGCGAGGGAGACCATGACGGCGAAGAGGGCGGGTTGGACGACGTCGACGCGGGTGAGGTCGTCGTGGCCGCGCAGGACGTCGAGCAGGGACCAGTCGGTGTGGGGGGCGAGGGCTTCGGCGCAGGCTTCGATGTGGGTGCGGAACACTTCGGAGGTGTCGAGGAGTTCGGCGCCCATGCCGATCCACTGGGAGCCCTGGCCGGGGAAGACGAAGACGGTCCGGCCGGTGTGCTCGGCGCTGCCGCTCGCCGTGCTCTCCTCGGTCAACGCGGTGAGGTGGGTGAGGAGTTCGTCGTGGGTGCGGCCGAGGGCGACGGCGCGGTGGTCGAGGGTGGCGCGTCCGGTGAGCAGGGTGTGTCCGACGGCGTGGAGGTCGGTGTCGGGGTGGTCGCGCAGGTGGTCGGCGAGTTGTGCGGCGTGGGCGCGCAGGGCGGTCTCGTCGCGGGCGGAGAGGACCCACGGCACCACGGGGGAGGGCGAGTCGGCGACAGCGGCAGCGGCCTCGTCCTCGACCGGCGGGGCCTCCTCCAGGATGACGTGCGCGTTCGTCCCGCTGATGCCGAACGCCGACACCCCGGCGCGACGCGGCCGCCCGTCCGCCTGCGGCCAGTCGCGCCGGTCGGTGAGCAGTTCGACCGCGCCGGCGGTCCAGTCCACATGGGTGGTCGGTTCGGTGACGTGCAGCGTGCGCGGCAGCACGCCGTGCCGCATCGCCAGCACCATCTTGATCACGCCGGCCACTCCCGCCGCGGCCTGGGTGTGGCCGAGGTTGGACTTCAACGACCCCAGCCAGAGCGGCTGGTCGGTGCCCCGCTGCTGCCCGTAGGTGGCGAGCAGGGCCTGCGCCTCGATCGGGTCGCCGAGCCGGGTGCCCGTCCCGTGCGCCTCCACCGCGTCGATGTCCGCGGCCGAGAGCCGGGCGTCGGCCAGTGCGGCGCGGATCACCCGCTGCTGGGAGGGGCCGTTCGGCGCGGCCAGCCCGTTGGAGGCGCCGTCCTGGTTCACGGCCGAGCCGCGCACCACGGCCAGCACCCGGTGCCCGTTGCGCTGAGCGTCCGACAGCCGCTCCAGCAGCACCACACCGGCGCCCTCGGCGAGGCCGAAGCCGTCCGCGTCCTCCGAGAACGCCTTGCAGCGGCCGCTCCCGGACAGCGCGCCCATCCGGCTGAAGCCGATGAAGGAGTCCGGGGTCGGCATCACCACCGCGCCGCCCGCGACGGCCATCGTGCACTCGCCGTTGCGCAGCGACTGCGCCGCCAGGTGCAGGGCGACCAGCGAGGACGAGCAGGCGGTGTCGACGGTGATCGCCGGCCCCTCCAGCCCGAACGCGTAGGACAGCCGGCCCGAGATGACACTGGTGACGCTGCCGGTGATGACGTAGTCCCCGATGGCGGCCGGCGCGTCGGCCGACTGCACGCCGTACCCGTGCTGCATGGCGCCGACGAAGGCGCCGGTCCGGCTGCCGCGCAGGGACGTCAGATCGATGCCGGCCCGCTCGAAGGCCTCCCAGGACGTCTCCAGCAGCAGCCGCTGCTGCGGGTCCATCGCCAGCGCCTCGCGCGGGCTGATCCCGAAGAACCCGGCGTCGAACGCGTCCACGTCCCGGACGAAGCCGCCCTGCTGGCCGGAGACCGCCGAGAGGTCCCAGCCGCGGTCGGCGGGCAGCCCGGAGATCACGTCGCCGTCGGTGACCAGCAGCTGCCAGAGCTCCTCCGGGGTCGAGACCCCGCCCGGGAACCGGCAGGCCATGCCGACGATCGCGATCGCCTCGGAGTCCGCGTCGGCGGCCGGCCGGGCCACCGCGGCCGGGGCGGCGGGCTCGGCCACGCCCAGCTCCAGGATCTCGCGGCGCAGCTGGGCCGCCAGCGCGGCCGGGGTCGGGAAGTCGAAGATCAGGGTGGCCGGGAGCCGCAGTCCGGTGGCCACGTTCAGCCGGTTGCGCAGCTCGACGGCCGTCAGGGACTCGAACCCCAGCTCCTTGAAGGCCCGTTCGGGGCGGACGGCGTCCGGCGTGCTGCGCCCCAGCACCGCGACGGCGTGCCTGGTGACGAGCTCGACCAGGGAGCGGTGCTGCTCCGCCTCCGACAACCGGACCAGCGAGAGCCGGAGTTCGGACCCGGCGGCGCCGGCCGGCGCCACCGTCTCGGCCGAGGCGGCCAACACCGCGCGGGCCTCCGGGAGTTCGGCGAGCAGCGGGCTCGGCCGCATCGCCGTGAAGAGCGGCACGAAGCGCTCCCAGTCGATCTCGGCCACCGCGACGAAGGTGTCGTCGTGGTCCAGCGCCTGCTGGAGGGCGGCGATCGCCAACTCGGCGCGCATCAGCGGGAGACCCTGCTCGCGCACCCGCCGGCGGGTCCGCTCGACGTCCTGGTCCCCGAGGTTCTTCCAGGTGTTGACGGCGTCCTCCCAGACGCCCCAGGCGACCGAGACCATCGGCAGGCCCTCGGCGCGGCCCTGCTCCGCCAGGGCGTCCAGCGCCGCGTTGGCGGCGGCGTAGGCGGCGTGGTCGCCGCTGCCCCAGAACCCGGCGATGGAGGAGAACAGGACGAACGCGTCCAGCTCGGCCGGGTCGAGCAGCTCGATCAGGTGCCGGGAGCCGTCCACCTTGGCGGCCAGCACCTGGTCGAAGCTCTCCAGCGTGGTGTCCGGCACGGAGGTCAACTCGATGAACGCGGCCGTGTGCAGGACCGCCCGTACGGTGTGCCCGTCCGCCCGCAGCCCGTCCAGCAGGCCGGCCACCGCGTCGCGGTCGGCCACGTCGCACGCGGCCACGGTCACGGCGACGCCCCGCGCGGTCAGTTCGGCCGCCAGGTCCGTCGCTCCCGGCGCGGCCGGGCCCGAACGGCTGGCCAGGACGAGGTGCTCGGCGCCGTTGTCGGCCAGCCAGCGGGCGAGCCGGGGACCGAGGCTCCCGGTGCCGCCGGTGACCAGCACCGTGCCGCGCGGGCGCCAGCCGCGGACCGGCCGGGCCTCCCCGGCGGAGGCGTGCACCATGCGTCGGGCGAAGAGCCCGGCCGCCCGGACCGCCAGTTGGTCCTCCTCGGAGGCGCCGGCCACCACGCGCAGCAGTCGCCCGAGCGACCGTTCGTCCGGCTGCCCGGGCAGGTCGACCAGACCGCCCCAGACGTGCGGCAGCTCCAGTGCGACGACCCGGCCGAGGCCCCACAGCTGCGCCTGCACCTGATCGGCCGGCGCGTCGGCCGGACCGGTGTGCACGGCGCCGCGGGTGGCGCACCACAGCGGCGCCCGGACACCGAGGCCGGCCAGCTCCTGGACCAGCGCCAGGGTCAGCGCGACGCCGGTGGTCGCCGAGCGCAGGCCGGGGTGTCGGCGGGCGTCCAGCGCGAGGAACGACAGCACGCCAGCGAGCTCGCCCGGCTCACCGCCGTCGATCACCTCGCGCAGGCGGGCGGTCAGGGCGGCGCGGTCGGCGTCCGTCTCCAGCAGCACGGTCCGGGCGCCCCGCGCGGCCAGTCCGCGGGTGGCCTCGGCCGCCCAGGCATCGTCGGCGTGGCCGGCGGGGACGACCACCAGCCAGGTGCCGGAGAGCGCGGCCGGCGCGAGGTCCGCCACCGGCTTCCAGGCGATCCGGTACCGCCAGTCGTCCACGGTCGAGCGGTCGCGGCCCTGCCGGTGCCAGGAGGACAGCGCCGGCAGCAGGGTGCTCAGCGACCGCCGCTGCTCCTCGTCCTCGACCTGGAGCGTCGCGGCCACGGCGGCGACGTCCTGCTCCTCGACGGCCTCCCAGAACCCCGCGTCCACCGCGGAGCCCGCCGCCGGGCTCGAACCGGCCGGGGCGGCGTCCTGGATCCACAGGTGCTGGTGCCGGAAGGGGTAGGTGGGGAGGTCGGGGTGCTGGCCGGGGCGGACCAGCGGGGCCCAGTGGACGGACCGGCCGTGGGTGTGGAGGTGGGCGGCGGAGGTGAGCAGCCGGGTCCAGTCGCCCTCGTCGCGGCGGAGCGTGCCGGTGGTGACCGCCGGGTGCTCGGTGAGCTCGACGGTCTCGTCGATGGCGGCGGTGAGGACGGGGTGGGGGCTGGTCTCGACGAAGGTGGTGTGGCCGGTGGCTGCGAGCTGGGTGACGGCCTGCTGGAAGAGGACGGGTTGGCGGAGGTTGGTGTACCAGTAGTCGGCGTCGAGGGTGGTGGTGTCGGTGATTTCGGCGGTGACGGCCGACATGAAGGGGACGGTGGCGGCCGCGGGCTTGATGTCGGCCAGCTCGGTGAGGAGTTGGTCGCGCAGGGCTTCGACCTGGGCGGAGTGCGAGGCGTAGTCGACGGGGATGGTGCGGGCGCGGACTCCGTCGGCCTGTGCCTGGTCGACGACGGCGTGGACGGCGGCGACGGTGCCGGCGATGACGGTGTGGGCGGGGCCGTTGACGGCGGCGACGCTCACGTCGCCCTGATGGGGAGCGAGCAGGGCCTCGACCTGGTCGGCGGGCAGGGGGACGCTGGCCATGGTGCCGTGTCCGCTGAGCGCGAGGATGGCCTTGCTGCGGAGGGCGACGATGCGGGCGGCGTCCTCCAGCGTCAGCGCTCCGGCGATGTGGGCGGCGGCGATCTCGCCCTGGGAGTGGCCGAGGACGGCGTCCGGTCGCACACCGAGGGATTCCCAGAGGCGGGCCAGGGAGACCATCACGGCGAACAGCGCGGGCTGGACGACGTCGACGCGGGCGAGGTCGTCGTGGCCGCGCAGGACGTCGGTGAGGGACCAGTCGACGTGGGGGGCGAGTGCGGTCTCGCACCGGGCGATCGACTCGGCGAACACGGCGGAGCTGTCGAGGAGTTCGGCGCCCATGCCGATCCACTGGGAGCCCTGGCCGGGGAAGACGAAGACGGTCCGGCCGGTGTGCTCGGTGCTGCCGGTCGTGGTGCTCTCCTCGGTCAACGCGGTGAGCTGGGTGAGGAGTTCGTCGTGGGTGCGGCCGAGGGCGACGGCGCGGTGGTCGAGGGTGGCGCGTCCGGTGAGCAGGGTGTGTCCGACGGCGTGCAGGTCGGTGTCGGGGTGTGCGCGCAGGTGGTCGGCGAGTTGTGCGGCGTGGGCGCGCAGCGCGGTCTCGTCGCGGGCGGAGAGGACCCACGGCACCACGGGGGAGGGCGAGTCGGCGCCAGCGGCCTCCTCCTCGACCGCCGGGGCCTCCTCCAGGATGACGTGCGCGTTGGTCCCGCTGATGCCGAAGGAGGAGACGGCGGCGCGTCGGACGCGCTCGCCGGCCGGCCATGCCCGGTTCTCGGTGAGCAGTTCGACCGCGCCGGCGGTCCAGTCCACATGGGTGGTCGGCTCGTCGACGTGCAGGGTGGCGGGCAGCACGCCGTGCTGCATCGCCAGCACCATCTTGATCACGCCGCCCACTCCGGCGGCCGCCTGGCTGTGGCCGATGTTGGACTTCAACGACCCGAGCCAGAGCGGCTGGTCACCGTCCCGCTCCTGGCCGTAGGTGGCGAGCAGGGCCTGCGCCTCGATCGGGTCGCCGAGCCGGGTGCCCGTCCCGTGCGCCTCCACCGCGTCCACGTCCGCCGCCGAGAGCCGGGCGTTCTTCAACGCCTCCCGGATCGCCCGCTGCTGGGCAGGGCCGTTCGGCGCGGAGAAGCCGCTGCTGCTGCCGTCCTGGTTGATCGCCGAGCCGCGGACCACGGCGAGCACCCGGTGCCCGTTGCGCCGGGCCTCCGACAGCCGCTCCACCACCAGGACGCCGACGCCCTCCGCCCAGCCGGTCCCGTCCGCCGAGGCGGCGAACGCCCGGCAGCGCCCGTCGGGGGAGAGCGCGCGCTGGCGGCTGAACTCGACGAATCCGCCCGGCCCGGTCATCACGGTGACGCCGCCGACGAGCGCCATCGTGCACTCGCCGTTGCGCAGCGCCTGCGCCGCCAGGTGCAGGGCGACCAGCGAGGACGAGCAGGCGGTGTCGACGGTGACGGCCGGCCCCTCCAGGCCGAGCGCGTAGGCCACCCGGCCCGACACCACGCTGCCCAGGCTGCCCGTCATCAGGTAGCCCTCGAGGTCCTCGGGCGTCTCGCGCAGCCGGGCGGCGTAGTCCTGGTGCATCACGCCGGCGAACACGCCGGTCCGGCTGCCGCGCACCGACGACGGGGCGATGCCGGCCCGCTCGAAGGCCTCCCACGCGGTCTCCAGCAGCAGCCGCTGCTGGGGGTGCATGGCCAGCGCCTCGCGGTGGCCGATCCCGAAGAAGTCGGGGTCGAACAGCGCGGCGTCGTGCAGGAACCCGCCGGCCCGGGTGTAGGTCTTGCCGACCGCCTCCGGATCCGGGTCGTAGAGCGAGGCGACGTCCCAGCCGCGGTCCTCCGGGAAGCCGGAGATCGCGTCGCCGCCCGTCGCGACCAACTGCCAGAGGTCGTCGGGGGACTTGACGCCCCCGGGGTAGCGGCAGGCCATGCCGACGATGGCGATCGGCTCGGAGGCGGAGGCGGTCAGCTTGCGGTTCTGCTGCCGCAGGAGCTCGGCCTCCTTGAGGGAGGCCCGCAGCGCCTTGACGACTTCTTCACTGGATGCGGTCATCGCGAACTCCGAAACTCCGGGCCATTGGGACGTGGTGAGCGGTGATCAGCTGTCACCGAGGGCAACCCGGACGAGGTCGTCCAGGTCCATCGTGTCGAGCGCGCTGCCGGGCTCCTCCTCCTCGTCGGGCCCGGCGGTGGACCGGTCCGCGACATCGGCGAGTCGGAGCAGCGTCCGCACCAGCCCGGCCTCCTGGAGGCGGACCATCGGGATCGCCGCCAGGGCCCGGCGGAACTCGCCCTCGTCGACCTCGGCGGGATCCGCGGGCCCGGCGGTCTCCTCCACCGGGAAGGCCTCGGCCTCCAGATGGCGGGCGACGGCGGCCGGGGTCGGGTGGTCGAAGATCAACGTGGCGGGCAGCCGGCCGCCGGTCTCCGCGCCGAGCCGGTTGCGCAGTTCGACCGCGGTGAGCGAGTCGAGGCCGAGGTCGAGGAAGCCGCGGTCCGGTTCCACCCGCTCCGGCGAGGCGTAGCCCAGGACGGCCGCCACATGGGCGCGCACCAGGTCGAGCACGGCGCGGCCGCGCTCGTCCGGCGCCAGCTCGGCGAACCGTTGGCGGAACGTCGGCGCGCCGGGTGCGGCGGTCCGGCGGTGCCCGGTGGGGCGGATCAGGCCCCGGAGCAGCGGTGCGACCTCGGACTGCGCGCGCAGCGCGGCGGTGTCCAGGCGGGCGGGCACCAGCACCGCGCGGTCCGCCGCCAGGGCGGCGTCGAAGAGCGCGAGACCCTGGGCGGACGGCATGGGCGCGAGGCCGGTGCGGCCCAGCCGCCGGAGGTCGGCCTCGGCGAGGTGGCGGGTCATCCCGCCGGCCTCCGCCCAGAGGCCCCAGGCCAGCGAGTGCGCGGGCAGGCCCTCCGCCCGGCGCCGCTGCGCGAGGGCGTCGAGGAAGGCGTTGGCCGCCGAGTAACTCGCCTGGCCGGCCTGGCCCAGTACCCCGGCCGCCGAGGAGAACACCACGAAGGCCCGCAGGCCGCTCCCGCGCGTCAGCTCGTGGAGGTGCCACGCCGCGTCGGCCTTCGGCCGCAGGACGGCCGCCACGCGGTCGGGAGTCAGGGCGGTGAGCACGCCGTCGTCCAGCACGCCGGCCGTGTGCACCACGCCGGTCAGGGGCTGGTCGGCGGGCACCTCCGCCAGGACGGCGGCGAGCGCCTCCCGGTCGGCGGCGTCGCAGGCCACGATCGTCACGGCGGCACCCGAGGCGGTGAGGTCGGCCCGGAGTTCGGCCGCGCCGGCGGCGGCGAGCCCCTGCCGGCTGAGCAGCAGGAGGTGCCGCACGCCGTGCCGGGCGACCAGGTGGCGCGCGAGCAGGCTGCCGAGCAGGCCGGTGCCGCCGGTGACCAGCACCGTGCCGGTGGGGCCGAACGGTCCGCCGGACGTGGCCGGTGCGGCCGGTGCGGCGGGTGCGGCCGGTACCAGTCGGGCGGCGGTCACCTGCCCGGCGCGGACCGCGAGCTGCGGCTCCGGCGAGCCGAGCGCCCGGACCAGCGCCGGGTAGGAGTCGGGGTGGTCGTCGAGGTCCGCCAGCACGAGCCGGCCGGGGTTCTCGGACTGGGCGGACCGGACCAGACCCCGGAGCGGCGCGTGGACGAGGTCCGTCACGGACTCCGCAGGGTCCACGGCCACCGCGCCGCGGGTGAGCAGCACCAGCCGGGAGCCGGCGAGCCGCTCCTCGGCCAGCCAGGCCTGGACGAGGCCCAGCGCGCGGGCCGTTGCCGCGTGGACGGCCTCGGGCGTCGCCCCGGGGCCGGACGGGAAGGGCGCCACGACGGTCTCCGGCACGGTGGTCCCGGCACAGATCGCGGCGAGCAGCTCGGCCGGCTCGACGGCCTCGGCGGACCAGCGGGCCGCTGCGGCCCCGAGCGCTGCGGTCCAGGGGGTCGCTGCGGTCCCGGTGGCTGCGGAGTCGGCGGCGGGTGCGGAGTCGGCGGCGGGTGGGAAGTCCTCGGCGCCGAGGAGGAGCGGCGGCGCCGGGTCGGTGGCGTCCGGGGAGGTCGGCACGGGCACCCAGTCCACCTGGTACAGCGAATCGCGGTGGCTCCGGGCGGTGGCGCTGAACTGCTCCGGCGTGACCGGTCGCAGCGTCAGCGAGCCGACCGAGACGACCGGCTTTCCGGCCTCGTCGGTCGCGGTGAGCGAGACGGTGTCCGGCCCGGTCGGCGTCAGCCGGACCCGCAGCGCGGTGGCCGGGTCGGCGTGGAAGGTGACGTCGGACCAGGAGAACGGCAGGCGGACGCCGTCCGCTCCCTGGAGCAGGCAGGCGTGCAGGGCGGCGTCCAGCAGTGCCGGGTGCAGCCCGAAGCCGTCGTCCTGCCGCTCCGGCGGGAGCACGACCTCGGCGAGGATGTCGTCCCCCCGCCGCCCGAGGGCCCGCAGGCCCTGGAACGCCGGACCGTAGTCGAAGCCGACGTCGGCCAGCCGGCCGTAGAGCGCGTCGTCCGGGTCGAGCGCCGCCGTCGGGAGTTCCCACGCGTCCGCCGGCACCGCCGGACCCGTCACCGCCAGGACGCCGGTCGCGTGCCGGGTCCACGCGGCATCGGGGTCGTCGGGGGTGTCGGGCGCGGAGTGAATGGTGACGGGGCGCCGGCCGGTCTCCTCCTCCGGCGCGCCGACGCGGACCTGGAGGCGGACGGCATGCTCCTCGGGGAGGGCCAACGGGGCTTCCAGCGTGAGCTCTTCGAGGTGCTCGCAGTCGAACCGGCGGCCGGCGTGGAGGGCGAGTTCGACGAGGGCGGTGCCGGGGAGGAGCGGGGCGCCCCAGACGGCGTGGTCGGCGAGCCAGGGGTGGTCGGTGAGGCCGATCCGGCCGGTGAGGACGAGTTCGTCGCTGTCGGCGAGGGTCAGCAGGGTGCTGAGCAGGGGGTGCTCGGCGGAGTCGAGCCCTGCGGTGCGGGGGTTGGCGGTCGCGGGGGCGTCGAGCCAGAAGCGTTCGCGCTGGAAGGGGTAGGTGGGGAGGTCGACCTGGGCGTGTCGGCGGGTGGGGAGGAGGGTCGTCCAGTCGACGGTGGTGCCGGTGGTGTGGGCCTCGGCGAGGGAGGTGAGGAGTCGGCGGGTGCCGCCTTCGTCCCGTCGGAGGGTGCCGGTGGTGCGGGGGGCCGGGTGGCCGGTGGCCTCGGTGGTGTCCTGAACGGCCGCGGTGAGGACGGGGTGGGGGCTGGTTTCGATGAAGACGCTGTGGCCGGTGGCC
>NZ_JBSFNM010000105.1:0-20023 GCF_053587085.1 Kitasatospora sp. NPDC003701
CCCCTGCTGCTCGGCGCCGTCGACAACAACGGCCGCCCGCTCATGGTCGACACCGCCGCATCACTCGACCCCGGCGCCGCCGGCTCCCGCTCCATGCTCGGCGTCCCACTCACCTACTCCCGAGGCATCGGCGGCAAGCTCGTCAGGGCGTCCGGCTCGGCGGACACCGGCCTGCGGATGATCGGCGGCGACTGGTCCCAGTGCGCCTACGGCGTCGGCATGGACATCGAGATGAGGATCTCCACCGAGGCCAACTACAAGGACGCGGACGGCAACTGGCACTCGGCCTTCCAGGAGAACCTGATCCTTATCCTGTGCGAGGCGTACTTCGGGTTCGTCGTCGGCGACGAGAACGCGTTCGTCAAGTACACCGCCACCCCCGGCGGCAGCTGATGAGGCGCCCGCTGCGGGTCGTCGCGCGGGTGCACGGCTACCCGCCGGACCACAACGCGGGCGCCGAGTGGATGCTGCACACGATGCTGCGGGCGCTCGCCGACCGCGGCCACCGGGTCAGCGTCCACCTGTTCCGCTACGGGGCCGGCCTGCCCGGCCGGTACGACCTGGACGGCGTCGCCGTGCACCCGATCCAGTCGTCGTACTTCCCCGAGGCCGGCCGCGACGCCGACGTCCTCATCTCGCATCTGGAGGGCGTCCCGGCGATCGCTGGCTACGGCCGAACCTGGCGAGTGCCTACCGTCGCGGTGGTCCACAACACCCATGCGCCCTCCGTCGAGGGCGCGGCCGCGTGCGACCTGGCCGTCTACAACGCCCGCTGGACCCGCGCGGAAGCCGAGGACTACTACGGCCGGCACCGGCTCACGCCACCGGCCGAGGTCGTCGTCCGGCCGCCGGTGCTCGCCGCCGACTATGCCACCACCCCCGGCGACCGTGTCACCCTCGTGAACCTCTACGAGGACAAGGGCGGCGCCCTGTTCTGGGAGTTGGCGGACCGGATGCCGGACGTGCAGTTCCTCGGGGTCCGCGGCGCCTACGGCGAGCAGGTCATGCCCGGCCGGATCCCCGACAACGCCGAGGTCCTGCCACAGATCCCCGGCTCGCAGATGCGTGACCTGGTCTACGCCCGCTCCCGCGTCGTTCTGATGCCCTCCTCGTACGAGTCCTGGGGGCGGGTCGGGGTCGAAGCGATGACCTCGGGCATCCCCGTCATCGCCCACCCCACCCCGGGCCTGGTCGAATCCCTCGGCGCCGCCGGAGTGTTCGCCGACCGGGACGACCCGGCCGCCTGGGAAACGGAGCTCCGCCGGCTCCTCGACCCGAAGGCCTGGGCCGCCACCTCGAAGCGGGCCCTCGCCCGGTCCGCCGAGCTCGACCCCACCGCCGACCTCGACGCCTGGTGCGAGGCGGTGGAGGAGCTCGCCGAGCAGGGGGTGAAGGCGTGACCGCCACCGTTCAGCAGGTTCGCGACCTGTGCCCGCTCGGCACCCCCCTGACCGACTCCCAGCTCCAGGCCCTCATCGGCATGGCCGAGCTCAACCTGGTCGGCCGCTACCCGGACCTGCTGGCACGCGTCACCGCGGGCACCATCACACAGGACACCGTCGACTACGTCGAGGCCTCGATGGTCGCCCGGATCGCCCGCAACCCCGAGGGCCTGCGGATGGAGATGGACGGCGACTACCAGTACCAGCTGAACGCCACAGCCGTCTCCGGCTACCTGACCCTCCTCCCCGAGGAACGGGAGATGATCACGGTCCGCCGGGGAGCGTTCACCATCACCCCGTACTCGGCACGGACACCCCCGCCAGCCGGACCCGACTGGTGGTGGTGACCGTGTCCCTGCTCGACAACGGCCCGGACACCATCACCGTCTACCCGGCCGGACCGGTCCGGCCGGACGGCACCCGCGGCCCCGAGGGCACCCCGGTCACCGTCCGCTGCCGCGTCCAACCCTCGTCGTCCTCCGAGGACGCGACGGCCGGCTACCTCGACCAGACCCTGTATCGGGTCCTCGCCCGCACTCTCCCGGCCGGGCCGTGGTCACGCGTCACCTGGCGCGGCCGCGACTGGACGGTCGTCGCAGAGCCCAAGCGCCACAGCGGCTCCGCCCGCACCCGGCACGACACCGCGCTGATCCGCCGGAGGTGACCTCGTGGTGAACATCAACCACCCGCGTCTGAACGCCCGAATCGCCCACCTGCGCTCCGTCCGGGCCGCGGTGCGGGCCGAACTGGACGGGCGGGCCGCGCGCGTGGCCGCGGTCGTCGCCGCGCACAACCGCACCGGCGAGCTCGCGAGCAGCCTCACGGTGGAGACCGACCGGACCGACAGCACGGTGTCCATCTCCGACCCGGCGATCCTCGCGATCAACTACGGCCACCAGCAGGGCGGCCGGTGGGTGGACGGGATCCACGCCATCGAGGCCGGCCTGTGACAGCGCCACTGCCGGACGTCGACACGCTCGTGCGCGGTGCGCTCACCGCGGCGCTCGGCGCCGACGCCACCGTGATGTCGCTGATGCCCGACGACTGGGCGGGCCGGCTGCCGCTGGTCGTCGCCCGCCGCGTTCCTGGCGCTGGCGCGATCGACCCGCGTGGCCTGGACGCCGCCATCGTGGACGTCCAGGCGCTGGCCGCCGACCGCGACCAGGCGTCCCTGCTGGCCCGCCGCGCGGTCGCCAGCCTGTTCGACGCCTGCGTCCAGCAGTACACCGCGGGCACGGGCAGCGGCCACCTCTCCCACTTCAGCGGCTCCGGTACCGGGCCGGCCGAGATCCGCACCGGCCTGCCCGTCCCGGACGCAGGCCTCTTCCGCTTCGGCGCGACCGTCCGCGTCACCGCCCGCCCCTCGCCCGCCCCCTGACCCCATGGAGGTCCTCGTGACGCTCGACGCCACGACCACAATCATCCCCGGCACCGGCTACATCTACCTCGCCCCGCCGGACACCCCCAAGCCCGTGACCATCACCGACCCGCTCGCGCCCGGCTCTCCATGGGGCAACCTCGGCCACACGTCGCGCGACAACATGCCGGAGCTGACAAGGGACGGCGACGACCCGACCACGCTGGGAAGTTGGCAGTCCGCCAAGCTGCGGCAGACCAGCCCCGACGTCGAGTACGGGCTGACGTTCAACTCGATTCAGGCCGACGCGGCCAGCCTTCAGCTGTACTTCGGCGCCGGCCCGGAGGCGATGCGGCCCGACGGCTCGATCCGCATCCCGGTCAAGCCAACGCCACAGATCAAGGCCCTGCTGATGATCATGGTGGACGGCTCGCACTTCGTCCCGCTGTGGCACCCGCGCGTCTCCCTCCTCGGGGCCGACGCGGTTTCCCTCGACCCCGAGAACTGGTTCGAGCTGCCGATCAAGGGGACTTTCCTCGCCAGCTCGCTCATCGGCGGCGCGATCGGCGAGTGGGCGACCGTCCTCGGCGCCAGCTCCTGACCCAGTCGCACAGCTCGTGCCGCCGGCCACGGTCCCACCGGCGGCACGGGCCCCGCCCTGCCCCGGGACCGCCACCGAAGGGACCACCACCATGACGTCCAGCCTCGAACGCATCATGGCCGAAGTCGCGAAGAGCTACCTCTCCGTGCCGCTCGAACTGCGTGACGGGAGCACCGCCACCCTGCGCAACATCCTGCTGATGGACGAGACCGACCGCCGCAGGGCCACCACCACGCTCGCCGGCCTCGACGCCGACCCGGATCACTTCGACGCCGACGTCGTCGAGGAGCAGGTGCGGCTGTCCCGCGAGTTCCTGGCCGCCGTCTCGGACCGGCCCGAAGCCGTACGCGGCGAACTGGCCGACTGGCCGGCGGCCGCGCTGGTCGTGCTCGTCAACGAGTACATGGAGGCGACCCAGGCGGGGGAAGCCTAACGCTCGGCCGCCTGGTCGAGCAGCACACCGACGCGATCCGGGCCGACCTCCAGGAGGTCTACGGTCTGGACCTGGCCGACGTCTGGCGTGGCACCCTCGCCCCCACCCGGGCCCTCGACCTCATCGCCGAGCTCCCACCCGGCTGCCGATTCGCCGCCTCCGCACTCGGCGACCGAAGCGCGGTCGGCTGGGACGTGCGCACCCACCTCCTCGCCGACCTGGTCGAGGCCGCGCAGATGGTCGCGTGGACCACGATGCAGGTCAACTCGCGCCGGCAGCTGAAGCCCCCCGCCCGGCTTCCGCGCCCGGGCACGCGCACCGCCGCCCGCCCGAAGACGGAACCGCTGGACCTGTCCCGCCACCCCGAGGCCCGCCCCCTGCCAGAGAAGTACCGCACCACCTGACCCCCGGGCAGGAACGATCCTGCCCAACATCGCGGACGGGGGTGATCCGCGATGGCCGGAGGACCCGGCGGCCGCGAGGTCGATCGCCTCTCGATCCGAGTCCTGCCCGACACCAGCGGGTTCGCGCAGGCACTCCAGCGCTACCTCGACCGGATCGAACAGCGGGCCCGCCTCCAGGTCACGGTCACGGCGGACACCAGCGGGTTCGCCCAGCGCCTGCGGGCCGCCCTCGCGGGGGCGGCCCGGACGCTCGACGTCCCGATCCGCCCCAGCGTCGACCGGACTGCGGCCCGGCAGGTTCGTGCCTACCTGGTCGCGCTGACGGAGCGCCTCGACGCTCCGATCCGCCCGGTCATCGACCGGTCCGCGGCCCGCCGGGCCGGACGGGACCTCAGCCGCGCCCTCGGCGAGGTGCGGGTTCCGGTCCGCCCCCGTGTCGACCCGTCGGCCCGCACTCGGGCACTCGCTCAGCTGGCCGAGCTGGGCCGCACCCGCACGGCCACGCTCACCGTCCGGGCGGACGAGTCCCCGATCCGGCAGGTCTCGACCGCCCTGCGGAGCATCAACCCCGCGAGTGCGGTGCGCGGCCTGGTGTCGCTGCGCGGCGTCCTCGCCACGCTCGGCGCGGGCAGCCTGCCCTCGATCGCCTCGCTGGTGGTGAGCCTGGCCCAGATCGGGCCGGCCGCACTCGTGGCGGTGCCCGGCGTGCTGGCGCTGGCGTCGGCGGTCGGCGCGCTCACCCTCGGCACCAAGGGCGTAGGCGCCGCACTGAAGGCGGCAGCCACCCCGGCCGCCGGCGCGGCCGGCGCGGCGTCCACGGCGCGGGCCGTCGCGGCGGCACAGCGACAGCTGAGCGACGCACGCGAGCAGCTCACCCGCACCACGGAGGACGCGGCCGTCCGCAGTGTCCGGGCCGACCGGGACGTCGCCGACGCCGAGCAGAACCTGGCCGACGCCCGGCGGGAAGCCGCCGACCGTTCCGTCGACGCGCTGCGCGCGGTTGCCGAGGCCGAGCGCCGGCTGACCGACGCCCAGGCCAAGGCGCTCGACGCCCAGAAGGCGTTGGAGGCCGCACGCGTCGAGGCCGCCCAGAACCTGGAGGACCTGGCCGACCGCGTCGTCTCGGGCCGCCTCGACGAGCGGGACGCGGTCCAGCGCCTGGCCGACGCCGAGAAGGACCTGGCCGACGCCCGCACGTCCGGGTCGGCCGACGGCATCACCCGGGCCCAGCTCGCCTACGAGCAGGCCGCGCAGGCCCTGCGCGAGCAGCGAAAGGACCTCGGCCGCCTGGAGGCCGAGCAGGCCCGGGCGACCGCGGCCGGGGTGGACGGCGCGGAGCGCGTCGTCTCCGCCCAGCGCGACGTCGTCGACGCCCAGCAGGCGATCGCCGACGCCGCCCAGGCAACGGCGGACGCGCACGCCCAGGCCGCCCGCCAACAGGTCGACTCCGCGGCGACAGTGGCCCGTGCCGAACGGGACGTCGCCGACGCCCGCCAGGCCGCCGCCGAGCAGGCACGCGACAGCGCACGGCAGATCGCCGACGCCCAACGCGCCGTCGCGGACGCCCAGCAGGCGATCGCCGACGCCGCCCAGAAAACCGGCGGCGCTGCCGGAGTCGACGCGGTCGCCGAGGCCATGGGGAAGCTCGCGCCGAACGCGCGAAGCTTCGTCGGCGCGGTCCGCGAGATCGGGCCAGCGTGGCGAGAGGTCCAGCAGGCCGTCCAGCAGCGGCTGTTCGCCGGCCTCGACGACGAGCTGCGGCTGACCTCGGCGTCACTGCTGCCGATCCTGCGCCAGGAGCTCGCCGCCACCGCCGGCGTTCTCAACCAGATGGGCGTCGGCGTCGCGGGCGCCGCGCGGGAACTGGCCGCGAACGGCACGCTCGGTGCCGCGCTGTCCGGCACCACCCAGGGCCTGCGGAATCTGGCCGGGGTCCCCGGGCAGATCGTCACGTCGCTGACGACGATCGGTGCGGCCGCCGCCCCCGGCCTCGGCCGCGTCACCCAGGCCATCGCCGAGGCCTCGGCGTCCTGGGCCCAGAAGCTCCAGGCCGGCCTCGCCTCGGGCGGACTGGAACGGCTGATCAACCAGGCCATCAACCTGGCCGGACAGCTGGTCTCCGTCCTGTCCAACGTCGGCCGCATCGTCGGCAACATCTTCGGGCCGGCAGCCGCCGCCGGCGGCGGCTTCCTCGGCGTCCTGGAACAGATCACCGCCCAGCTCGCCCGAGTCACCGCCACCCCGGAAGTCCAGCAGGCCCTGCTGGACCTCTTCAACTCGCTGGCCCTGGTCGGCAAGATCGCGGCGCCGCTCGTCGGCCAGGCCCTCCAGGCCCTCGGCCCGGTGGTCAGCGCGCTCGCCCCCGGCTTCCAGCTGCTGGTCACGGTGCTCGGCCAGCAGGGACTCCAGCCGGTGATCACCGCGCTCGGGCCCGTCCTGCTCGCAGCGGCCAGGGCCGTGTCCGGCCTCGCGGCCGCCGGCGCCCCGCTGCTCGGGCTGCTCGGCACCCTCGCGTCGGCACTGCTGCCGGCCGTGACACCGCTGCTTGACGGACTCGGTCTGATTTTCAAACAGACCGAACCACTGGTGGCCGCGCTCGCCAACGCCCTCCAGGCCGCCCTCGGGCCGATCCTCGCCCAACTGCCAGTCCTGATCGGCCCGTTCGTCACCATCCTGACCAATCTGACCGGGGCACTGCTGCCGGTCCTGACCCAGCTGATCACCCAGCTGCCGCTCGGCCAGTTCGGCCAGTCCTTCGCGGCGATCGCCGTCGCACTAGCCCCGCTGCTGGCCCAACTCGCCGTCCTTCAGGGCAAGGTGTTGACCGGCCTGGTGACCGTGCTCCAGCCGGTGATCAACCTGGCGGCCCGGCTCGCCGCGGTGTTCGCCGGCGAGCTCGCCAAGACGATCGAGCAGGTCGTCGTGCCCGCGCTGCGGCTGGTCTCGGCCGTGCTGCACGGCGACCTGTCCGGCGCGGTCGACGCGGCGAAGGACCTGCTGCGCGGCCTGGTCGAGACCGTCGTCCGGCGCGTGACCGACCTGCCGGTCGCCATCCTCGGCATCCTGCGCCAGTTCGCCGTCGACACCTTCGAGGCGGGCACGAAGATCATCGGTGGCCTGATCGACGGGATCAAGTCGAAGGCGGGCGCCGTCAAGGACGCCGTGACCGGCGTCCTGAAATCGGCCCGTGACCTGCTGCCCTTCTCGCCGGCACGCGAGGGACCGTTCTCCGGCCGCGGCTGGACGCTGTACTCCGGCCAGAGCATCAGCGACGCCCTCGCGACCGGCATCCTCGACGGCCAGCAGCAGGTGTACGACGCGACGTACGCGGTGGCCGCCACCGCACAGGGCAACCTCGCCGGGCTCGCGGCGCCGCTCGGCGCCCCGGGCGCTCGCCGCCCCACGATGGCCGCCTCCCCGGCGGCCGCCGGCCTGACGCTCAACATCGCGGACTTCCACGCCTACGCGGACCAGTCGCCGGCCGACATCGGGCGCGCCCTCTACCGCGAGACCAGAGCGAGGGGGTGAGCCGGTGGCCGGTGAACTGATCACCACCGACGGCCAGATCCAGTGGCGCGGACTCCTGCTCGGCGAGCGCTCCCCGTACGCGGGCCGAGACCTCGCCGGGTGGGACAGCCTGCCCGACATGGACGACGCCTCCGCCCTGCGGGCCCAGCAGCACGGCGCCTACCCGGGCCGGCTGCTGGCCCGTCAGCGCGTCCTCACGTGGGAAGCGGAGCTCATCCCCGAGGACCCGGCGCAGGACGCGCTGTGGCCGCAGTTCCTCGCCCAGCTGCGGGCCGTCACCGGTGTGCGTCAGGACGAGCAGCCGCTGGTGGTCCGCCTCGCCGGACAGACGCTGCTGGTCCGTGGCCGGATCACCGACCGCATCATCCCCTCCGACCAGAAGTACACCGCCGGCTACCCCGAGATCAGCCTGGAGTGGACCTGTTCCGATCCGCTCCGCTACAGCCTCGAAGAGACCAGCGCGATCACCCTGCTGCCGCAGCCCAGCCAGGGCCTCGACTGGGCAGACGGCGCCAGCCCGGCCGGCCTGGACTGGCACGACGGGGCCGCCCCGGCCGGCCTCGACTGGGGAACAACCGGATCGACCGGGGACCTGACGGTCAACAACTCCGGCGACGCCGACGCGCCGGTGATCATCGAGTTCCGGGGACCGGTGACCACACCGTCGGTCCGGCTCCAGGAGACCGGGCAGGTCCTGGAGTACGACCTGGTCCTGGCCGCCTCCGACGTCCTCACCGTCAGCACCGCCGAGGGCACCGTGACGCTCGCCTCGGGGGCCTCGCGCCTGGGCACCGTCACCCCTCGATCGGGCCCGGAGCAGGCGTTCCTCCTGCCGCCTGGCAGCTCCACCCTCAGCTACCGCGACGGGCCCAACGCGACGGGCACCGCCGCGTCCATGACCGTGCGGTACCGCTCCGCGCACTGGTGAGAAGGAGGACCCTTGACCACCAAGTCCGCGTGGCTACTGCCGCGCTCCGGCGCCGGCGGCCAGACCCGCGAGGACACCCGCCTCGCCCCGCTCGGCACGATGACCCCGGCCGGCACCCTTACCACCCGCCCGGGCGTCGTCCCTGGCGGCGGCTACGCCGTCACCGGCTCCGGCATGACCGCCACCGTCCCCACCGGTCGCGGCATCGTCCAGGGCACCACCACCCAGGGGCCGATCCCCGTCGTCACCACCGCCGCCGAGACCATCACCATTCCCGACGGCACGGGCCAGCCCCGCATCGACCTCATCGTGATCAAGGTCTACGAGAGCATTTACGACGCGTCCGGACTCACCCTGGCCCGCGCCGAACGGGTCGCCGGAACCCCCGGCACAACGCCGGTCGTGCCCGCCGTGCCGCCGACCAGCATCGTCCTCGCCCAGATCCTGGTCCCCGGCGACGCGTCCGCCGGCAAGCCGATCGCTTGGGGGACGGCGCTGACGGACCGCCGCCAGTACACGAGCAGCATCGGCGGCATCAACCCCGACGGCGCCACCGGCGGCGTGCACGACCGGCAGTACCGCGACGGCGGCAAGGCGGCCGGCCTGGAGCGGTACGACGGAACCAGCTGGGAGTCGCGCCTGTACCTCGGCCCGGCCGGCCGCGTCGTCATCGGCACCGACACCGCTCTCTACCGCGGCGGCACCGGGGTAGTGAAGACGGACGGAACCGTCCACGCCGCGGGCATGGCCTCGGGCTACACCGAGGACACCACGTCAAACGTGATCGTCAACACGACGTACGCGTCGACCAACCCCACGATGGCCGTGACCGCCACCGCGCCTCCGTCAGGTCGGCTCCAGATCTTCGGGACCGTCAGGCAGGACATCAACGCGGGCCACTTCGTCTTCAGCTCATTCCAGGTCAGCGGGAGCGTGTCCGGCACTCTGCGCGCACCGTCCGACATGGTCTCCGTCCTGACCGGCTCCGACACCCTGTACTCGCAGGCCGCGGGGAGCCTCGTCGCCATGGTCATCGGGGCCAGCCCCGGTGAGACAGTCACCGCCACCTGGACGCACAAGGTCGACGGCGCCGGCGGCGCCGCCAACATCTACGCCCGCGCCCTCGGCCTCACACCACAACTCGGCTGACGGGGGACGGCATGGTCTACCAGCTGCGTGTCTGTGATCTCCGTTCCGATGACGTCCTGGACGTGCTGCCGATCGAGCAGGTCACCTTCGACGACTACATCAGCCGGACCGGATCCCTCTCCGGCACCGTCCCCCTGCCGAACCGCGGCCTCGCGCGGCGGGCCCGGGCCGCGATGACCCCCGGCCGCACCATGCTCTACCTGGAGCGGTCCACCCCCTTCGGAACCGAGATCGCCTGGGGCGGCATCCTGTGGACGCGTACGCCCACCATGGCGGACCGCACACTCACCATGCCGATCCAGGCCGCGACCATCGAGAGCTACATCCGGTCCCACCGGATACTGCTCACCAACGTGGCGTACCACCAGACCGATCAGCTGGACATCGTGCGCCAGATGCTCGACGGAATACAGGGGACTCCCGGCGGCGACATCGGTATCGACGCGGACTACAGCGAGTTCTCCGGCGTCCTGCGAGACCGCTCCTACCTGGGCGCGGATCTCCACTACGCCGGTGAACTCTGGGATCAACTGGCCGCCTGCGAGGACGGGTTCGAGTGGCGCGTCCCGATCTACCGCGACGCCGCCGGTGTCCACCACAAGGACCTGCAGCTCGGCTATCCCAAGATCGTTGTCACCGGCGAGGACCTGATCCTCGACAGTCCTGGGCCGATCCTCGCCTACTCCCTCCCCGAGGACGCCACGACCACGGCGAACCTGTGGCTGGCCCGAGGCGCGAGCATTAACCAGAACCAGGCCGTCGAAAGCTACCCGTTGATGGCCGGCCCGCTGTTCGCCTCCGAGGACTGGGCCGCTGGCTGGCCGCAGCTCGACGGCTCCTCCAACTACCCGTCCGTGGAGGAGCCCGGCACCCTGTTCGAGCACGCTGTCGCCGACCTCGCCCGGGCCCGGCAGCCAGTGATCATCCCCACCGTCTCGTACGCCACCGCGGACGCGCCCCAGCCCCGGCTCGGCTCGTACGTACGGCTGCGGATCCAGGACGACTGGTTCCCGGAGATGCACAGCGCGCGGTACCGGATCGTCGGACTCCGCGTCGCGCCCGAGGAGCGCGGCCGCCACGAGACCACCGAGCTCTACCTGGAGGCAGCCTGATGCCCTACGTCCCGCAGGACGTCAGCGACGTTCTCCGTGACCTTGATCGCCGGATGCGCGCCATCGAGGGCCGTGCCAACATCAGACCCGCCCAGAACCAGATCCTGGCCGGCGACGTGACAGTCGGCCAGGGCGGAACCTTCCGGGTCAACGACACCGACGGCGACCCCATGTTCTACGTCGGCGCCATCGACCCGCCCAACCCCGACGGCTCCGCGCAGCGCGGCCTGCTCGTGTTCCGCCAGGACGGCACCCTCGCCCTCTCGGTGTCTCAGGTGACCACCGCCCCCGGGTACCCCCAGGCCGTCGTCATCCGTGACGCCCGAGGGAACACGCTCTTCGCCGAGGACGTCGGCCTCGGCGGTTTGGCTGCGCCGATCTTCGGCGCCAGCGGCTGGTACGGATACTCCGAGGTGCCGCAATGGACCACGGCGTCCGGCTCCTGGTCGACGTGCATGTCCCTGCCGTGGCGCAAGTGCCACCCGCGCGTCCAGGCCCACTACCTGGCGCGCTGTTCGGACGGATCGACCAGCGGCGAGATCCGGATCCTCGACGGCAGCGGGTCCGTCGTCGCCCAGCAGGCCCTCGGCGCCGGCAGCTACGTCGTGGGCAGCCTCACCGGGCCGATCACCGGAGCTCACCTCGGTACCCAGACCCTCACCTGGCAGGCCCGAGTCACCGGCGGCTCCGGAACCGTCGGCGTCCGGGGCCTGTCGACGTTCGGCGTCGCCAGCTAGTGCGGGTTGTCGGGGTACGGCTGGCCGGTCGGCGCGGCGGTGTCCACCGGCCCGGGGCTGGGCGGCAGGCCGTTGTCAACGGTCCCCGCGCCACCCGGATGTTGGCCCACTGGACTGGACGTGGGCGAGGGCGAGGAGGGCGCGGTGGTCGGCGCGGGTGGGGGTGTCGTCGGCAGCTCGGCCGTCGCACTGGGTGCCGCCTGTTGGGGCTGCACTGGCATCTGCGTCTCCTTCTTCGGTGGAGCGGACTGTGGGGCTGAGGCGCCGACTTTCGCCCTCGGGCTCACGCTGGCCGGCCCGGCCGCGGTGGTGCTCGCCGCAACCGTCGGCGAGCTCGGCACAACAACCGTGGCGCTCGGCGGCTCGGCTGAGGACGGCGCCGAGGAGCTCGCGGCCGGCGCCGTGCTCGGTGACACGGCCACCTCGGCCCCCGCCGGGGCCGTCGCCGGCGCGGGGCCACCTCGCGTGAGCGCCGCGGCGGTCGCGCTCCCTCCGGCTATGACGACCACGGCCGCCACCGCTGCCCACGTCTGGCGCTTCAACATCCCTACCCCCCAGGTCGGTTGCGCTGATGTGCGGCCACCGTACCCGGTCGGACCGACACCGGGCCATCACATCGCACACACAGGAAACAGGAGACAACAGCATGTCGTGGTACCCCGGGGCAGAGAAGTTGGAGCTTCAGCCCGAGTCGGACGAGCAGCCGGCGATCGTGCCGACGCAGGTCATCTTCCACAGCATCGCGGCGCCGTGGACGCCGCGCCGCATCTACGAGTACTGGCGGGACTCGACCAACCTGGACTGCCACTTCGGCGTCGGCTACAACGGCGCCGTCGGCCAGTTCCTCGGCACTCAGACCCGGGCCGACGCGAACATGCGGGCCAACCGCAGGCCGGACGGCACCGGTGCCGTGAGCATCGAGACGGCCAGCAACAGCCAGCACACCGACCCGTGGACGGACGCTCAGCTCGCCGCGCTCATCGCGCTCGGCGCCTGGCTGCACCGGGAGCACGGGATCCCGATCCGTGTCTGCCGCAGCGACAGCGACCCCGGGTTCGGCTACCACCGGCTCTACCCGGCCTGGTCGGACGGCGGCACCGCCTGCCCCGGCGACGCCCGAGTCCGCCAGTTCCACGACATCGTCCTGCCCGGCATCGCTGCGGCCGCCGCCGGCAAGGCGCCGACCACCACCACCCCAGCGCCGACCCCGGCGCCCGCACCCGTCCAGGAGGACGACATGCCCAGCCTCTCCGAGATCGACGAGCTCATCCAGCAGCGCCTCGCCGCCGAGCGCGACATGGTCGCGCACGCCACCCTGTACTGGCTGACCGTCGCGGCCGGCGGTCTCGAGGACGACCCCGGCACGCACCCGCTCGCCGCCGTCGTCCCCGCGCTGCGCGACCGACTCGCCGCGTTCCCCGGCCAGGTCTGGGAGCACCCGGTTCCGCGGGTCGCCCGACAGGCCGACGGCACGTGGGCGCCGGACGGCAGCACGTTGGAGGCCCGGTGGTTCCTCGGCTGGCAGGACGTGTTCCAGTCCCAGCTCCTCGAGGCGATCGGCCGGACCCAGCTGTCCCCGGAGCAGATCCGCGACGCTCTCGCGGCCGGCACCCTGCACGTCGAGTTGTCCGTCACCACCCCGAAGGAGTCCTGATGCGCGACTCGACCCGCCGCACCATCCGTACCACCCTCCAGACCGGTCTCGGCATCGCGCTCGCGCTGCCGCTGATCGTTGACGCCTCGGGGATTCCCGCGGCGACGCCCGGCGTCGGCGTCGGCCTGGCCGTCGCGGCTGGCATCACCCGCGTGATGGCCCTGCCCGCGGTTGACCGGCTGCTGCCGTCCTGGCTGCGCGCGGCCGCGGACCCGGACGCGGACGCCCTGCGCCAGGCGGTGCGTGAGTGACCGGCCCGGCCCCGGACACGGGGATCGTCATCACTGCTGCTCAGATGTACGAGGAGGTCCGGCGGGTGGGCGATGGCCTGATCAGGCTGGAGGCCAAGCTGGACGCGCTCGGCGCCGCCGATCGGGACGTGGACACCAGACTCGCCGACCACGAGTCCCGCCTTCGCCGACTCGAGGCGGGCCGGTGGCCGCTGCCGACGATCGGTGTGCTCGGCGGCCTGGCTGGCACCGTCGTCGCGGTGATCGCCCTGCTCCGCCCCTGAACGCCCCGGCCCCCGCTCGCCCTTCGGGCGGGCGGGGGCCCCTTGTTGTGTCCGGGGGCAGCGATCGGCGAGCGTGCCTACAGGTCGATACCGAGGGTGAGCGTGTGCCGGGCTCGGCCGCCCTCGTCCTTGACGTCCCAGGCTGCGGAGTGGATGACAACGTACGGGTACGCGTCCGCCCAGTCGGCAGCGGCGCGCAGGGCCTCGCCAGCAGTCCAGCCCCCGATAACGGCGGCGGCGCCGGGGGTGAGGATTACGCCGTACTGGCCGGCGGTGGAGTGGAGTTCGGCGAGGGCCGCGTCCGTGGTCGTCGGCTTGGGAGTCTGCGTCCTGTCCATGCGGGCATCGTACGGCTGAGCACCCACAGGAGTCCCCGGCTCCGTCGCTGGGCAGGACATGTTCGGAACCTCACGCCTGGATGATGAGCTCCAGACGAACGCACTCACCCCGCGCCTCGACGACCGTGGCCCAGACCGAGGCGGTGATGAGCACGTCGGGGTGAGCATCTGCCCAGGCGGCAGCGTCGCGGAGGGCCTCGCCTGGACTCTCACGGTAGAACGAGATGTGGATCAGCCGCTCAACCGCGGCAGCGAACTGGTCTGCCGTGTCCTCGACTTCGCCCAGCACATCGTCCGCCGTGCGCAGGGCCATCATGCGGCGGTCAGCGTGCGTGCGCGCTCCGCGAAGTCGGCGGCCAGCCGGTTCTTCCCGAACGGCTCCATCCGCCTTTGCAGGTCGGCCACCGCCTCGACGGCGCGGCTGCTCTTCACCTGGCCGGCAAGCGAGAGGGTTCTCAGCCCGGCAGCGTAGGCCTGCTCAAGATCGCGCTTCTGGAGGTGAGTTGACGCTAGAGCGGCCTGCGAGAGTGCGCCTCGACGGGCACGGCCCTGTGCTCGAGCGTGGTCGATGGAGCGCTTGGCGTGCTCGGCGGCACCGATGGGATCGCCTGCGTCCCGCAGGGTCATGGCGTGCTCGCCGTGCAGGTACGCGGGGTCGATGTAGAGGGCCCACTCCGGCTCCTCGTCCGGGTGGATCCGCTCGGCAACGGCCTCTGACTGGGCTACTGCCCGAGTCGCGGCCGCCTTGTCGCCCATCGTCGCGAGGGCCCGGCCCTCGAGGGCCCAGAGGTCGGCGAGGGCGGCGGCCGATGTGCCGCGCAGCCCGTGCCGCCCGGCCTGGGCGAGCCGCAGGCCCTCCTCAGGGTGCCCCAGGAGGGTGGCCTGGTCGGCCATACCTGCGAGAACGTGGGCGCCGAGCGGCGCGTTCTGTGACTCCTCGGCGAGGCGGAGCGACTGGATCAGGTAGCGCTGGGCGGTGCCGTGCTCGCCGTTGTCGTAGGCCATCCACCCCAGGAGGTAGGTCTGCTCGGCGGCAGCCTCGCACAGGGCCTGGCGGACGTCATCGGGCTGCGGGCGCCTCAGCAGCGGGTAGACGTGGATGTTCATGTACTGGGCCAGGAGGAGCCTGCCGGACCCGCCGCCCTGGAAGATGTCGACCTTCTGAAACTCCGAGAACATGTTCCTCACCGCGGTGACGTCTTCAGCGCGGACGCGCGGGCCGGGCTCGGGTTCCTGGTCGAGGGTGGCGAGGAGCCAGTCCCTGCTCGGTCCGGTGGCGGCGACAGCGGCGAAGGGTGCGGCGGCCAGGAATTTGCGTCGGTCCACGTCTGCTCTCCCCAGGTCCGAAACGACTTCCACCGTAGCGGTGTAGCTGCGGGAGTACAGGAGGGAGCGGTCCTCGGCAGGGCTCTCACCGAGTCCGAGTTCATACGATGTGACCCGATATCCAACCTTGGCTGAGATGACGTCAGCGGCGATTCCTGGGACCGGCCGACGTGGCTGGTTGCCCTCCAGCATCCGACGGACGGCTGTTCCGTCCGTCGCGATCTGGGGGTGTCCAGCCTGCTGAGCTGCGGACCTGACCCTGCGTGCGAACTCGCGGTTGCTCAGGCCGGCCCTCTTGAGCCAGCCAGCGAGCTTGGTGTTCGGCTCCTTCATGGCTGTTACCTACCCTCCAGTGCCACCCCTCGCAGAAGTGCCACCCTCTGCCACCCCCGCAGGCCTCACGGCGCCCGGCCTGCAAGTCGTTCTCTAGATGGCGATGGTAGTCCCGGCGACCGAGGAGGGGGCCCGTTGTTGACGGCCACCGAGCACCCGTTATCCACCATGCCCCTGTCCGCGTGGACGTGGATCGACTCCACCCCCGAGGGGCTGGTCGCCTTCGTGCTGATCACCCCGGCCACCGAGGCGTCGTCCGGCCTCGGCGCGCTCGCGCAGGCCGCCGGCCTGGAGTCTCCCGACCGGCCGCTGCCTAGCCCCGGCCTCCGGCTCGTCCTCCACGACTCGTACGCCATGGTCATCCTGCCGCGGGCGAAGACCGCGCTCCGCATCCCCACGGATGAGGGGTGGTCGGACTTCGTACGTCGCGGGGGCGCCGTGGTGGTCATCATGGGTGAGCGCTCGCTGGTGCACGACGCCGAACGGACCGAGGTCGAGAGCTACCTTCTTCAGTCCCTTCTCCCTGGCGGACTCTGGATGGCCAAGACGTCCCTCGCCGCCGCTCACCCGCCCGCCGGAGTGCGGGGCGAGGCCTGCATCGTGTGCGGTCGCGGGGATGGCCAGCTTGATCCTGTGGGATACGCCTACACCCCAACCACCGGCGCGCCGCTCGGCTGGGCTGTCGTCGCGCACCCCACGTGCCCTACCGAGGAGGAGCAGTGACCGAGCAGGACACCCGGCGGCCGGCGGACCCGGATGAGCAGGTGTGTGGGCGCTGTCGATCCTGCGACAACTACGGCGCCGGCCGCTACGACGGGCCCTGCGCCGGGTTCACGGACTGGATCACCGACCACATCGGGTGCCCTCGCCCCAACCAGGAGGTCACCCAGTGAGCGCGGCTGGCGGCATCGCCCGGAGCTCGCCGATCGAGACCATGGGCACATGCATCCGGTGCGGGGCGTACACCCGCGGGCGCTGGTATCGGACGGTCGACGAGCGGTTGGAGCTGATCGACCGGCACCCGGGCTGCCCCAACCCGGCCCCGGCGCCGACCCGGTGATCGATGACGGCCAAGGCGAGTACCGGGCCGCTGCGGCCCGCCGACGTCACGGCCAGCGCGACCCCGTCCGGCTGACCGCGGCCTGCGCGATCTCACTCGCCGGCCTGCTGGTCGTCGCCAGCCTGCTGATCAGCCATCCACTAGGACAGGACCGACCCCATGGGGATCTTCAAGCGCAAGGCGGAACCGACGCCAGCGCCAGCCGCCGACCGTGCTGCTGCCGCCGCTGATCAGGCACAGATGGCGCGGCTCGCAGTCGAGGTGGGCGACGAGCCGATCGCCAAGGACCGCAGCCGCAAAGCCATCCGTGCCGCGAAGGGCCTGCCACTGCCGATGCACGACCGAGAGCCGTCTGACGAGTGGCTGCCGGAGTAGCCCCGGGAGCGCCAGGATGGTCCCCCGGCCGCCACAGGCCGGCTGACAGAGAGTCGAGCTGATGAGCGACAGGATCCCCCCGCGCGCGCAGGGCCGGTGGCACCAGCGCCGCGGTGCTGCGGGCCCGACCCGGGTGCGCTCGCACCCCACGATGCCGCCGCCGAACCAGATCCCGGCGGACAACCCCATCGAGTCCGAGGAGGACGACGTGGCACAGCGAGACCGCAGTGGCAGCGGTGGTGGGATCGGCGGTCCCCCGCCGCCCCCGCCCGCGCCGAAGACCCCTCCGCCGCCCCCGCCGCCGCCTGCGGACTAGGGCCCGGGTAGCGCTGGCCGGCCGTCGGCGGACGGCCGGCCAGCGCTACCCGTACAGCAGACGCCACGTGGGCAGGTCGAACGTGGCGGCGATCGCGGCCAACTCGTCCAGCCCCGGCGCGGTGACAGCGCGCTCGTAGTTCCCGACAGTCTGGCGATCCACGCCGATGAGGTGCGCAAGCCGCTCCTGAGAGAGACCCCGCTGGCGTCGCAGGTGTCTGATCCGCTCGCCGACCTCGCGCCGTTCCTGCAGCTGGCGGGCATCGGGCGGTCGACGAGATGGGGATGGCACCCCTTGACGCTGGCCCCGCTGTGATCAAAAGTCTGCATACCAAATTACCCAGTTACTCGGACTTCTGTTCGATAGACTCGACCCGCCGCAGCCCGGGGGGACCAAACCGGGAGCACGCCCTGAGCACGTACACCCTCTCCATCGAGGGCCTCGCCGAACCAACGCGTTTCGAGACTCTCGACGTCGCGATCGAAGCGCTGGTCGCCATCCTGCAAGCCGCCCCCATACGTCCTGACCGCGCTGAGGCGTACGTGTGGATGATCGCTGGCGAAGGCGGCTTGGACCGGGTGCGCGATTTCATCGCCCGCGATGGCGCGTTCCGGCTCCGGTTCACTGCCGACGGGCAACCGTTCGTCGCGGTGATCAGCTAGCGCTGCAGCTCGCGCTTCGCCCACCAATACAGCAGCTGCGCCACCGTCTCCGACCGCGTCATCGTCTTCAGCTCGGCAAGGCGGTTCGTCACGGTCCGGCGCGACACGCCCAGTTCGGCCGCAGCGCCATCCTGCTCCATGCCCCGAGCCAAGCAGGCCAGGATCCCGGCGTGAATGGCCAGCAGCTCGGGCTCAGGCGCACCGTCCCACGCCTCCGAGTGGGCCCAGTCCCGCTCGAAGGACCCCACCACAGCTGCGACCAGCGTCTCGCTGGTCACTACGACCGCTTTCTCGATGGCTACCTCCTGCACGGTCCACGGATCAAGCACAGGGATCACGGCGGCCCGGCGATCCACGATGATCGCCCGTCCGAATGTCCTGCCCGTACGGATCTCGGCGCCCTGTTCGGTCATCGTGGTGGCCCAACGAGCCGTAGGCCCGTCCGATCGCACGGTGGGCAGGTAGATGGTGCGCATGCGCGCTCCGCGCTTGAGCACCCCGAGATCGCGCTGGTAGGAGACGGCCAGAAGGTCTGCCGGCCGCGGGCCGCTGGGCTGAGCTGTCAGCAGTTCCCGGGTGCACGAGTTGACCAGGGCCTCCAGCCGGTCATTGATGACGTCGAGGCCGGACAGGAACTCGATCCCGGTACGCCTGCTGCTCTCGGGCCGAGCAGCGCGGTAGGCCGATGCCATCTCCGTCAGCTGGTACGGCACGGACTGAGCCTCGGCGAGGAAGCTGCCGGCCATCTTGATCAGTGAGGCCTGCCAGTACTGGACCGCACCGTCGACGTCGAGCGGCTGCATGTGTCCAGGCCGTTCGGGATCCGGCGCGATGAGGCCGGCACCGAGAAGCTGGTCACATTCGGGACTGGCTGGCGGCGCCGTCTCCTCCCCGGAGAGCACCCTCATGTAGAGGTCGCGTGCTGCCGGTATGAGAAACAGACGAGCATCCCGAGTGTCCGATTCCACCGATTTACCCCAGTTGGCACGACGTCAGCGATGCGCATGTGCGCAACTTTCTGAGGATATCGCGGGAAGGCTTGATTCAACTTCGAAGCACACGAACACTAGTACCCACCGGAGGCGCGCACCTTCTCCGGCCCATCCGATCACCAGGCTGCTCAGCAGTGAAAGGGGTGCCTCATGCCCGCACGCAAGATCACCCGCCGTGCCCTGGCTGGCCTCGCGGCTGGTGCCGCGCTGACGGTCGGGCTCTCCCTGGCCGCCTCGACGCCGACCGAACCTCGCCACGTGGCCGACTCGGTCTGGGGCGCCGTCGCTCCGGAGCCGACACCGACCGTAGCCCCGGAGCCGACCGCGACGCTCGCCGACTCGGTCTGGGGCTGAAAGCTGCGGCCGGCAGTCGCTGACGGCCGGCCGCAGCCCCTCACTTCCCGCCTCGCAGCGCCCGCTTTCACCGGGCGCTGAGGGGCGGGAGCCCAAAGGGCCGATAGGACAACCCTCAAGAGCTGTGGGAGGCTCGCCGGGATCCTATCGGCCCTTGACGCTGCCCTGCACCCCCCGAACGGAGGGGTGCGGGGCAGCTCGCGTGCGCGGACCCTGGGGAGTTTTCAGGGAGCAAGAGGCCCCCGAGGGAGGCTGTGGGGAGATTCTCAGTGAGGAATCCTGAGGAACCCCGTGAAAGCATGAGGAAGCCAAAAGCCGCAGTTCAGAGGCTCTTCGGAGCCTCGCCCGCCACTCCGTTGCTGGTCTCCGGCTCCTCGACGAAGTCGACGCGCTTGAATTGCTTGTTCA
>NZ_JBSFNM010000106.1:0-18689 GCF_053587085.1 Kitasatospora sp. NPDC003701
ATGCGGCGGCGGTCGTGGCGGCGCGTGGCCGGTTGATGCAGGCGCTGCCGTCGGGCGGCGCGATGGTGGCGGTCGCCGCCACCGAGGCGGAGGTCGCCGAACTCCTGCGCGACGGCGTGGACTTGGCGGCGGTGAACGGCCCGACCTCGGTGGTGCTCTCCGGCGAGGAAGCGGCCGTGCTGAAGGCCGCCGAGAGCCTGAAGGCGCAGGGTCGCAAGGTCAAGCGGCTGACGGTCTCGCACGCCTTCCACTCGGCGTTGATGGAGCCGATGCTGGCGGAGTTCGCCGGCGTGCTCTCCGAGGTCTCCTGGGGCGAGGCGCGGTTCCCGGTCATTTCGAACGTCACCGGCCGTGCGGCCGAGCCGGGTCAACTGGCCGATCCCGCCTACTGGGTGGACCACGTCCGCCGTCCGGTCCGGTTCGCCGAGGGCATCGCCGCGGCGGCCGAACTCGGTGACGCGGTCTTCGTCGAGCTCGGCCCGGGTGCCGCGCTCAGCGGCGTGGTGGACGAGACGCTGGACGGTAGCGCGGTCGCGGTGGCCGCCCTGCGTGACGGCCGGCCCGAGGCCCACACGCTGCTGGCCTCGGTGGCCGAACTCTTCGTCCGGGGTGTCGAGGTGGACTGGGCGAAGACCCTGCCCACCGGCCACCCGGTCACCCACCTGGACCTGCCCACCTACGCCTTCGAGCACGAGCACTACTGGCTCCGGAGCTCCCAGGCCACCGACGCGGCCTCGCTCGGCCAGGGCCGCGCCGACCATCCGCTGCTCGGTGCGATCGTCCAACTTCCGCAGTCGGACGGCCTGGTGTTCACCTCCCGGCTGTCCCTGCGGACGCATGCCTGGCTGGCCGACCACGCCGTCGGCGGGGTGGTGCTGGTGCCCGGCGCCGGTCTGGTGGAGCTGGCCGTCCGCGCCGGCGACGAGGTCGGCTGCGGGGCACTCGACGACCTGGTCATCGAGGCTCCGCTGGTGGTGCCCGAGCACGGCGGTGTCCGGGTCCAGGTCGCCGTCGGCGGCCCGGACGCGAACGGCGCCCGCACCGTCGAGGTGTACTCCGCCCGCGAGGACGCCGAGGACCTCACGGAGGCCTGGACCCGCCACGCCACCGGCACCCTGGCGGTGGCGCCGACGGTGGGCGCCGCCCCGGAGTTCGACACCGCGGCCTGGCCCCCGGCCGGCGCGGAGCGGGTCGACGTCGACGGCGTCTACACCGAGCTCATCGGGCAGGGCCACGAGTACGGACCGTCGTTCCGTGCCGTCCGGGCGGTGTGGCGGCGCGGCGAGGAACTCTTCGCCGAGGTCGCCCTGCCGGACGAACTGCGCGAGCAGGCGGCCCGCTTCGGCATCCACCCCGGCCTGCTCGACGCCGCCCTGCACCCCGCCCTGCGGACCGCGGGCGCGGCTGCGGACCGCGAGCAGGCGTGGCAGCCGCTGGAGTGGCACGGGCTGGCCCTGCACGCCGTCGGCGCCTCGGCGCTGCGGGTGCGGATCACCCCGCAGGGGCCCGACACGCTGGCGCTGGCGGCGGTCGACGAGGCCGGCGGCCCGGTCCTGACGGCGGCCGCGGTGACGCTGCGGCCGCTGGCCGCCGAGCAGTTGGCCGCCGCGGCGGGCACGGCGGGCGACGACGCGCTGTTCCGGGTGGACTGGACGGTGCTGCCCCCGGCGCCGCTGCAGTCCGCCGGGACGGCGCCGCGCCGCGCGGCCGTGACGACCGCGGCGGACCTCGCGGCCCTGACGGCCGGCGGGGACGTCCCTCCCGTCGTGCTCCTGACGGCCGTCGCGGACGGCGAGGGCGAGGGCGCCGTCCTCTCCCTGGCCTCCCGGGTGCTGGCGGTGGTGCAGTCCTGGCTGGCCGACGAGTCCCTGGAGGACGCCCGGCTGGTGGTGCAGACCCGGGGCGCGGTGCCCGCCGGCGGCGACGCCGCGGTGACCGACCCGGCCGGCGCCGCCGTCTGGGGCCTGGTCCGCGCGGCCCAGGCCGAGAGCCCGGACCGGATCGTCCTGCTGGACCTGGACCCCGCCACGGCGGGCGACCCGGACACCGTGCTCGGCACGGTGCTCCCGCTCGGCGAGCCGCAGGTCGCGGTGCGCGGGACGGCGCTGCACGTGCCGCGCCTGGCCCGGACCGCCGGTGGCGACGCCCCGGGCGGCGAGCCGGCGTTCGGCCCGGACGGCACGGTCCTGATCACCGGCGGCACCGGGCCGCTCGGCGCCCTGGTGGCCCGCCACCTGGTCGCGCGGTACGGCGTGCGCCACCTCGTGCTGGCGGGCCGGCGCGGCCCGGAGGCCGAGGGCGCGGCGCAGCTCGCCGCCGAACTCGGGGCCGCCGGCGCGGCCGTGTCGGTGGTGGCGTGCGATGTCACCGACCGGGACGCCGTGGCCGCCCTGCTGACCGCCGTCCCGGCCGAGCACCCGCTGACCGGCATCGTCCACGCCGCCCGGGTCTTCGACGCCGGGGTGATCGGCGAGGTCGACCCGGACCGGATGGCGCGGGTCTTCGCGCCGAAGGTCACCGCCGTCCGCCACCTGGACGAGCTCAGCCGTGAACTGGCCCCGGAACTGGCCGCGTTCGTCCTGATGTCGTCCGCCTCCTCGGTCTTCCTGGGCGCGGGCACCGGCGGCTACGCCGCCGCCAACGCCCACCTGGACGCGGTCGCGCACCGGCGCCGCGCGGCGGGCCTGCCCGGCACCTCGCTGGCCTGGGGCGTCTGGGCGCAGGCCGGCGGCCCGGACGGCTCCGCCGACGGTCCCGGCCCGGACCGGACCGGCCGACGCGGAGGTGTCCGGCCCCTGACGGCCGAGGCGGGCATGGAGCTGTTCGACACGGCGCTGCGCACCGGCGAGGCGCTGCTGGTGCCGGCCGGGCTGGACCTGCGGGCGCTGCGCGCCGACGCCGCGCTCGGCGGCGGCGTCCCGCCGCTGCTGCGCGGTCTGGTCCGCACCGGCCGGCAGGCCGTCCGGGCGGCCGCCGGCGACGGTGGCGGCGGGCTGGCCCGCCGGCTGGCCGGGCTCGCGCCGGCCGAGCAGGAGGCGCTGCTCCTGGACCTCGTCCGGGGCCGGGTGGCGACGGTCCTCGGCCACGCCGGGGCGGAGCAGGTCAGGCCGGAGACGGCCTTCAAGGACGCCGGCTTCGACTCGCTGACCTCCGTCGAACTGCGCAACCGGCTCCGGGAGGCGACGGGGCTGAGCCTGCCGGCCACGGTGGTCTTCGACTACCCGACGCCGCTGGCGCTGGCGCACTACCTGCACGACCGCCTGGACCCGGCCGCCGAGGCCGCGGCCACCTCGCACCCGCTGCTGGTCGAGCTGAGCCGGCTGGAGGCGATGCTGGCCGGGACACCGGCCGGCGACCCGGCCCGCGCCCAGGTCGCCACCCGGCTCCAGGGCCTGCTGGCCACCTGGTCGACGGCGAACGGCGCCGGGCCCGCCGAGGAACAGATCGACTACGACACCGCCTCCGACGACGACCTCTTCGACCTCATCGACACGGAGTTCGGCAGCTAGCCGCCACCGACAGCCCCGCGACCCCGCAGAACACCCGACGCCACAGCCCTCTAGGAGCCGAACTTCGATGGCGGATGAAAGCAAGCTTCGCGACTATCTCAAGCGCGTCCTCGCGGAGGCGCGCCGCTCCCAGCAACGCGTGCTGGAGCTGGAGGCCGAGAAGTCGGAGCCGATCGCGATCGTGGGCATGGCCTGCCGGCTGCCGGGCGCGGTGGCGGGTCCGGACGACCTGTGGCGGCTGGTCGCCGAGCGCGGGGACGGCGTCTCGGGGTTCCCGACCGACCGTGGCTGGGACCTGGACGGGCTGTTCGACGAGGACCCGGAGAAGAGCGGCACCTCGTACGTGAGCCGGGGCGGCTTCCTGCACGAGGCGGGGCTCTTCGACGCGGGCTTCTTCGGGATCTCGCCGCGTGAGGCGATCGCCATGGACCCGCAGCAGCGGCTGCTGCTGGAGACCTCCTGGGAGGCGCTGGAGCGGGCCGGCGTCGACGCGGCGGGGTTGAAGGGCTCGGACGTCGGCGTCTTCGTCGGAGTGATCAACGAGGGCTACGCGACCGGCGGCCCGGTCCCCCCGGAGCTGGAGGGCTTCACCGGGACGGGGACCACCGGCAGTGTGGCGTCGGGCCGGATCTCGTACGTCTTCGGGTTCGAGGGCCCGGCGGTCACGGTGGACACGGCGTGTTCCTCCTCGCTGGTGGCGATGCACCTGGCCGCCCAGGCGCTGCGGCGCGGGGAGTGCTCGCTGGCGCTGGCCGGCGGCGCGACGGTCATGGCCGGACCGGGCATGTTCATGGAGTTCTCCCGGCAGCGGGCGCTGGCCGCCGACGGCCGGTGCAAGTCCTACGCGGACGCCGCCGACGGCACCGGCTGGGCCGAGGGCGCCGGAATGGTGCTGCTGGAGCGGCTCTCCGACGCGCGGGCCAACGGGCACCACGTGCTGGCCGTGCTGCGCGGCAGCGCGGTGAACCAGGACGGCGCGTCCAACGGCCTGACGGCGCCGAACGGGCCCTCGCAGCAGCGGGTGATCCGCAAGGCGCTGGCGAACGCCGGGCTCACCCCGGCCGACGTGGACGTGGTGGAGGGCCACGGCACCGGCACGGTGCTGGGCGACCCGATCGAGGCACAGGCCCTGCTGGCCACCTACGGCCAGGAGCGCGAGCCCGGGCGGCCCCTGTGGCTCGGCTCGCTGAAGTCGAACATCGGTCACACCCAGGCCGCCGCCGGCGTCGCGGGCGTGATCAAGATGGTGCAGGCGATGCGGCACGGCGTGCTGCCCGCGACCCTGCACGTGGACGCGCCCTCCTCCGAGGTGGACTGGTCGGCCGGTGCGGTGCAGCTGCTGACCGAGGCGCGGGAGTGGCCGGAGACCGGCCGGCCGCGCCGGGCCGGGGTCTCCTCCTTCGGCGTCAGCGGCACCAATGCGCACGTGGTGCTGGAGGAGCCCCCCGCCGAGCCGGCGGCCGAGCCGGACGCGGTCCGGGCCGCACCCGGCGGCGTGCTGCCGCTGGTCGTCTCGGCGGCCTCCGCCGGTTCGCTGGCCGGCCAGGCCGAGCGGCTGGCGGCGTTCCTCGGGAGCGCCGGCGGACCGGCGGTGGAGGACGTCGCCGCTGCCCTGGCCACCGGACGGGCGGTGCTCGCCGAGCGCGCGGTGGTGGTCGCGGGTTCGAAGGAGGAGGCGCTGACCGGGCTGGCCGCGCTGGCCCGGGGTGAGTCCGCTCCCGGGCTGGTGACCGGCGGCGCGGCACCCGCCGGAAAGCTCGCCCTGGTCTTCCCGGGGCAGGGCTCGCAGTGGGCCGGCATGGGTCGTGAACTGCTGGACTCCTCCGAGGTGTTCGCGGAGCGGGTGGCGGCCTGCGCGGCGGCGCTGGACCCGTGGGTGGACTGGTCGTTGGAGGAGGTGCTGCGCGGCGAGGCTCCGGCCGAGTTGCTGGAGCGCGTCGATGTGCTTCAGCCGGCGAGCTTCGCGGTGATGGTCGGTCTGGCCGCCGTGTGGGCGTCGGTGGGCGTGGTGCCGGACGCGGTGGTCGGTCACTCGCAGGGCGAGATCGCGGCGGCCTGCGTGGCCGGGGCGCTCTCCCTGGAGGACGCGGCGCGGATCGTCGCGGTACGCAGCCAGGTGATCGCCGGAAGCCTCGCCGGGCGCGGCGGGATGGCCTCGGTGGCGCTCTCCGAGACCGACGCGCTGGCCAGGCTGGAGCGCTGGGCGGACCGCGTCGAGGTCGCGGCCGTCAACGGCCCGACGTCCGTCGTGGTCGCCGGTGACGCCGAGGCCCTCGACGAGGCCCTGGACGTCCTCGCGGCCGACGGGGTACGGGTGCGCCGGGTGGCGGTGGACTACGCCTCCCACACCCGGCACGTCGAGGCGATCGAGGGCACGTTGGCGGAGGCCTTCGCCGATGTCCGCAGCAAGGCCCCGGAGATCCCGTTCCTCTCCACGGTCACCGGCGAGTGGGTGCGTGAGTCCGGTGTGCTGGACGGCGGGTACTGGTACCGAAACCTGCGGAGCCAGGTCCGCTTCGGCCCCGCGGCCGCCGAACTCCTCGGCCAGGGCTACACGGTGTTCGTCGAGTCCAGCGCCCACCCGGTGCTGGTCCAGCCGATCAACGAGATCGTCGACGCCGCCGACGCGACGGCCCTGGTCACCGGGACGCTGCGCCGCGACGAGGGCGGGCCGCGCCGGCTGCTGACCTCGATGGCCGAACTCTTCGTCCGGGGCGTCGCCGTGGACTGGACGGGCCTCCTGCCCACCGGGACCGCCCGCGTGGAGCTGCCGACCTACGCCTTCGACCACCGGCACTACTGGCTCCAGCTCGGCCCCGCCGCCGACGCGGCCTCGCTCGGCCAGGCAGCCGCCGACCACCCGCTGATGGGCGCGGTGGTGGAGGTGCCGGAGACGGGCGGCCTGCTCGGGACCTCGCGGCTGTCGCTCCGGACGCACCCCTGGCTGGCCGGCCACGTCGTCGGGGGAGCGGCCCTGCTCCCGTCCGGCGCCCTGGTGGAGCTGGCCGTCCGGGCCGGCGACGAGCTCGGCTGCGGCACCCTGGACGAACTGGTCGTCAAGGCCCCGCTGGTGCTGCCCGAGCAGGGCGGCGTCCGGGTCCAGGTCACCGTCGGCGGCCCCGACGAGACCGGCGCCCGCAGCGTCGCCGTCTACTCGACCCGGGAGGACGCCTCCGGCGACACCGGCGGCGACAGCTGGACCCGCCACGCCACCGGCACCCTCACCGCGACGACGAAGACCGGCAGCCCGCAGGCCGACTTCACCGTCTGGCCGCCCGCCGGCGCCCGGCCCGTCGACGTCGACGCGCTGTACGACGCCCTCGGCCGGCACGGCTACGAGCACGGCCAGGTCTTCCGGGGGGTGCGCGGGCTCTGGCAGCGCGGCGAGGAGACCTTCGCCGAGATCGCGGTGGACGAGGCCGACCGCGAGGAGGCCGGCCGGTTCGGCCTGCACCCCGCCCTGCTCGACGCCGCCCTCCACCCGGCACTGCGGGACGCCGCCGTGGCCGACGGCGCCGCGAACGGCGCCCGGGTCTGGCAGCCGCTCGCCTGGCAGGGGCTCGCGCTGCACGCCGTCGGCGCCTCGGTGCTGCGCGTGCGGATCGGGCGGCAGGGTGGCGACGCGCTGTCCCTGGAGGCGGCCGACCAGGCCGGCGGCCTGGTCCTGACGGCGGACTCGGTGGAGCTGCGGCCGCTGACCGCCGAGCAGCTGACGGCCGCGACGGGCACGGCGGGCGACGACGCGCTGTTCCGGGTCCAGTGGAGCGAACTGCCCCGGCCCACCGGGGTGGTGACCGAGCCACCGGTCTGGGTCACGGTGTCCGAGGCGGGCGGGATCACCGCACTGGCCGACACCCCGGAGCTCCCCGCCGTGGTCGTCCTGGACGCCGCCGCCGACGCCGGCCACGGCGTCGACACCGCGCTCGTTCTGACGAACCGGGTGCTGGCGGCCGTCCAGGCCTGGCTGGCCGCACCGGGCCTGGAGGCGGTCCCGCTCGTGGTCGCCACCCGGGGCGCGGTGGGCGCCGGGGCGGACGGCGCGGTCACCGACCCGGCCGGTGGTGCGGTGTGGGGGCTGATCCGCGCCGCCCAGACCGAGAACCCCGACCGGATCGTCCTGCTGGACCTCGACCCCGACCTCGACGGCGGCCCGGCCTCCGTCCTTGGTGCGGTGCTCGCCGCCGGGGAGCCCGAACTGGCCCTGCGAGGAACGACGCTGTCCGTTCCGCGGCTCGTCCGGGCGGTACCGGCGGCCGGAAGCGCGACCGGCCGCAGCGGCGGCGAGGCCGCCGGCGCGCCCTGGGCGGGCCTCGACCCGGAGGGCACCGTCCTGATCACCGGTGGCACGGGCTCGCTGGGCGGCATCCTCGCCCGGCACCTGGTCGCCGAGCACGGCATCCGCCACCTCGCGCTGGTCAGCCGGCGGGGCCCGGCGGCCGAGGGGGCGGCGGAGCTGGTCGCCGAGCTGACCGGACTCGGTGCGACGGCGGTCTCGGTGGAGTCCTGCGACGTGACCGACCGGGAGGCCGTGGCGGCCCTGCTGACCGCCGTCCAGCGCGACGGACGCCGGCTGACCGCCGTCGTGCACACCGCGGGCATCGCCGACGCCGGTGTCATCGGCACGCTGGAGCCCGAGCGGGTCGCACAGGTCTTCGCCCCGAAGGTGACCGCGGCCCAGCACCTGGACGCGCTGACCCGCGAACTGGCCCCCGACCTGGACGCGTTCGTCGTCTTCTCCTCCGTCTCCTCCGTGTTCCTCGGCGCGGGCACCGGCAGCTACGCGGCCGCGAACGCCTTCCTGGACGCGTTGGCCCACCAGCGCCGGGCGGCCGGGCTGGCCGCGACCTCGCTGGCCTGGGGCCTGTGGAACCAGACCGCCGGCGGCATGGCGGCCGGCATGGACGACCTCACCCGGAGCCGGATGAACCGGCGCGGCGGCGTGCTGGCGATGACGCCCGAGGAGGGCATGGAGCTCTTCGACGCGGCGCTGCGCACCGGCGAGGCGCTGCTGATCCCGGCCAAGCTGGACCTGCGGGCGCTGCGCGCCGGAGCGGCGGCCGGCCGCGACATCCCGACCCTGCTGCGCGGCCTGGTGCGGACCGGGCGGCAGCTGGTGCGGGCGGCCTCGGGTGACGGGGGCGGCGGGCTGGCCGGTCGGCTGGCCGGGCTGGCGGCGGCCGAGCAGGAGGCGCTGCTGCTGGAGCTGGTCCGTACGCACGCGGCGACCGTGCTCGGGCACGCGGGGCCCGAGGCGATCCGGAGCGGTACGGCGTTCCGGGACTCCGGTTTCGACTCGCTGACCTCTGTGGAGCTGCGCAACCGGCTGCGCGAGGCGACCGGCCTGAAGCTGGCCGCGACGGTGGTCTTCGACCACCCGACCCCGCTCGCATTCGCCCGCTACCTGCACGCCGAATTCGGCCACGTGGCCGCCGAGACCGCCACGACGGCGCCGACCGTCCTGGCCGCCGACCCGGACGAGCCGATCGCGATCGTCGGGATGGCCTGCCGGCTGCCCGGCGGCGTCGGCAGCCCGGCGGACCTGTGGCGGCTGGTGAGCGAGGGCCGGGACGCCATGTCCGGCTTCCCGGAGGACCGCGGCTGGGACGTGGACGGCCTGTTCGACGCCGACCCCGGAAAGGCCGGCACCTCCTATGTGAGCCAGGGCGGATTCCTCTACGAGGCCGGTCGGTTCGACGCCGCCTTCTTCGGGATCTCGCCGCGTGAGGCGCTGGCGATGGACCCCCAGCAGCGGTTGCTGCTGGAGACGTCGTGGGAGGCGCTGGAGCGGGCCGGCATCGACCCGCTCTCGCTGAAGGGCACGGACGCCGGCGTCTTCTCCGGCGTCATGGGCCAGGGCTACGGCGCCGGCGGCGCGGTGCCCGCCGAGCTGGAGGGCTTCACCGGCACCGGCGGCATGGGCAGCGTGGCCTCCGGCCGGGTCGCCTACGTCTTCGGGTTCGAGGGCCCGGCAGTCACCGTGGACACGGCCTGCTCCTCCTCGCTGGTCGCGATGCACCTGGCCGCGCAGGCCCTGCGGCAGGGCGAGTGCTCGATGGCGCTGGCCGGCGGTGCGACCGTGATGGCCACCCCCGGCACCTTCGTGGAGTTCTCGCGCCAGCGCGGCCTGGCGACGGACGGCCGGTGCAAGTCCTACGCGGACGCGGCCGACGGCACCGGCTGGGCCGAGGGCGCGGGCGTGGTGGTGCTGGAGCGGCTCTCCGAGGCACGCCGCAAGGGCCACCGGGTGCTCGCGGTGGTGCGCGGCAGCGCGGTGAACCAGGACGGCGCGTCCAACGGTCTGACGGCGCCCAACGGGCTGTCGCAGCAGCGGGTGATCCGCAAGGCGCTGGCGAACGCGGGCCTGTCGCCGGTCGAGGTGGACGTGGTGGAGGGGCACGGCACGGGCACCGTGCTGGGTGACCCGATCGAGGCGCAGGCCCTGCTCGCCACCTACGGCCAGGACCGGGAGCCGGGGCGTCCGCTCTGGCTGGGCTCGCTGAAGTCGAACATCGGCCACACCCAGATGGCGGCCGGCGTGGCCGGTGTGATCAAGATGGTGGAGGCGCTGCGGCACGGCGTGCTGCCGCCCACGCTGCACGTGGACGCGCCGTCCTCGCAGGTGGACTGGACGGCGGGCGCGGTGGAGCTGCTGACCGAGGCGCGGGCGTGGCCGGAGACCGGCCGTCCGCGCCGGGTGGGCGTGTCCGGCTTCGGTGTCAGCGGCACGAACGCGCACCTGATCCTGGAGCAGGCCCCGGCGGAGGAGCCGGTCGTCGTCGAGGCCGCCCCCGAGGGTGTGGTGCCGCTGGTGGTGTCCGCGAAGAGCGCGGGTTCGCTGACCGGCCAGGCCGAGCGGCTGACCGCCTTCGTCCGGACGGCGGAGCTGGAACTGCCGCACGTCGCGGCCGCGTTGGTGGCGCAGCGGGCACTGCTGGGCGAGCGCGCGGTGGTGCTGGCGGGCTCGCCCGAGGAGGCGCAGGCCGGGCTGGGCGCGCTGGCGCGGCGCGAGAGCAGCCCGGTGTTGGTGACCGGGACCGCCGGTGAGGCGGCGCGGACGGTGCTGGTGTTCCCGGGACAGGGTTCCCAGCGGGTGGGTATGGGCCGGGAGTTGGCCGAGCGGTACCCGGTGTTCGCGGAGGCGTTCGACGCGGCGTGTGCGGCGTTGGACGCGCGGTTGGCGGGCCGGGTGGAGCACTCGGTCAAGGACGTGGTGTTCGGTTCGGCGGGTTCCCTCGATCAGACGGTGTTCACCCAGGCGGGGCTGTTCGCGGTGGAGACGGCGCTGTTCCGGCTGGTGGAGTCCTGGGGTGTCCGTCCGGACGCGGTCCTGGGGCACTCGATCGGTGAGATCACGGCCGCGCATGTGGCGGGTGTGTTGTCGCTCGCGGGTGCGGCGGCGGTCGTGGCGGCGCGCGGCCGGTTGATGCAGGCGCTGCCGTCGGGCGGCGCGATGGTGGCGGTGGCCGCCACCGAGGCGGAGGTCGCCGAACTCCTCGGTGACGGCGTGGACTTGGCGGCAGTGAACGGTCCGTCCTCGGTGGTGCTCTCCGGCGAGGAGGCGGCCGTGCTGAAGGCGGCCGAGAGCCTGAAGGCGCAGGGCCGCAAGGTCAAGCGGCTGACGGTCTCGCACGCCTTCCACTCCACGCTGATGGAGCCGATGCTGGCCGAGTTCGCGGCCGTCCTCGCCGAGGTGACCTGGCGCGAGCCGAAACTGACGGTGATCTCGAACGTCACCGGCCGCCCGGCCGAGCCGGGCCAACTGGCCGATCCCGCCTACTGGGTGGACCACGTCCGCCGTCCGGTCCGGTTCGCCGAGGGCATCGCCGCGGCGGCCGAGGACGGCGGCACGCTGTTCGTCGAGCTCGGCCCGGGCGCCGCGCTCACCGGTGTGGTGGCCGCGTCCGCCGGCGAGCGCGCGGTCTGCGTCGCCGCCCTGCGTGACGGCCGCCCCGAGGCTCACACGCTGCTGGCCTCGGTCGCCGAACTCTTCGTCCGGGGCGTCGAGGTGGACTGGGCGAAGACCCTGCCCGCCGGCCTGCCGGCCGCCCACCTGGACCTGCCGACCTACGCCTTCGACCACCGGCACTACTGGCTGCAGACCGCCCCGGCCACCGACGCGGCCTTCCTGGGCCTGACCGGGACGGACCACCCGCTGCTCGGCGCGGTGATGCACCTGCCGCAGAACGACGGCCTGGTGTTCACCTCCCGGCTCTCCCTGCGCACGCACCCGTGGCTCGCCGACCACGCCGTCGGCGGCGTCGTCCTGGTGCCCGGCACCGGTCTGGTGGAGCTGGCCGTGCGGGCCGGCGACGAGGCCGGCTGCGGAACCCTCGACGAACTGGTCATCGAGGCACCCCTGGTGGTGCCCGACCACGGCGGGGTCCGGGTCCAGGTCGCCCTCGGCGGGCCCGACGCGAACGGCGCCCGCACGGTGGAGGTCTACTCCGCCCGTGAGGACGCCGACGGTCCCGCCGGTCCGGACAGCTGGACCCGGCACGCGACCGGCACCCTGGTACCGGCGAAGGCCGGCGCCGCGCCGGAGTTCGACCTCACGGCGTGGCCGCCGCCCGGCGCGCAGCCGGTCGGGGTCGACGTCGACGGCTTCTACGCCGATCTGATCCGGCTCGGCTACACCTACGGCCCCTCGTTCCAGGGCCTGCGGGCGGTCTGGCGGCGCGGCGAGGAGGTCTTCGCCGAGATCGCGCTGCCGGACGGGCACCGCGAGGAGGCGGACCGCTTCGGCATCCACCCCGCGCTGCTCGACGCCGCCCTGCACGCCAACGGGTTCGTCCGGCCGGCCGGCGCCCCCTCGGAGGCGGACGAGCCCCGGACCGTCCTGCCGTTCGCCTGGAACGGGCTCGCCCTGCACGCCGTCGGCGCCTCGGCGCTGCGGGTGCGGGTGGCGCCGTCCGGTCCGGACGCGGTGTCGCTCCAGGCCGCCGACGAGACCGGCGGACCGGTCCTGACCCTGGACTCGCTGGTCTTCCGGGCCGTCTCCGCCGAGCAGTTGGAGGCGGCGGCCGGTGCGACGGGCGGCGACTCGCTGTTCCGGGTGGAGTGGACGGCGCTGCCGTCGGCGCCGGCCCTCGGCGCGACGCCGAGCCGGGTGTCCGTCGCCACCGCCGACGAGGTGACCGCCCTGGCCGCAGAGGGCGCCGTGCCGGACGCCGTCGTGCTGACGGCCGCCGGAGGCGACGCGCTGGAGCTCGGCTCCCGGGTGCTCGACGTGCTCCAGGCGTGGCTGGTCGCGCCGGGCGTGGAGCACGCCCGGTTGGTGGTGGCCACCCGGGGCGCGGTGCCCGCCGGCGGCGACGCCGCGCTGACCGACCCGGCCGGCAGCGCCGTCTGGGGCCTGGTCCGGGCCGCCCAGGTGGAGAACCCCGACCGGATCGTCCTGCTCGACCTGGACCCCGCCGCGTTGGGCGACCCTGCCGCGGCGGGCGACCCCGCCGGGTTGGGCGACCCCGACACCCTGCTCGGCCCGGTCCTCGCACTCGGTGAGCCGCAAGTCGCCGTCCGCGGCCCGGTGCTGTCCGCTCCGCGCCTGGTCCGGGCCGCCGGTGGCGACGGGCCGGGCGGCGAACCGGCGTTCCGCCCGGACGGCACGGTCCTGGTCACCGGTGGTACGGGGTCACTGGGCGCGCTGCTGGCCCGCCACCTGGTCACCCAGCACGGCGTGCGTCACCTCGTACTGACCAGCCGGCGCGGCCCGGCGGCCGAGGGCGCCCGGGAGTTGGTGGCCGAGCTGCACGAGCTGGGCGCCGAATCGGTGTCGGTGCCGGCCTGCGACGTCGCCGACCGCGAGGCGCTGGCGGCGCTGCTCGCCTCGGTGGTCGACGAACGCCCGCTGACCGCCGTCGTGCACACCGCCGGCGTCCTGGACGACGGTGTGATCGGGGCGCTGAACGGGGAGCGGCTGGCGAGCGTCTTCGCACCGAAGGTGACCGCCGTCGGCCACCTGGACGAGCTGACCCGCGAACTCGCCCCCGACCTGGACGCGTTCGTCGTCTTCTCCTCCGCCGCCGGCCTGTTCGGCTCGGCCGGCCAGGGCAACTACGCGGCGGCCAACGCCTACCTGGACGGGCTGATGGCCCGGCGCCGGGCGGGCGGCCTGCCGGCGCTGTCGCTGGCCTGGGGCCCGTGGGAGCAGACCGCCACCGGGATGACGACCGGAACCGAGGCGGCCGGCCGCGCCCGGACGAACCGCCGCGGCGGCATCCTCGCGCTCGGGCCGGACGAGGGCACCGCCCTGTTCGACGCCGCGCTGGGCGCGGACGAGGCACTGCTGGTCCCGATCAAGCTGGACCTCCGGGCGATCCGGGCCGACGCCGCGACGGGCGCGGGAGTACCGCCCCTGCTGCGCGGGCAGGTCCGCGCCGGCCGCCAGGTGGCCCGGGCCGCGTCGGGCGACGGCGGCGACGGCCTGGTCCGCCGGCTGGCCGGGCTCGCCCGGGCCGACCAGGAGGCGGTGCTGGTGGACCTCCTGCGGGCCCAGGTCGCGCTGGTGCTGGGGCACGCCGGACCGGACGGGGTGGTGGCCGGGACGTCGTTCAAGGACGCCGGCTTCGACTCGCTGACCTCGGTCGAGCTGCGCAACCGGCTGCGCGAGGCCACCGGCCTCAACCTGTCCGCCACCGTGGTCTTCGACTACCCGACCCCGCTCGCGCTGGCCCGCCACGTGCACGGCGAGCTGCTCCCGGACGGTGCGGCGAGCGGGCCGGAAGTGGACGAGGACCGTCTGCGGCACGCCCTGGTCTCCCTCCCGATGGCCCGGTTCCGGGAGGCCGGGCTGCTGGAGGCCCTGGTCGGGCTGGCCGCGCTCGACGCCGGCGGACCGGTGGCCGGCGACCCGGACGAGGACGACCGGCCGGGCACGCTCGCCGACCTGGACGTCGACGACCTCGTTCAACTGGCGCTCGGCGGCGACGACGAGGGCCTCGAAAGCTGATGCGGTACAACGTGATGGGGGCAGTTGAGTGAGTACTTCATACGAGAAGCTCGTCGAGGCGCTGCGGAAGTCGCTCGAAGAGGTCGGCTCGCTGAAGAAGCGGAACCGCCAACTCGTCAGCGCCTCCAGCGAGCCTGTGGCGATCGTGGGTATGGCGTGCCGGCTGCCCGGTGGTGTCGACAGCCCCGAGGGGCTCTGGAGCCTGGTCAGCGAGGGCCGCGACGGCGTCTCGGCCTTCCCCACCGACCGGGGCTGGGACCTCGACGGGCTGTTCGACGAGGACCCGGAGAACCGCGGCACCTCCTATGTGGACCAGGGCGGCTTCCTGCACCGGGCGGGGCTCTTCGACGGGGGCTTCTTCGGGATCTCGCCGCGCGAGGCGCTCGCCATGGACCCGCAGCAGCGGCTGCTGCTGGAGACCTCCTGGGAGGCGCTGGAGCGGGCCGGCATCGACCCGGCCACGCTGAAGGGCACCGACGTCGGGGTGTTCAACGGCATCATGGGCGTCGACTACTTCGCCGGTGGCAGCGTGCCGCCCGAGCTGGAGGGCTTCACGGGGACGGGAGCGGCCGCCAGCGTGGCGTCCGGCCGGATCTCCTACGTCTTCGGCTTCGAGGGCCCGGCGGTCACGCTCGACACCGCCTGTTCGTCCTCGCTGGTGGCGATCCACCTTGCCGCGCAGGCGCTGCGCCGCGGCGAGTGCTCGATGGCGCTGGCCGGCGGCGCGACCGTGATGGCCACCCCCGGTCTCTTCATCGACTTCTCGCGCCAGCGCGGCCTGGCCGCCGACGGGCGGTGCAAGGCGTATGCGGACGCGGCGGACGGCACCGGCTGGGCCGAGGGCGCGGGCGTGGTGGTGCTGGAGCGGCTCTCCGAGGCGCGCCGCAAGGGGCACCGGGTGCTCGCGGTGGTGCGCGGCAGCGCGGTCAACCAGGACGGCGCCTCCAACGGCCTGACGGCGCCCAACGGCCCCTCGCAGCAGCGGGTGATCCGCAAGGCGCTCGCCAACGCGGGCCTGACCACCGCCGATGTCGACCTGGTGGAGGGGCACGGCACGGGCACCGTGCTGGGCGACCCGATCGAGGCGCAGGCGCTGCTGGCCACCTACGGCCAGGACCGGCCCGCCGACCGGCCGTTGCGGCTCGGGTCGCTGAAGTCCAACATCGGCCACACCCAGGCCGCCGCCGGTGTGTCGGGTGTGATCAAGATGGTGCAGGCGCTGCGGCACGGTGTCATGCCGCCCACGCTGCACGTGGACGCGCCGTCCTCGCAGGTGGACTGGACGGCGGGCGCCGTCGAGCTGCTGACCGAGGCGCGGGAGTGGCCGGAGACCGGCCGGCCGCGCCGGGCGGGCGTGTCCGGCTTCGGTGTCAGCGGCACCAACGCGCACCTGATCCTGGAGCAGGCGCCCGAGGAGGAGACGCAGCCGGCGGCGGTGCCCGACGGGGTGGTCCCGTTGGTGCTGTCGGCCGCCTCGTCGACGGCGCTGGCCGGCCAGGCCGAGCGGCTGGCCGCCTTCGTCGAGACCTCCGGGGTGGGGGCGACGGGTGTTGCCGGCGCGCTGATCGCCCAGCGCGCGGTGCTGGGCGAGCGGGCGGTGCTGGTGGCCGGTTCGCGTGCGGAGGCGCTGGCGGGCCTGGCCGCGCTGGCGCGCGGCGAGTCCGCGCCCGCCGGGGCGACCGGCAGCGCCTCGCCGTCCGGCGGTCCGGGGAAGGTGGTCCTCGTCTTCCCGGGGCAGGGTTCGCAGCGGGTCGGTATGGGTCGGGAGTTGGCCGAGCGGTACCCGGTGTTCGCGGAGGCGTTCGACGCGGCGTGTGCGGCGTTGGACGCGCGGTTGGCGGGCTGGGTGGAGCATTCGGTCAAGGACGTGGTGTTCGGTACGGCGGGTTCCCTGGATCAGACGGTGTTCACCCAGGCCGGGCTGTTCGCGGTGGAGACGGCGCTGTTCCGGCTGGTGGAGTCCTGGGGTGTCCGTCCGGACGCGGTCCTGGGCCACTCGATCGGTGAGATCACGGCCGCGCATGTGGCGGGGGTGTTGTCGCTGGCGGATGCGGCGGCGGTCGTGGCGGCGCGTGGCCGGTTGATGCAGGCGCTGCCGTCGGGCGGCGCGATGGTGGCGGTCGCCGCCACCGAGGCGGAGGTCGCCGAACTCCTGGGTGACGGCGTGGACTTGGCGGCGGTGAACGGTCCGTCCTCGGTGGTGCTCTCCGGCGAGGAGGCGGCCGTGCTGAAGGCCGCCGAGAGCCTGAAGGCGCAGGGCCGCAAGGTCAAGCGGCTGACGGTCTCGCACGCCTTCCACTCGGCGTTGATGGAGCCGATGCTGGCGGAGTTCGCGGGCGTCCTGGCCGAGGTGACCTGGCGCGAGCCGAAACTGACGGTGATCTCGAATGTCACCGGCCGCCCGGCCGAGCCGGGTCAACTGGCCGATCCCGCCTACTGGGTGGACCACGTCCGCCGTCCGGTCCGGTTCGCCGAGGGCATCGCCGCGGCGGCCGAACTCGGTGACGCGGTCTTCGTCGAGCTCGGCCCGGGCGCCGCGCTCAGCGGCGTGGTGGACGAGACGCTGGACGGTAGCGCGGTCGCGGTGGCCGCCCTGCGCGACGGCCGCCCCGAGGCCCACACGCTGCTGGCCTCGGTGGCCGAACTCTTCGTCCGGGGTGTCGAGGTGGACTGGGCGAGGACCCTGCCCACCGGCTTCACGACCACCCATCTGGAGCTTCCCACCTACGCCTTCGAGCACGAGCACTACTGGCTCCCGGCCACCCCGATCACCGACGCGGCCTCGCTCGGCCAGGGCAAGGCCGACCACCCGCTGCTCGGTGCGATCGTCCAACTCCCGCAGTCCGACGGCCTGGTGTTCACCTCCCGGCTCTCCCTGCGGACGCATGCCTGGCTGGCCGACCACGCCGTCGGGGGAGTGGTCCTCGTCCCCGGTACCGGTCTGGTGGAGCTGGCCGTCCGCGCCGGTGACGAGGTCGGCTGCGGCGAGCTCGACGAACTGGTCATCGAGGCCCCGCTGGTGGTGCCCGAGCACGGTGGCCTGCGCGTCCAGGTCGCGGTCGGCGGCCCCGACGAGAACGGCGCCCGCACGGTGGAGGTGTACTCCGCCCGCGAGGACGCCACGGACACCGCGGGTGCCGAGGGCTCCACGGACGCCTGGGTCCGCCACGCCACGGGCACGCTGCTGCCGACGACGACCGGTGGCGCCGCGCCCGAGTTCGACTTCACCGCCTGGCCCCCGCCCGGCGCGCAGCCGGTGGACATCACCGGCGGCTACGACCTGCTCGCCCGGGCGGGCTACGCCTACGGCCGGTCGTTCCAGTGCGTGCGCGCGGTCTGGCGGCGCGGCGAGGAGATCTTCGCCGAGGTCGCCCTGCCGGACGAACTGCGCGAGCAGGGGGGCCGCTTCGGCATCCACCCCGGCCTGCTCGACGCCGCCCTGCACTCCAGCATGCTGGACGCGGCGGCCGCGCTGAGCGGCGCCCGGCCGGCCGGCGAGCCGGACGAGGAGCCGGTGGTGCGGCTGCCGTTCGCCTGGAACGGGCTGGTGCTGCACGCGGCGGGCGCCTCGTCGGTGCGGGTGCGGGTCGCCCGGCCGGCGCCGGACGCCCTTTCGCTGGAGGCCGTCGACGACGCCGGCGGGCTGGTCCTCACCCTGTCGTCGCTGGTCTCCCGGGCCGTCTCCGCCGAGCAGTTGGAGGCGGCGGCCGGTACGCCGGGTACCGACGCGCTGTTCCGGGTGGAGTGGACCGAACTGGCCGCCCTGCCCGCGCCGGCGGCCGCGCCGGCCCCGGCCCGGGTCGCCGGCCCGGAGGACGTAGCGGCACTGTTCGAGGGCACGGCGGTCGGCGAGGCGCCCGCGGCCGTGCTGCTGGAGGCGGTCACCGGCGGTGACGCGGACAGCCCGCTGGAGGTGACGGACCGGGTGCTGGACATCGTCCAGGCGTGGTTGGCCGGCGGCTGGGAGGGCTCCCGGCTGGTGGTGGCGACCCGGGGTGCGGTGCCCGCCGGCGGGGACGCGACGGTGACCGATCCGGCCGGCGCCGCGGTCTGGGGCCTGGTTCGCGCGGCGCAGGCGGAGAACCCGGACCGGATCGTGCTGCTGGACACCGACGCCTCCGACCCGGTGGAGGTGGGGTCGTTGCTGGGCGCGGTGCTGGCGGTCGGCGAGCCGCAGGTCGCGGTGCGCGGTTCGGCGCTGCTCGTGCCGCGGCTGGCCCGGGCGGCGGTCG
>NZ_JBSFNM010000107.1:0-17229 GCF_053587085.1 Kitasatospora sp. NPDC003701
TTCGACGGCTCGTCCACGTGGAGCGTCCGCGGAAGCACACCCTCCCGCATCGCCATCACCATCTTGATCACACCCGCCACACCGGCAGCCGCCTGGGTGTGACCGACGTTCGACTTCACCGAGCCCAGCCACAGCGGCAGTTCGGCGTCACGGTCGCGGCCGTAGGTCGCCAGCAGCGCCTGCGCCTCGATCGGATCACCCAACCGGGTGCCGGTCCCGTGTGCCTCCACCGCGTCGACGTCCGCGCCCGTCAGCCGGGCGCCGGCCAGCGCTTGGCGGATCACCCGCTGCTGGGAGGGGCCGTTCGGCGCCGTCAGACCGTTGGACGCACCGTCCTGGTTGACCGCCGAACCCCGCACCACCGCGAGGACGTTGTGGCCGTTCGCCACCGCGTCCGACAGCCGCTCCACGAGCAGCATGCCGACACCCTCGCCCCAGCCCGTGCCGTCCGCCGCGTCCGCGAACGCCTTGCACCGGCCGTCGGCCGCGAGACCGCGCTGACGCGAGAACTCCACGAACGCACCCGGCGTCGCCATCACGGTCACACCGCCGGCCAGCGCGAGGTCGCACTCGCCCGACCGCAGCGCCTGCGCGGCCAGGTGGAGCGCCACCAGCGACGAGGAACACGCCGTGTCCACCGTCACCGCCGGCCCCTCCAGACCGAACACGTACGACACCCGGCCCGACATCACACTCGCCGTGTTCCCCGTCATCAGGAAGCCTTCGAGCCCCTGGGCTCCGTCGGCGAACAGCGGGAGGTAGTCCTGGCCGTTGGTGCCCGCGAAGAGGCCGGTCCGGCTGCCCCGCACGGCGGCCGGATCGATGCCGGCCCGCTCGAAGGCCTCCCAGGAGGTCTCCAGCAGCAGCCGCTGCTGCGGGTCCATCGCCAGCGCCTCACGCGGCGAGATCCCGAAGAACCCGGGGTCGAAGTCGGCGACGTCGCCGAGGAAGGCGCCCTCGTGCGTGTAGGAGGCCCCCTCCGTGTCGGGGTTCGGGTCGCGCAGCCGGTCCAGGTCCCATCCCCGGTCGGTCGGGAACCCGGAGACCGTGTCGATGCCCTGGGCCACGACTCGCCACAGGTCCTCGGGGGACCGCACCCCGCCGGGGAAGCGGCAGCTCATGCCCACGATCGCGATCGGCTCGTCCACCGCCACGGACGTCGGCGCACCGGCCCGGCCGGCGTCGTCCGGCTCGCCCACCAGTTCGCGGCCCAGGTGAGCCGCCAGCGCTTCGGGCGTCGGGTAGTCGAAGATCAGTGTCGCGGGCAGGTGAAGGCCGGTGGTGGCACCCAGCTGGTTGCGGAGTTGAACAGCGGTCAGCGAGTCGAAGCCGAACTCCTTGAAGGCGAGGCTTCCGCTCACCATGTCCGCCGAGTCGTGGCCGAGGACTCCGGCCACCTGGGTGCGCACCAGGTCCAGCAGGGTCCGCGCCCGCTCGGCCTCGCTCAGGTCCGCGAGTCGACGGGCCAGCGGAAGCTTCTCCTCGTCCACGCCGCCGGCGGCGGTGGACGAGTCCCGGGCCTCGCGCACCTCGGGTATCAGTTCGATCAGGCGGCTCGGCCTGGCGGAGGTCATCATCGGGGCGAAGCGCTGCCACTCGATGTCGGCAATGCCGACGCAGCAGTCACCGCTCTCCACCGCCTGGTGCATGGCGGCGACGGCGATCTCCGGGTCCATGGGGTGCACGCCGTGGCGTCGCATCTGCTGCTGCATGCCGTCGCCGCCCGCCATGCCGTCGCTCCCCCAGTTGCCCCAGGCGATCGACGTCACCGGCGTGCCCTCGGCACGCCACTGCTGGGCGAGAGCGTCCAACCGGGCGTTGGCCGCGGCGTAGTTGCCCTGCCCCGAGGAGGCGAGGGTCCCGGCCAGCGAGGAGAACAGGACGAACGCGTCCAGCGGGATCTCCTGCGTCAGCTCCTTCAGGAGCCGGGCCGATTCGACCTTGGCGTCCAGCACCTTCTGGAACCGCTCGGGCGTGAGCGCGTCCAGCACTCCGTCGTCGAGCACGCCCGCGGTGTGCACCACCGCGGTCAACGCATGCTCGGCGGTCGGCTCCGCCAACAGGCGTTCCAGCGCGGCACGGTCGGAAACGTCGCACGCCGCGACGGTCACCTTCGCGCCCAGCCCGGTCAGTTCGGCTTCCAGTTCGGAAGCGCCGGGAGCGGCCGGACCCCGCCGGCTGACCAGCAGCACGTGCTCGGCACCGTTGCGGGCCAGCCAACGGCCGACGTGCGCACCGAGCGCACCGGTCCCGCCGGTGACCAGGACGGTGCCGGCGGGTGCCCACGTCCGGACGGCACCGAGGTGGTCCAGAGGTGAGCGGACCAGCCTGCGGACGAAGGCTCCCGAAGGCCGCAGCGCGACCTGGTCCTCGCCTCCCCCGGTCGCCAGGACCTTGGCCAGCAGGGCCGCGGCACGGTCGTCGGCGACGGCCGGCAGGTCGATCAGCCCGCCCCAGCGATCGGGGTGTTCCAGCGCGGCCACCCGGCCCAGGCCCCACACCTGCGCCTGCACAGCACTGAGCAGTTCTTCACCACTGACCACGGCGACCGCGCCTCGGGTGGCGACCCACAGGGGCGCGGTCACACCGGCGTCGCCGAGCGCCTGAGAGAGGTGCACCGTGCCGGCCAGGCCCGCCGCGACGTTCTCGGCGGCCGGGTGCGGCCGCTCGTCCAGTGCGAGGAAGGAGAGCACGCCGGCGACCGTGACGCCGGCCCCGGCATCGCGCAGCAGCTTCGTGAGTCCGCCGCGGTCGACGGTCGACGGATCGACGTCGAGGCAGACCGTCTCGGCTCCGGCGGCGTTCAGCCCTCGGAGCAGGACGTCGAACGCGGAGGCGGCACCGCCGTGTTCCGGATCCGTCATCCCGCTCGGAACCACGAGCAGCCAGGTCCCGGCCAGCCGCTCGGCCGTCGGCGCCGCGAGGCCCTCCCAGGTGACGCGGTAGCGCCAGTGGTCGGTCGCGGACTGCTCGCGCACCCGCTGCCGGTACGAGGACAGCACCGGCAGAACCTCGCCCAGCGACTGCGCCTGCTCCTCGTCGACGCCCAGCGCCGCACTCAGCCCGGCCAGATCACCACGCTCCACCACCTCCCAGAACCGGCCGTCCACCACATCCGACGACAACCGCTCCGACACCTGCAACGGCCGCTCCGACGCCTCCAGCCAGTAGCGGCGGCGCTGGAACGCGTAGGTCGGAAGGTCGACCCGGCGCGCACCCGTGCCCTCGAACAGGGCAGGCCAGGCGACCGAGGTGCCGGTGGCGTGCAGACGGGCCAGGGCCTCGACCACGGCACGGGCCTGGTCACGGTCCTTGCGCAGGGCCGGCACCACGGCACGGGCCGGGCCGTCCTGCGGCAGACACTCCGCCACCATCCCCGCCAGCACCGCGTCTGGACCGACCTCCAGGAACGTCCCCGCACCCAGATCCAGCATCGTGGCGACGGCGTCCGCGAAACGCACCGCCTGGCGAACCTGACGCACCCAGTACGCGGGATCCGTCCACAGCTCCGTCTCCGCGCGGCCCGTCACCGTCGACACCAGCGGCAGCACCGGCTCGCGCAGGTCCAGGCCCGACACGACCGCGCCGAACTCCTCCAGCATCGGATCCATCAGACCCGAATGAAACGCATGACTGACCGTCAGGGCCTTCGTGCGGAAGCCACGCTCGGCGAGCGTCGACGCGATCGCCAGGACCTGCTCCTCGTGCCCCGAAAGCACCAGTGACGTGGGGCCGTTGACCGCCGCCAGCCACACACCCTCCGTGCCCGCCAGCAGCTCCCGCACCTCCTCCTCCGGTGCGCCGACCGCCACCATCGCGCCACCCTCGGGCAGCGCCTCCATCAACCGCCCACGGGCCTCGACGAGCGCACACGCGTCCTTCAGAGACAGCACGCCCGCCACATGGGCAGCGGCGATCTCCCCGACCGAGTGACCCGCCAGCACACCCGCCGACACGCCCCACGACTCGAACAACCGGAACAGGGCGACCTCGAGGGCGAAGATCGCGGGCTGCGCGAACCCGGTGCGGTGAATGCCCTCGTCCGACGGCAGATCCACCCCCAGCTCCGCACACACCTCGCCATACGCCTGGGCGAACACCGGGAACACCGCACTCAGTTCACGGCCCATCCCCGGCCACTGCGAACCCTGACCCGAGAACACCACCCCGAGCCGACCCGCCACCACACCCGACACCGCAGCCGAGCCGGACACCAAGTCCCCGAGACGGGACAGGAGTTCCTCACGATCAGCCGCGACCACGGCCGCACGCTGCCCGAACAGCGAACGCGACGTCGCCAACGAGTACGCCGCGTCCAGGACACCCAGCCCCGGGTCCGTCCCAAGCCGCTCCAGCAGTGCACCGGCCTGCGCGCGCACCGCCTCCTCGGACTTGCCCGAGAGTACGACCGGAACCACGGGAAGCGCGGCGACGGCCTCCTCGACCGCCGGCGCACTCGCCTCGGCCTGCTCCAGGATCACGTGCGCGTTCGTCCCGCTCACACCGAACGACGACACACCGGCACGCCGCGCTCGGTCCGCCTGCGGCCAGGCCCGCGACTCCGTGAGCAGTTCCACCGCGCCGGAGGCCCAGTCGACCTCCTTCGACGGCTCGTCCACGTGCAGCGTCTGCGGAAGCAGACCCTCCCGCATCGCCATCACCATCTTGATCACACCCGCCACACCCGCGGCAGCCTGGGTGTGACCGACGTTCGACTTCAACGACCCCAGCCACAGCGGGCGTTCGGCGTCCCGACCCTGGCCGTAGGTCGCCAGCAGCGCCTGCGCCTCGATCGGATCACCCAACCGGGTGCCCGTCCCGTGCGCCTCCACCGCGTCCACATCACCGGCCGACAGTCGGGCGTTCGCCAGCGCCTGGCGGATCACCCGCTGCTGCGACGGACCGTTCGGCGCCGTCAGGCCATTGGACGCACCGTCCTGGTTGACCGCCGAACCCCGCACCACCGCGAGGACGTTGTGGCCGTTCGCCACCGCGTCCGACAGCCGCTCCACGAGCAGCATGCCGACACCCTCGCCCCAGCCCGTGCCGTCCGCCGCGTCCGCGAACGCCTTGCACCGACCGTCCACCGCCATGCCGCGCTGGCGGGAGAAACCCACGAAGAGCGCGGGGGTGGACATCACCGACACACCGCCGGCCAGCGCGAGGTCGCACTCGCCGGCCCGCAGTGCCTGAACCGCCAGGTGCAGCGCCACCAGCGAGGACGAACACGCCGTGTCCACCGTCACCGCCGGCCCCTCCAGGCCCAGCACGTACGACACCCGGCCCGACATCACACTCGCGGCCGTGCCGGTGACCAGATAGTTCTGGGCCTCCTCGATCGCATCGACCAGCACCATGCTGTAGTCCTGGCCGTTGGTGCCCGTGAACACCCCGGTCCGGCTGCCGCCGAGTGCCGTGGGGTCGATACCGGCCCGCTCGAAGGCCTCCCAGGAGGTCTCCAGCAGCAGCCGCTGCTGCGGGTCCATCGCCATGGCCTCACGCGGCGAGATCCCGAAGAACCCGGGGTCGAACTCCCCGATGTCGTAGAGGAAACCGCCCTCGCGGACGTAGAACTTCCCCTCGGCCTCCGGGTCCGGGTCGTAGAGGCCCTCCACGTCCCAGCCCCGGTCGGCCGGGAGCTCCGACATGGCGTCCGTGCCGTCGGCGACCAGCCGCCACAGGTCCTCGGGCGAGCGCACCCCGCCCGGGTAGCGGCAGGCCATTCCCACGATCGCGATCGGCTCGTGGGCCCCGTCCTCCAACTCCCGCACCTTCAGCTGGGTCTCCTCCAGCTCGGTGCTCACCCGCTTGAGGAAATAGCGGAGCTTCTCTTCGTTACTCATGGGGAACTCTCTCCATCATCTGTACTGGCAAGGACCGGGGTGGGACGAGGCTCAGGAGATCCCGAACCGCTCGCCGATGAGGTCGAACATCTCGTCATCGGTGGCCGACTCGAACCGGTCGGCCGCGGAGTCCTCGCCGTCCACCGCGCCTGCCTCCCGCAGCTTCACCAGGAGGGCCTGCAGCCGCTCCTCGACCACCTTGCCGTCGAAGTCGTCGGCCAGCAGGGCGGTGAGCGCCGAGTCGGCCTCGTCCAGCCGGGCCAGGACCGCCGAGTCCGCGCTCTCCTCCGCCGCGAAGAGGCGGGCACGGAGGTGGCCGGCGAGCTCGGCGGGGTTGGGGTGGTCGAACACCAGCGTCGCGGGCAGCTGCACACCGGTCACGGTGCTCAGCTGGTTGCGCAGCTGAACCGCGGTCAGCGAGTCGAAGCCCATCTCCTTGAACGCGACCCGTTCCTCCACCGCATCGCCCGAGGAGTGCCCCAGGACCTCGGCGACCTGGGTCCGGACGACGTCCAGGAGTTCCGCCGCCCGCTCGGCCGGCGGCAGCGCGGCCAGCCGCTGGGCGAGCGACTGCTCCGCGCCACCGCCCGCACCGCCCGCCCCTGCCGCGCCCGGGTGGGCGCCGCCGACCGCGAGACGCCGGACGTCGGCCAGCTCCTCGACCAGTCGGCTGGGGCGGGTCGAGGTGAACCTGGGCAGGAACCTCTCCCAGTCGATGTCCGCCACCGTCACGGTGGGCTCGCCGTACTCCACGGCTCCCTCCAGAGCCGCGATCGCCAACGACGGGTCCATCGCCGACATGCCGTGGCGCCGCAGGTGGCGCTGCATCTCCTCGCTCGCGGTCAGGCCGTCGCTCCCCCAGTTGCCCCAGGCGACGGAGGTGGCGGGCAGGCCCTGCGCGCGGCGCTGTTCGGCGAGTGCGTCCAGGAAGGCGTTCGCCGCGGCGTAGTTGGCCTGGCCGGACGAGGCGACAGTGCCGCCGAGCGAGGAGAACAGCACGAACACGGACGGCTCGAGGGGCCGGGTGAGTTCGTCCAGGTTCCGCGCACCGACCGCCTTCGGCCCGAGGACCCGGCCGAACCGTTCCGGTGTCAGGCCGTCCAGGATGCCGTCGTCCAGTACGGCGGCCGTGTGCACGACCGCGCTCAGCGGGTACTCGGCGGGGATCCGCTGCTCCAGGACCAGCCGCAGCGCCTCGCGGTCGGCCACGTCGCAGGCCGCGAAGGTGACCCGGGATCCCAGTGCGGTCAGCTCCGCCGTGAGCTCGGCGGCCCCCGGTGCGTCCGCGCCCCGGCGGCTGAGCAGCAGCAGGTGCTCGGCCCCCCGGGCGGCCGCCCAGCGGGCGACCCGCTCTCCGGCCCCGCCGGCACCGCCGGTGATCAGAACCGTCCCGCGCGGCTCCCACCGCGCGGTGGGCTCGTCACGGCGCTGCGGCGTCCTGACGAGCCGGCGCGCGAAGACCCCGGCCCTGCGCACGGCCACCTGGTCCTCGCCCCCCGGGGCGGCCAGGACACCGGTGAACGCCGCCAGCTCGCGCTCCCCGGCGCTCTCCGGCAGATCGATCAGACCGCCCCAGCGGTCCGGGTGCTCCAGCGCCGCGACCCGTCCCATGCCCCACACCTGGGCCTGGACGGCGCTGCGCAGCCGGTCGGAGGCACCCACGCCCACCGCTCCGCGGGTGGCCACCCACAGCGGGGCGGTGACCCCGGCGTCGCCCAGGGCCTGGACGGTCGCGACGGTGGCGAGCAGTCCCGCGGGCAGCCGCTCGTCGGCCCCGGACGGTCGCTCGTCGGCTCCCAGGAAGGACAGCACCCCGCCGACCTCCCCGGCCCCGGACAGCTCGGCCGCCAGCGCCTCGGCCAGCGCCTCCCGGGTCGTGGTGACGGGGTCGACCGCGAGCACCGCGGTCCGCGCACCGGCGGCGCGCAGGGCCTCGGCCCACGGATCCGCCCACGTGGTGCCGGCGGGCGCCAGCACCAGCCAGCGGTCGGACAGGCCGGACGGCGCGGCGCCGCCCGGGGCGGCCAGCGGGCGCCAGTCGATCCGGTAGCGCCACGAGTCGACGGCGGCGTTCTCCTTCTGACGGCGACGCAGCGCCGACAGCGCGGGAGCGACGGCCTCCAGGGACTTCCGCTGCTCCCCCTCCAGGTGCAGGGCGGCGGCGAGCGACGTCAGGTCGGCCGTCTCCACCGCGGTCCAGAACTCCGTGTCGATGCCGTCGACCGCGCCGGGGGCGTGGAGCTCCTCGGTGGACACCGTGGGTTCCAGCCAGTAGCGCCGGCGCTGGAACGCGTAGGTCGGCAGGTCCGCCCTGCGCGCCCCGGTCCCGGCGAACGCCGGCTGCCAGTCGACGGCGATCCCCTGGGTGTGCGCGTCGGCCAGGGCGTCCAGCACCCGGCGGGGGCCGCCGGCGTCCCTGCGCAGCGTCGCGACGACCCGCACCCCCTCCTCGCCGGCCAGGTGGGACGTGGCGTTGTCGTGGATCGAGAAGGCCAGCAGGGGGTGCGGGCTGACCTCGATGAACGCGCTGTGGTGGGCGTCCAGCAGCGCGTCCACGGCCTGCTGGAACTCGACGGGCCGGCGCATGTTCCGGTACCAGTACTCGGCGTCGAGCCCGCCGGTGTCGAGCAGGCCGCCGGTCACCGTGGAGTAGAACGGGATGTCCGAGCTCCGCGGCTCGACGGGGGCCAGGGCCTCCAGCAGTTGCTCGCGCAGCGCGTCGACCTGCGGCGAGTGGCCCGCGGTGTCGACACCCGGGATCCACCTCGCCGTCTCGCCGTCGGCCAGCAGCTCGGCGAGGATCTCGCCGAGGGTCTCGGGGTCACCGGACAGCGCCACCGAGTTCGGGCTGTTCACGGCGGCCAGGCCGACCCGGTCACCGCGGTCGCCGATCCTCGCCTCGGCCTGCTCCGCCGGCAGGGTCACCGACAGCATGGCGCCCTGGCCGACCAGACGCAGCCAGGCCAGGCTGCGCAGGGCGACCACCCTGGCGCCGTCCCGCAGGGACAGGCCGCCGGCGACGCAGGCCGCCGCGATCTCGCCCTGCGAGTGGCCCACCACCGCGGCGGGTTCGACCCCGTAGGAGCGCCACACCGCGGCCAGCGAGACCATCATGGTGAACAGGACGGGTTGGAGGACGTCCACCCGGCTCATCGGCGGGGCGCCCGGAACGTCCTGCAGGACGTCGAGGACCGACCAGTCGACGAATTCCGACAGGGCCGCGTCGCAGGCGAGCACGCTCTCGCGGAACGCCGGGGAGGACTCCAGGAGACCGGCCGCCATGCCGACCCACTGGGAGCCCTGTCCGGGGAAGACGAACACGGGTCGGCCGGTGGCTCCGGCCCGCGCCTTGGACACGTTCGCCGCGTTCCTTCCGGCCGCGAGGGCGTCCAGCCCCTGGCGGAACTCGTCGAGCCCACCGCCCAGCACGACGGCCCGGTGGTCGAACAGCGAGCGTGCGGTGATCAGCGTGTGGCCGACGTCGGCGGGACGGGCGTCCGGGTGGTCCTCCAGGTGCTTCCCGAGCTGCCCGGCCTGCTGGCGCAGGGCCGCGTCGCTCTTCGCCGACAGGACCCACGGGAGCAGGGTGTCCGCGTCCCCGTCGGTCTGCGGGACGGGACCCGCCGGGTCCGCGGCCCCGGGCAGGACGACTGCCGGGGACGTCTCCTCGGCGGTGATGCCCTCCAGGATGACGTGGGCGTTGGTCCCGCTCACGCCGAACGCGGACACACCGGCGCGGCGCGGGCGCTCGTCGGCGGGCCACGGCCGGTCCTCGGTCAGCAGCGAGACGTGCCCCGCCGACCAGTCCACGTCCGGTGTGGGCGCGTCGATGTGCAGCGACATCGGCATCGTGCCGTGCCGCATCGCCATGACCATCTTGATCACGCCGGCCACACCGGCGGCGGCCTGGGTGTGACCGAGGTTCGACTTCAGCGAGCCGAGCCAGAGCGGCTGCTCGGCGTCCCGGTGCCGGCCGTAGGTCGCCAGCAGCGCCTGCGCCTCGATCGGGTCGCCCAGCCGGGTGCCGGTGCCGTGCGCCTCGACGACGTCGACGTCCGCGGTGGACAGCCCGGCGTTCGTCAGCGCCTGGCGGATCACCCGCTGCTGGGACGGGCCGTTGGGGGCCGTCAGACCGTTCGAGGCACCGTCCTGGTTCACGGCGGAGCCGCGGACCACCGCGAGGATGTTCCGGCCGTTTCGCCGGGCGTCGGACAGCCGCTCCAGCAGCAGCACACCGGCGCCCTCGCTCATGCCCGCGCCGTCGGCGGCGGCGGCGAACGCCTTGGAGCGGCCGTCCCGCGCCAGCCCCTGCTGCCGCGAGAACGCCACGAACAGCGCGGGGGTCGCCATGACCGTCGCACCGCCGGCCACCGCGAGCGAGCACTCGCCCGACCGCAGCGCCTGGCAGGCCAGGTGGAGCGCCACCAGCGACGAGGAGCAGGCCGTGTCGATCGACACGGACGGTCCCTCCAGTCCGAGCGTGTAGGCGATCCGGCCGGACAGCACGCTGGCGGAGCCGCCCGTCAGGACGTAGTTCTCGGACTCCTCCCAGGCCTTCGCCTGAACCATCGTGTAGTCCTGGCCGTTGGTCCCGACGAAGACGCCGGTGCTGCTGCCGTGCAGGGTGTGCGGGTCGATGCCGGCCCGCTCGAAGACCTCCCAGGAGGTCTCCAGCAGCAGCCGCTGCTGCGGGTCCATCGCACGGGCCTCGCGGGGGGCGATGCCGAAGAAGGCCGGGTCGAACTCGCCCGCGTCGTACAGGAAACCGCCCTCGACGGAGTACAGCTTCCCGACCGCGTCCGGGTCCTCGTCGTACAGGCCCTCGACGTCCCAGCCGCGGTCGGTGGGCAGGCCGGAGACCGCGTCGACGTGATCGGCCACCAGGCGCCAGAGGTCCTCGGGCGACCGCACCCCGCCGGGGAAGCGGCAGCTCATCCCGACGATGGCGATCGGCTCGTCGTCCACCGCCGCCACGCCGACGGCGGGCAGCCCGGCGGCGGCGTCCTGCTCGCCGACCAGTTCACGGCGCAGGTGCTCGGCCAGTACCTCGGCGGTCGGGTAGTCGAAGGCCGTGGTGGGCGACAGGCGCAGGCCGGTCTCGGCGTTGAGGCGGTTGCGCAGTTCCACGGCGGTGACCGAGTCGAAGCCGAGGTCCCGGAAGGCCCGCCGCTCCTCGATCGCGCGGGACGACCCGTGGCGGAGCACCACGGCGACGTGCGTCCGCACCAGTTCCAGCAGGTGGTGCTTCTGGTCGGCCGCGTTCATCGCCAGCAGTCGCCGGGTCAGTGGGGCGGCGGCCTCGCCGGTCTCGGCGACCGGTTCGGCCTGCTGGGCCGCGAGGGCCTTCTTCACCTCCGGCAGGTCACCGAGGAAGGCGCTCCCCCGGTTGGCGGTGAAGGCCACGGTGAACCGGGGCCAGTCGACCTCCGCGACCGCGGTGCAGGTGTCCTCGCCCTCCAGCGTGCGCCGCAGCGCGGCCAGGGCGGTGTCCGGGTCCATCACCGGCACGCCGTGCCGTCGGGCGACCTCGCCGATCTCCGGGTCGTCCGACGCGCCCGCCCCGCCCCAGACGCCCCAGGCGACCGAGGTCGCGGCGAGGCCGCGGTCTCGGCGGCCCTGTGCGAGCGCGTCCAGGTGGGCCGTCGCGGCGGCGTAGGCGGCCCGGCCGCGGCTGCCCCAGGTGCCGGCGTTCGAGGAGAAGAGGACGAACGCCTCCAGCTCGGACTCGTGCAGCAGGGCGTCCAGGTTCACCGCACCCGCGATCTTCGCGGGTGCGACGGCGACCAGCTCCTCCGGGGAGCAGTCGGCGATCAGCGCCGACCCGCCGGTTCCCGCGGTGTGGAAGACGGCGGTCAGCGGGTGCTCGGCGGGGACGCCGTCGAGCAGCGCGGACAGCGCGTCGCGGTCGGCGATGTCGCAGGCCGCGACCGTCACCTTCGCCCCCAGCGCCGACAGCTCACCGACCAGTTCGTCCGCACCCGGCGCCAGCGCACCACGCCGGCTCACCAGCAGCAGATGCTCGGCCCCGTGGCCCGCCAGCCAGCGGGCCACATGGCCGCCCAGCGCACCCGTACCGCCGGTCACCAGCACCGTCCCCGACGGCCGCCACTCCCGCACCGGTGCCGCCTCGCCGGCCACCGCACGCGCCAGCCGTCGCCCGAACACCCCCGAACCGCGCACCGCGACCTGGTCCTCGACCACGGCCCCGGCACTGGCACCGGAAGCGGCACCGGCACCGGCCCCGGCACCGGAAGCAACATCGGTACCGGCGGCCAGGACACCCACCAGGCGCCGAGCCGCAGCCGGGTCCACCACCGCCGGCAGATCCACCAGACCACCCCAACGCTCAGGATGCTCCAGCGCCACCACCCGACCCAGACCCCACACCTGCGCCTGCACCGGACTCGACACCCGGTCCCCCGCACCCACCGACACCGCACCACGCGTCAGTGCCCACAGCGGACCCACCACACCCGCATCACCCAACGCCTGCACCAGCAACAGCGTCCCCGCCACCCCGGCAGCCAGACGACCCTCCCCACCGACGACCCGCTCGTCCAGCGCCAACAGCGACAGCACACCCGTGAACTCGGTACCCCGAAGGGCCGAGAGCCGGTCGGCGAGCTGCGAGCGGTCGGTGCGGCGGGCGTCCACCTCGATGGTCCGGGCGGGGTCCTCCACGCCCAGCGACTCCAGCAGGGAGTCGACCCACTCGGTGTCGGCGATGCCGCTCGGGACGACGACGAGCCAGTCGCCGGACAGCGCTGCCGGCACCGACGCGGCCTGCTGCGGCAGCGCGCGCCACGAGACCCCGTAGCGCCAGGAGTCGGCGACGGAGTTCTCGTGCCGACGCCGACGGTAGGTCGAGAGTACGGGCAGGACTTCCCGCAGTGACTCGTCCATGCCCTCGCCCGCCTGCAGCGCAGCGATCAGGGCCGCCAGGTCCTCGCTCTCGACGGCCCGCCAGAACTCCTCGTCCACCGGGTCGATCAGCGCGGTGTCGTCGCGCAGCGGTACGTCCAGCCAGTAGCGCTGGTGTTGGAAGGCGTAGGTCGGCAGGTCGACGCGGCGCGCGCCGGTGCCTTCGAAGAGGGTGGGCCAGCTGACCGGGGCGCCGTGGACGAACGCCTGCGCCAGCGAAGCCGTCAGCCGCGCCGCACCGCCCTCGCCCCTGCGCAGAGTGCCGACCGCCACCGCCGTGGTGTCGGGGCCGGCCTCACCGATGACCTCCTCGATCGCCGGGACCAGCACCGGATGGGGGCTGGCCTCCACGAACAAGCCGTGACCCAGCGCGAGAAGCCCTTCCACACCTGCGCGGAACTCCACCGTCCGACGCAGGTTGGTGTACCAGTACCCGGCGTCCAGTGCGGCCGTGTCCAGGAAGTCGCCCGTCACGGTCGACCAGAACGGGACGGTGCCGGAGACCGGGGTGATCCCGGCCAAGTCCCGCGCCAGGCCGGCTTCCAGGCCCTCGACCATGTGCGAGTGCGAGGCGTAGTCCACCGGAATCCGCCGCACCCGCACCCCACGACCCTCACACCACGAGGTGAAGGCCTCCAGCGGCTCCGCCGGGCCGGACACCACCGTCGAAGCCACCCCGTTGACGGCGGCCACCGACACCTGACCGCCGGCCCACTCCTCCAACAGGCCCCGCACACCGTCGGCGCCCACGGCCACCGACACCATGCCGCCCGAACCGGCCAGGTCCCGTGCGATCGCCCGCGAACGCAGGACGACCACCCGAGCGCCGTCCTCCAGCGACAGACCACCCGCCACCACGGCGGCGGCGATCTCACCCTGTGAGTGACCCAGCACCGCCGCAGGCTGGACCCCGAACGAACGCCACACCTCCGCCAGGGACACCATCACCGCCCACAGCACCGGCTGCACCACATCCACCCGGCCCAGCCACGCCTCGTCCTCCGAGCGCACGATCCCGCTCAGCGACCAGTCCACCAACCCGCCCAGCGCCCGCTCGCACTCCGCCATCCGCGACGCGAACACCGCCGAGGAATCCAGCAGCTCACCCGCCATCCCCAACCACTGCGAACCCTGGCCCGGGAACACGAACACCACACCACCGGCAGCACCCGACCCCGCGACCGACCCGGCCGAAACCAGACCGCCGGAGACCAACTCACCCAGACCGGTCAGCAGTTCACCGCGCTCCTCGGCCATCACCACCGCACGGTGCCCGAACACCGAACGCGAGGTCGCCAGCGAGAACGCCGCATCGAGCTCCCGCACCTCACCCCCGCGCAGCCGCTCCAGCAGCGCGGCAGCCTGGCCCCGCACCGCCGCCTCGGACTTGCCGGACAGCACCAGCGGCACCACCGGGAGCTCGACGGCCTCCTCGACCGCCACCTCGACCGGCGCCTCCGCCTGCTCCAGGATCACGTGCGCGTTCGTCCCGCTCACACCGAACGACGACACACCCGCACGGCGAGGACGATCCACCTGCGGCCACGAGCGCGACTCCGACAGCAGCTCCACCGCGCCGGAGGCCCAGTCGACCTCCTTCGACGGCTCGTCGACGTGGAGCGTCCGCGGGAGCACACCCTCCCGCATCGCCATCACCATCTTGATCACACCCGCCACACCGGCGGCCGCCTGCGCGTGGCCGATGTTCGACTTCACCGACCCCAGCCACAGCGGGCTTTCGGCGTCGCGGCCCTGGCCGTAGGTCGCCAGCAGCGCCTGCGCCTCGATCGGGTCACCCAACCGGGTGCCGGTCCCGTGCGCCTCGACGACGTCGACCTCGGAGGGGGAGAGTCCCGCGCCGGCCAGCGCCGCACGGATCACCCGCTGCTGGGAGGGGCCGTTCGGCGCCGTCAGACCGTTGGACGCGCCGTCCTGGTTGACCGCCGAACCCCGCACCACCGCGAGGACGTTGTGCCCATGGGCCACCGCGTCCGACAAGCGCTCCACCAGCAGCAGCCCGACACCCTCGCCCAGCCCGGTGCCGTCCGCCGAGTCCGCGAACGCCTTGCACCGACCGTCCGACGCCAGACCGCGCTGACGCGAGAACTCCACGAACGCACCCGGGGTGGACATCACCGTCACACCGCCCGCCAGCGCCAGGTCGCACTCGCCGGCCCGCAGCGCCTGCGCCGCCAGGTGCAGCGCCACCAGCGAGGACGAACACGCCGTGTCCACCGTCACCGCCGGACCCTCCAGGCCCAGCGCGTACGACAGACGGCCCGACACCACGGCAGCCGTGTTGCCGGTGACGAAGTACCCCTCCAACTGGCTGGGGTCGCCCTGGGCGAGCGCCGCGTAATCCTGTCCGTTGGTACCGGCGAACACACCGGTCCGGCTGCCCCGCAGCGACTCGGGGTCGAAGCCCGCGCGCTCCAGCACCTCCCAGGAGGTCTCCAGCAGCAGCCGCTGCTGCGGGTCCATCGCCACGGCCTCACGCGGCGAGATCCCGAAGAAGTCCGCGTCGAACTCGGCCACGGAGTCGAGGAATCCACCGCTGCGGACGTACGAGGCACCCGACTTGTCGGGGTCCGGGTCGTACAGGCCGTCAACGTCCCAGCTCCGGTCGGCCGGGAAGGGCGTCAAGGCGTCCACTCCGTCGGTGACCAGCCGCCACAGGTCCTCGGGCGACCGCACCCCTCCGGGGTAGCGGCAGCTCATGCCGATGATCGCGATCGGCTCACGCTCCCGCTGCTCCGCGAGGTTCGCACGCTCGCGGTACTTGTACAGCTCCGCCGTGGCCCACTGCAGGTGGTTCAGCAGCTCGTTCTCATTGCCCATCAGAAAATGCCTCTCCCCGAATTCACCAAAACTTGCAAGGAACTGCTGCTGCTCACGACTTGCCGAAGTCGCGGTTGAGCATGGCGAACAGCTGGTCGGCCGTCGCCGCTCCGAGATCGGGCCGCTCCTCCGGCCGCCCCGCGTCCGAGCCGCCGCTGCGCCACCTCTCCAGGACCTCTTCGAGCTGGGCCAGCACCGCCGCGTGCACGTCCCCGTGCTCCGCGGTCCGGGCGAGCAGCTCCTCCACCCCGCTCACCTGGGCCAGCGCGCGCTCCTCCAGCGCCGCGTCGTCCTGACGGGTGAGTCCACGGTGCAGGTGCTCCGCCAACTGGACGGACGTCGGATAGTCGAAGACGAGCGTGGCCGGCAGTCGCAGCCCGGTGGCGGCGGTCAGCCGGTTGCGCAACTCGACGGCGACGACCGAGTCGAAGCCGAGGTCCTTGAACGCCCTCTTCCGATCGATGCCGTCACCCGAGGCGTGGCCCAGCACCGCCGCCACGTGGTCCCGCACCAGGTCGGCCAGCAGCCGGACCTGTTCGTCGGCGCCCTTCCCCGCGAGTCGCTCCAGCAGCGCTTCAGCTGCACCGGTCACCGGCTCGTTCCGGCCCGAGCCGGCCATGACCTCCCGAACCTCCGGCAGTTCACCGAGGAAGGCACTGGGCCGGGTGGCGGTGTACGCGACCGCGAACCTGGGCCAGTCGATGTCCGCGATGGCCAGGAAGGTCTCGTCGCGGTCGAGTGCCTGCTTCATGGCCACGACCGCGAGATCGGGATCCATCGCGGGAATCCCGTGCCGTCGGGCCACCTCGCCGACCGCCGTGCCGTCGGCCATGCCCGCGCCGCCCCAGACTCCCCAGGCGATCGAGGTCGCATGGAAGCCGTCGTGGCGGCGCTGCTCCGCGAGCGCGTCGAGGAACGCGTTACCGGGCGCGTAGTTCCCCTGGCCCGACGCGGCGAAGGTACCGGCCAGTGCCGAGAACATCACGAAGGCGTCGACGTCCCTCCCACGCGTCAACTCGTCGAGGTGAACGGCGGCTTCGGCCTTCACCCGGGCCACTCGGGCCATCTGCTCGACGGTCAGGGAAGCGAGCACCCCGTCGTCCAGGACGGCAGCGGTGTGGAAGACGGCGGTCAGCGGGTGCTCGGCCGGGATGCCGTCGAGGAGGGAGGCCAGCGCGTCGCGGTCGGCGATGTCGCAGGCCGCGACCGTCACCTTCGCGCCCAGCGCCGTCAGCTCACCCACCAGTTCGTCCGCACCCGGCGCCAGCGAACCACGCCGGCTCACCAGCAGCAGATGCTCGGCCCCGTGGCCCGCCAGCCAGCGCGCCACATGGCCACCCAGCGCACCCGTACCGCCGGTCACCAGCACCGTGCCCGAGGGCCGCCACTCCCGTACCGGGCCCGAACCGCCGGCCACCGCACGCGCCAGCCGCCGACCGAACACCCCCGAACCGCGCACCGCGACCTGGTCCTCGACCACGGCCCCGGCACCGGAAGCGGAAGCGACATCGGCTCCGGCGGCCAGGACACCTACCAGGCGCCGGACCGCAGCCGGGTCCACCACCGCCGGCAGATCCACCAGACCACCCCAACGCTCAGGATGCTCCAGCGCCACCACCCGACCCAG
>NZ_JBSFNM010000108.1:0-16940 GCF_053587085.1 Kitasatospora sp. NPDC003701
GGTGGCCTCCGCCGAGCGCGCCCACCAGGCGCTGGGCTGGACCCCGAGCCGTCCGAACCTGGACGACATCGTCGCCGACGCCTGGAAGTTCACCCAGGAGCGGAGCAGCGGAAGGCAGCAGTCCCGATGACGAACCCGGTCCGTACCCTCGACCCCACCGCGCCCCCCGCCCCGTCCGGGGTCTGGACGGCCCCCGGACGGGTCAACCTGATCGGCGAACACACCGACTACAACGACGGGTTCGTCCTGCCGATCGCCCTGCCCCAGGCGGCTCGCGCCACCGTCCGCCCGCGGTCGGACGGGCTGCTGCGGCTGTACAGCGAACAGGGCGACGGGACCACCGTCGAACTGGACGTCACCGCCCTCACCCCCGGCGGCGTGGACGGCTGGGCGCGCTATCCGGCCGCCGTGGTCTGGACCCTGCGCGAGGCCGGCCACCGGGTCGGCGGCGCCGACGTGCACATCGACAGCGACGTGCCGACCGGCGCCGGCCTCTCCTCCTCGGCGGCGATCGAGTGCGTGCTGGCCGCCGCCTACAACGACCTGTACGACCTCGGGCTGGACGGCCCCGAACTGGCCCGGATCGCGCAGCGTGCCGAGAACGCCTTCGTCGGCGTCCCCTGCGGGATCATGGACCAGATGGCGTCCATGTGCTGCCGTGAGGGCGGCGCCCTCTTCCTCGACACCCGCGACCTCTCCGCCCGCCACGTGCCGCTCGACCTCCTCGGTGCCGGACTGCGGCTGCTCGTCGTCGACACCCGGGTCAAGCACGACCTCGCCGACGGCGCGTACGCGCGGCTGCGGGCCGGCTGCGAGCGGGCCGCCGCCCTCCTCGGCCTGCCCGCCCTGCGCGACCTCGGCCCGGCCGGGCTGCCGGCCGCGCTGGACCGGCTGCCGGACGAACTCCGCCCGCTGGTACGGCACGTGGTGGGCGAGAACGCGCGGGTGGAGCAGGCGGTGGCCCTCCTCGACGCGGGTGACTTGCGCGCACTCGGTCCGATCCTGACCGCCGGGCACGCCTCGCTCCGGGACGACTACGGCGTCTCCTGCCCGGAGACGGACCTCGCCGTCACCGCGGCCGTCGACGCCGGTGCGCTGGGTGCCCGGATGACCGGCGGCGGCTTCGGCGGCTCGGTGATCGCCCTGGTCGACGCCGCCGCGGCGCCCACCGTCACCGCCGCGGTCGAGACGGCCTTCCGGCAGGCCGGCCACACCGCCCCCCGCACGTTCGCCGCCGTCCCCGCGGCCGGTGCCCGCCGCACCTTCTGACCGGCCCGAGGGCGGTGGAGGCGGACCGCGCCGAACCCGCGCCCGACGGCGTGGGCCGGCCCCGCGATCCTGCGGGGCCGGCCCACGCCGTTCTGGCCGGCGGTGCCGTGCTGCCGTCGGCTGCCGGGCCGGCCGACGCAGCGCTGCCGTCGACCGGGCGGCCGGGTCACGGCCGTGCGGCTCCGATCCGTCGGGGCTCGCCCCGCTCGGACCGACCGCTACGCGGGCTGCTCCGCGACGACCAACCGACCGACCTTCTCCTGCAGGACCAGGCGGGCGGCCTGGTCCAGTCCGTCGTCGGTGACGAAGCAGTCGACCTCCGACAGCGTGGCGAAGCCGCTGAGCCCGATCACGCCCCACTTCGTGTGGTCCGCGACCACGACCACCCGGCGGGCCGAAGCGATCAGGGCACGATTGGTCTGCGCCTCCGCCAGATTGGGGGTGGTCAGCCCCGCCCGCTCGGACACGCCGTAGGCGCCGAGGATCACCAGGTCCACGTGCAGCGAGCGGATGCTCTGGTCGGCGAGCGGTCCGACGAGGGCGGCCGACGGGGTGATCGACCCGCCCGTGAGCAGCAGCGCCGGACCGTCGGCGCCCTGCTTGGCCACGTGGCCCCGCACGAGGTCCACGATCGGCAAGGAGTTGGTCACCAGGGTCAGGCCCGGGATCGCCAACAGGCGCCGGGCGACGGCGTGCATGGTCGTCCCGCCGGCGATGGCGACCACACTGCCCGGTTCCACCAGGGCGGCGGCACCGGTCGCGATGGCCTCCTTCGCCGACGGCTCCAGCCGGGACTTGGCCTCGAAGGCCGGTTCCTCGGCCGCGGACCCGGCCACCGCTCCGCCGTAGGTCTTCTCGACCGCTCCGGAGCGGGCCAGGACGTCCAGGTCCCGCCGCACCGTCATCTCGGAGACAGAGAACTGGCTTGCGAGCTCGGCCACCCGGACCGCGCCGTCGCGCCGGACGAGCTCGAGTATGACCGCTCTTCGCTGTGGTGCCAGCATCGCCGTGTCCGCCACGATCTCACCCACATTCCAGAGGGCTCGTCGTCCGCCCCTGCGGCCCCGGAACGCAACCCGTCATCGACGATCAGGATAGAGGGTGATCGGGGACGAACAGCAGGCTGTCCCCACTCCGCCGGAGCGGCCTCTCCGGCACCGCGGCCGGCCGCGAGCGCCCCATCGGCGGCTCCTCCGCCTCCCGCCCCCGGGAAGCCGTCGACAACGCTCGATAACGCTTCGGTAAACCCCCGGGACGACGGTGGGCTTCGGGGCTCCCTCACTGGGACCGGTGCATGCGGATCGTCGCGTGCCGAGGCGCACTCTAGGGAGAACAGTGAGAGAGCCCGCAGCGTCCTGGAGGACCTTCGTGCCCCGCGGCGAGACGCCGGGGCAGGGCGATCGAGGAGCGGGTCCCGGTCCGGACGACGAGGGCGGCGGCGGCCCCGGTTCCACCGAGGACGCGCGGGCCACCGCCGTCGTCGGTGCGTGGGGCGGGGGAGGTCCCGGGTCGTCGCCCGCGGGCCGGCCCCGCGCGACTCCCGGTGCGCACGCCGGCGTCGCGGTGCCCGCGCGCCCGGCGGCCGCGGGGGAGGCGGTCGATCCGTCGGCGGTCGATCCGTCGGCGGCGTACGACGTCATGGGCCGGCGGGCCGGGGAGGTCATGATGTCGCTGCCCGAGGCGTGCCGGCGGGAGATCCTGCGGGCCGTGGTGCGGGCCGCGGGACAGCGGGAGGCCCCGCCCGCGGCCACCGGTCGGGACGACTCCGAGGACGTCCGGCGCGCCCGTGCCGTCGACATCGCCGATCGGACGTGCCGGTCGATGGCAGCACTGCGGGGCTCCCCGGACGGTGCTGCCGGCCGTTTCGCGGACGGGCGGTCCCCGGCGGCCCGGCCGCCCGCGTCGTCCTGCACCTCCTGCTCCTCCGCGGCCCCGCCGGCGGAGCGCGGGACGTACCGGTCCGACCAGGAACCCACGGTGGTGATCCACCCCGTCTCCGAGGTCGTGCACGCCGCGCGGCCGCGACCGGCGGCCCCCTCGGAGCGGGCCGGCCGGCGGTGGCGCTCCCGCCGCGTGCTGTGGTGGAGCCTGGCCGTCTCGGCCTCCGCGCTGGTGGGCGGCACCGCGGCCGCGCAGCACGACGGCTCGGGGGGCGGCGTTCCCCGGCCGGGATCCACCTCCGCCCCCGCCGGCGTCCCCGCCTCCGATGCCTCGCTCCGCCCGACGGCGCGTCCGTCCGCACCCGCGGTGGGCAGTACCGCGGGCACGGGCAGGAGGCCCGTCGGCGCCGCCCCGACCGCGTCGTCACGGGCGACGACGGGGGCGTCGGGCCCGGCCCGGCCGACCGCCCCGGGCACGCCGAGACCCTCCTCCTCCGGGCACCCGCCGGTGACCTCCGGGCCGTCGACGGCCGCGGGGCCGCCGCCGTCCGGGCCCGGGGCGTCCGGCGGCACGGCGGAGACCCGCGCGGGTGACGGGACACCGCCCCCGTCGAGTCCCGCCGAGACGCGCCGGCCGTCTGCGGAGCCACCGCCCGGACGGCCGAGCGACTCCCCGTCGGGGGGTCCGGCCGAACCGTCGGTCCCGCCGAGCCCCGCCGGGACGGGGCCCTCGGCTCCGGAGTCCCCCAGGGACAGCCCCACCACGACGAACGGCTGATGGCGGGACGGGTCGTCCGGCGCCGGGGAGACGGGCCGACGGATCCTCGGCACCCGGCCGTCCGGAGACGAACGTCGCGGTGTCCCGCGCGTCGGCCGGCGCCGTGCCAGGGCCGGTACCGCCGTGCTCGGGGAGCGTCAGGTGGACCGATCCCGCTCGGCGGTCCGGCGGCCGGGACTTCCGGTGGCTGTCGGACCCTCCGGCCGGCGCACCTCTGCGGCTCTCCGTCCTCTCCCCTCCCGTGAGGCGGGCGCGTGCGCACCCGCGAACCCGTACGGCGCGGACGCGCGCCCGGGAACGGATCCGACTCAGCGAACACCCTCTCCCGTCGCCGTGACGGCAATCCCGGCAGGCGGCCGGGAGCGACAGATCCGGGGGCCACGTTCCCCGGCGACAGGAACCACCGTGCTCAACTCGAAGGGGCCCCTCATGCCGCGCCGCCAGCGCCCGCTCTCCGGATCCGCCGACTCGTCCCCGACGCCCGCAGCCGGCGGTTCGGCCGTGCCCGGTGCTTCGGCGGTACCCGGTGCGTCGGCCGTGCGCGGTGCGTCGGCCGTACCCGCGGAGGGGACCGGCGCGGAGGGCCCGGCACCCGAGAGCGACGCGCGGCTGACCGCACGGCTGCGGAGCGGGGACGACCGGGTGGTCGCGGAGCTCTACGAGCGCCACCACAAGGCGGCCCTGAGCTACGCGAGGATCGTGACCGGCCGCGCCGACAGCGCGGAGGACCTGGCGAGCGAAGCCTTCGCCCGGACCCTGGCGGCGGTGCGGACGGGGTCGGGGCCCAGCGAGAACTGGCGCCCGTACCTGCTGGCCGTCGTCCGCAACACCGCCATGGCCTGGTCGACGGCCGAGCGGCGCACCCTGCTCACCTCCGACTTCGGTGACTGGGCCGACCGCCAGGAGCAGGTCCTCTCGCCCGATGACCTCTTCGCCGCCACGGCCGAGCGCCATCTGGTCGCCGAGGCCTACCAGTCCCTGCCGGAGCGCTGGCGCACGGTGCTCTGGCACGCCGTCGTCGAGCAGCGGGCGGTCGAGGAGATCGCCCCCCTGCTCGGTCTGAGCCCGAGCGGTGTCTCCTCCTTGGCCTCCCGCGCTCGCGAGGGCTTGCGGGAGGCCTACCTCGTCGCCCACGTCCGTCGGTCGGCGTCCGCCGAGTGCGAGGCGTACGCCCCCGAGATCGCGGCGGCGGTCCACCGCCCGTCGAAGCGGATGGCCAAGAGGCTGGCACGCCATCTCGACGAGTGCCGGGACTGCCGTTCGTGCCTGGAGGAGATGCGGGACGTCAACCGGCGCCTGCGGGCGGCCGGACTCGGCGCCCTCGTCCTCTGGGACGGCGGTCACTCGCTGGGGGCCGGCGCAGGCGGCGGCATCCTGGTCGGCGCGGCGCACCGGTTCGGAGCGGCCCACGGAGCGAAGGCGGCGATCGGTGCCGCCGTGGCCGGGGTGGCCGCGACGGCGGTGCTGGTCACCCTCGGGACCGGCCCCGGGCCGGCCGGTCCCCGGTCGGGCGGCCCGGAACCGGCCGCGCCCTCGGCGCCCCGGGCGCGGATCGAGGCCGCCGCCGCGCCGACCACGGCCACCGCTTCGGTGTCGTCGGAGCCGTCGGCGGCCTCCGGTCGAACCCCCTCGACGACCGACCCCGCCGGACCCTCGGCCGGCCCCGCGCCCGCCGCGTCGACGGCGGCCCCGGTCAAGGCGAGCCCCGGCGCGGCCCGCACCACCGGGCCGTCCGCCAAGTCGACCGCCTCGACGGCGTCGACGGCCTCGACGGGCAAGGGCGGGGGCGGGGGCCTCTCCGCCGGGGTCTACTCGGCCTCCGGCGGCCAGGCCCCGGCCCCGGGGGACCGGGTGGTGAAGCTGCGACTGGCGGCTCCGAACACCTGTGTCGAGGCCGACGAGGTCGAAACGGTCGACGAAGTCGCGCCGTACCTGAACGGTTGCGGCGGCACGACCGCCCAGAGCTGGTACCTGCGGCCCGATGCGTCGGGCGCCGGCTACTCGGTGATCAGCGCCGGGAACGGCGGCTGCCTCGACGCGACCGGCGGCGCCTCGGCGGCGGTCGTGCAGCACCCCTGTCGCGCCGGCGCCGGCCAGGTCTGGCAGACCGTGAACCTGCCGGGCGGCGGGACGGGCCTCCAGCACCGTCAGTCCGGACAACTCCTCGGTGCCCAGGGCACCGGGGCCGTCGACGAGACGCTCCGCCTCTTCCCCCAGTCGTGCGGTGCGGACGCCGGGTGCAAGGGAAAGGTCTCCCTCCAGCTGTGACCCCCGCCGCCGGTCCCGGCAGTGCGGAAACCCGACGAGGGCCCGGTCGGGCCCGATCAGGGCTCGACCGGGCCCTGATCGGGCACGGCGGGGTCAGCGCAGGAGCGACCGGGGTGTCGGCACGACGCGGGTGACCACGGACCGGTCGACGAACAGCAGGTCCTCCACGGCCGGGCCGAGTTCGTCGGTCCAGCGCTCGCTCTCGTAGACGGCGGCGTACGCCTCGACCCGCTGAGCCTCGTCCTCGAACCGCCGGATCCAGAGGTAGCCGTCCGGATCCTCCTCGTCGACGAAGGAGGCGGTGATCACCATGCCCTTCGAAGTCTGGAAGGGGATGACGACCTGGTCCATGAAGCGGAGCCATGCGTCCCGGCGACCGGGCTTGGTGCGGTAGTGGCGGATCTCGTAGAACATCGCAGGTGCTCCTTCTGAGGGGTGAAGTCGCCGAGAGTGAGGGGGAGTTGTGGCCGCCGTAGGGAAGGGATCGGGTTCAGGAGCTGAGATCCAGGACGAGCTTGCCGCGGGTGCGGCCGGTCTCGCCGTGCGCGTGGGCCCGGCCGGCCTCCGCCAGGCCGAAGACCTCCTCGACCTCCACGGCCACCGCGCCGGCGTCGACGAGCTCGGCGAGCCGGGTCAGGGCGGCGCCGTCGGGCTCGACCAGGAAGGCGCTGGCCCGCACGCCGTGCTTCTCGGCGGCGGCGAAGAGCTCGGGGGAGACTCCGGAGGGGACGGCGACGAGCAGGCCGCCGGGGCGCAGCGTCTCCAGCGAGCGCGTGCTGGTGCGGTCGTGCTCGTCGCCGATCAGGTCGAGGACCACGTCGACGTCGGTGACGACGTCCTCGAACCGGGTGGTGGTGTAGTCGACGAGCCGGTCCGCCCCGAGCCCGGTCAGCCAGTCGTGCCGGCGGCTGCTGGCGGTGCCGATCACCTCGGCGCCCAGGTGCTTGGCGATCTGCACCGCGAAGTGGCCGACCCCGCCGGCGGCGGCGTGGATCAGCACGCGCTGACCGGAACGGAGCCCGGCGGTGTCCACCAGGGCCTGCCACGCGGTGAGGGCCGCCAGCGGGACGGCCGCCGCCTGGACGTGGCTCAGGCCGGCGGGCTTGCGGGCGAACTGGCGGGCCGGCGCGGTGACGAACTCCGCGTAGCCGCCGGCCGCCCGGGGGAACCACGGCATGCCGAAGACCTCGTCGCCGGGCCGCAGCGTGCTCACCCCGAAGCCGACCTCCTCCACCACCCCGGACACGTCCCAGCCGAGGACGAACGGCGGCTCGCCCAGCACACCGGCCATCCCGCCGCCGGCGCGGGTCTTCCAGTCCACCGGGTTGACGCCGGCGGCCCGCACCCGGACGAGCACCTCCGTCGGCAGCGGGGTGGGGCGCGGCACCTGCGCGACCCGCAGCACCTCCGGACCGCCGAAGCGGTCCTGAACCACCGCGCGCATCGAGTTCACGGACATGTCGACTCCCAAGGCAGAGAACGGCGGGAGGCTCCCGTTGGGCCTCCCCGCTGATGTCGCCGACCGTACCCAGTCGCCTATAGTTACCCGCAAGGTCTACTACTTCCCGATAGGAAGTAACCAGGTGAGGAGTGGTTCAACGTGTTGGAATGCGCGACCGGTCAGCACGACGAGCACAACGTCTACGCGGCTCAGTGCCCCTGCCGGGCCATGCTCGACCTGCTGGCCAACAAATGGTCGGCGCTGGCGATCGGAGCACTCGAAGCGGGGCCGCAGCGCTTCGGCGAGCTCCAGCGGCATCTCCAGGGGGTCAGTCCCAAGGTGCTCACCCAGACCCTGCGCCGTCTGGAGGGCGCCGCCCTGGTGACCCGCACCGTCTACCCCGCGGTGCCCCTGCACGTGGAGTACGCCCTCACCGCGCTGGGGCACGGTGCCGCCGTCCCGCTCGCCCGGCTGCGCGACTGGGTCGAGGAGAACATCGACGGGACGGACGTCCGCCCGGGCCGGCTGTCGAACGCCTGATCACCGGGGGAGGGGCGAGGGCCGCACGGGGCGGGAGATAACGAACCCGCATACCTGCGGGACGAGGGGGCCGCCCCTCGTCTCCCTCACGGCAGACACCGATGCGGTGTCGGGACTTCCTCCTCCTCTGAAGGTGATCACTTGTCCACCCGCCGCAACCTGATTCTCGCCGGCACCACCACGCTCGTCCTGTCAACGCTCACGGTGGGTGCGGCGGGCGCCTCCTCGCCCGGCGCGTCCCCGGCGAGCACGTCCCCGGCCGGTCCGTCGGCTGCCGCCCCGCGCATCGACGCCTCACTGCAGCGAGGCCTGGAGCCGACGGTGTCGGGTGTCCCGCGCGACTTCGAAGTGGGCGGTGCGGCCAAGGAGTTCAGCTACACCATTGACAATCCGTCAGCTCATGACTTTGTGGCCTTCCCCCTGCTGAAGTTCAAGAACACGACCGGCGACCTCCGCGTCGCCGACCTCAAGGTCGAGTACCAGCTGCCCGGGCGGACCGACTGGCTCAAGGGCTCCCTCGCCCCCGGCAGCGAGGGCGCTAACGACGGTGTCCTGATCGTGCTCGGCGGCACGGACGGTGGCAACGTCGCGGACGAGGCACTCGTGGCCTTGCGGAAGGGGAAGACCCTCGCCCTCAAGGTCCGCACCTCGTTCTCCGCCCAGGCGCCGGCCGGCAAGGCCGGAGTGGCCCCCGTGCTCTTCGCCGCGCAACTCGACGACCGGACCGGTCTGCCGGTGGACCGGGGCAGCTTCGGCTGCGCGTGCGGTGCGGGCTGCGCGGGCTTCAGGATCAAGCCTCCGGCGCCCGTGGTGACGGCGACGCCCACCCGCGCCCCGGTCCCGGTGGTGACGACGACCGCCCCGGCGCCCACGGTGAAGCCGACCACCCCGGCTCCCGTGGTGACGACGACCGCCCCGGTGCCCACGGTGAAGCCGACCACCCCGGCTCCCGTGGTGACGACGACCGCCCCGGTGCCCACGGCGAAGCCGACCACCCCGGCTCCCGTGGTGACGACGACACCGACGCTGACGCCCACGAGTGCGGGAAGCAGCCCGGCGAGCTCGCCGACGCGCCCGGCCTCGCCCGCACCGACCACCGCTCCCACGACCGCCCACCCCACCCCGTCGTCCCCGCCGTCGACCCCCGCCGAGTCCGAAGGCGTCGACCAGCCGCCGCTGCCGATCCCCATCGACAACCCGACCATCGCACCGCTGAAGATCCAGCCGGCGGCGGTCGTCCAGGCGAAGACCACGGCGGACGCCAGGGAGCAGAGCCTGGCCCACACGGGTGGCGGCGGGAACGACGCGGCGATCGCCGGCGCCGGCGCCGCCGCGCTCGCTGTCGGCGCCGGGGTGCTCGTGCTCGTGCGCCGCCGCCGGACGGCGCGGCACGGGTAGCACCCGGCGGCCGTGGTGGCCGTGAACCCGGAGCACGGGCCGAAGCCGTCGACGCCCGTGAGCACCCCCTCCGGAGGAGGCGGGCCCGGTGTCCGGCACCGGGCCCGCACCCGGCGTGGCCCGGTTCTCCCGGGGCGTGTTCCGACGCACTGTTCCACCGGGCCCCGGACGGGAGCGCGGGGTGCCCCCGCGCCTCCGGCGGAATCCGCCGCGGGTGGACCGCCGACGGCTCCGCGCCCCCGGTCAGAGCTCCACGTCGTCCCACTGATCGAGCAGGACGTCCGCCGACGACCCGTCCTCCGGCGCCGCGCCGCTGCTGAGCGACTGGGAGGTCCAGATGGTCTTGCCCCGCGACGAGTAGCGCGTCCCCCACCGCTGGGCGTACTGCGCGACCAGGAAGAGACCCCGGCCGCCCTCGTCGGTGTCCTGGGCACGGCGGATGTGCGGCGCGGTGCTGCTCCCGTCGGACACCTCGCAGACCAGGGTCTCGGTGAGGAGCAACCTGACGCGGATCGGCTGCGCGCCGTACCGGACGGCGTTGGTGATCAGCTCGCTGAGGATGAGCTCGGTGCCGAAGCCGACCTGCTCCAGGCCCCACTCCTCCAGCCGGCGGGCGCACGCCCTGCGCACCGGGCCGACCGCCGCCGGGTCGGACGGCACCTCCCACTCGGCGACCCGCTCCGGGGCGAGGAGCCTGGTCCGCGCCACCACGAGTGCGACGTCGTCGCGGGGGCGGCAGGTCAGCAGCGACTCGACCACGGCGTCGCAGGTGGCCTCCGGCGGGCGGACCGGTCCGCCGAGGGCCTCGCCGAGCGATTCCAGCGCCGCGTCCACGTCGCGGTCGCGGCAGGCGAGCAGGCCGTCGGTGTAGAGGACCAGTCGCGAGCCCTCGGGCACGGTCAGCTCGGCGGTCTCCATCGGCAGGCCGGCGCCCAGACCCAGCGGAGGGGAGACCGGGGGACGCAGGAACGTCACCGTCCCGTCCGGGCGGGCGACGGCCAGCGGCAGGTGTCCCGCGGTGGCCGCGGTGACCCGCCCGGACACGGCGTCGTAAACGGCGTAGAGGCAGGTGGCACCGGTGATCGCCGGGGTGTCGTCCCCGGAGTTCGCGGAGTTCGCGGAGTTCGCGGAGCCCGTGCCCCCGTCCTGGTCGTCGATGCGCGCCACCAGGTCGTCCAGATGGCTCAGCAGCTCGTCGGGCGGGAGGTCGAGGGCCGAGAAGTTGTGGATCGCGATGCGCAGCCGGCCCATGGTGGCCGCCGCGTGCAGGCCGTGGCCGACGACGTCGCCGACCACCAGGGCGACCCGGGCGCCGGGGAGCGGGATCACGTCGAACCAGTCGCCGCCGACGCCCGTCTGGGCGGGCAGGTAGCGGTGGGCCACCTCCAGGGCCTCCTGGTCCGGGATTCCGCGCGGCAGCAGGCTGCGTTGCAGGGCCACCGCCGTCCCGTGCTCGCGGGTGTAGCGGCGGGCGTTGTCGATGCACACCGCGGCCCTGCGGGCGAGCTCCTCGGCGAAGGCGAGGTCCTCGGCGTCGAAGGGCGGGGAGGCCTCCGTGCGCCAGAAGTTCACCAGGCCCAGCACCACGCCACGGGCCTGGAGCGGAACGACCATCAGGGAGTGGACCCCGTAGTCGAGGATCTGCCGGGCGCGCGCCGGGTCCTGGGACCGCCAGCCGGTGGACCCGGCCAGGTGGGGCTCCACCACGGACCGGCCGTCGTTCACGCCGGCCGCCATCGGTGTGCCGGGCGCGAAGTCGATCAGCCTGCCGACGGGGTACAGCGGGTGGTCCTCCGCGAGTCCGGCGAGGGCGGTCCGGCGCAGCTCGGTGCTCGTGCCGCCCGGCTCGTCGCCGCGCAGCACCCGGTCCTGCAGTTCGACGCTCACGATGTCGGCGAACCTGGGGACCGCCGCCCCGGCCAGCTCCGCGGCGGTGTGCGCCACGTCCAGGGTGGAGCCGATCCGCGAACTGGCGTCGTAGAGCAGTCGCAGCCGTTCCCGGGCCACCTCCGCCCGGCCCGACAGCGCCCGCAGTTCGGTGGTGTCCCGCAGGGTGACCACGCTCGTCGGGTGCCCGCCGAAGGGCCGGGTCGACCTCTTGTTGAGGGACAGCAGCCGGTCGGCCGCCAGGTGGACCTCGTCGTCGGCGAGCCGGTCCGAGGCCAGCAGGCGGACGGTGCCGGGGTCGAGGCCCAGCGTGTCGATCGGGCGGCCCTCCGCGTCGGCCGGCAGGTCCAGCAGCCGCCGGGCCTCGTCGTTGGCCAGCAGCAGGCGGCCGTCGTCCCCGGTGATGAGCACGCCCTCCCGCACCGCGTGCAGGACGGCGTCGTGGTGCTCGTACATCCGGGTCATCTCGACCGGGCCCAGACCGTGGGTCTGGCGCCTCAGCCGACGGCTCACCAGGGCCGCCGCACCGGCGGAGAGGGCGACGGCCGCGGCCGCGCTCCCCAGGATGACGGGGAACTGCCGGTCCACCGAGTTCTGTACCGCCTCGACGGTGACCGGGGCGGAGACGATGGCGACCACGTTGCCCGAGGCGTCCTTGACGGGGACGGCCGAGATCACGGAGGGGCCCAGCGCGCCCTTGAAGGTCCTGGTGAACGCCTTGCCCTCGGCGGCCTCGGCGTACGGACCGACGACGTGCTTGCCGAGCTGCGAGACATCGCTGTGGGTCAGGGTGATGCCGTCGAGCTTGTACACGATGAGGGCGTCGATGCCGGACGCGATCCGGGCCTCCTCGGCCAGCGGCTGGAGCGTCGCGGTGGGGTCGGGGCTGTTCAGCGCCGCGAGGAGCCCGGGGGCGTGGGCGAAGGACTGGGCCGCCGCGACGGTGCGGTGCCGGGCGTCGGCCATGGTGTCGCGCTGTGTCTGCAGCACGAGCGCCACCACGGCGGCGGCGACGAGGAGCAGCACGATGACCAACTGGAGGAGGAAGACCTCCCGGGCGAAACTGCGGGGCGCCGGCCGGCGTGCGCCCGGCGTCGCCCCGCCGGGTGGTGGGCCCTCCGGACTGTCCGAGCCGGGGCCCTCCGGCTGCGGAGCGTCACCGCCGGCCGGGGGCGGGCCTGCTCCGCCGGAGGCACGGTCACCGGCCGTCCGGCCCTGCTGAACGCCCGGATACAGGCTCATACCCCCCATTTAGCCCGCTTTGGCGGGGTGCTGGCAACCATCCGTTCGGCGGAGCCCCCGGAACGGACGGAACGGCTGCGCGGGGCAGAGTGGTTGCCACTCTCCGTGACGTCCGCCGGGGTTCGGCGAGCGCCGCCGCCCGCTGCGCCCACCCGACCTCCGGCCGCCCGGCCCCCGATCGTCGGCCGCATCGGGCCCGGCGCCGACGAAATGGCCCGTTTGCCCGTGTGCGGAGCGGACATCCGGGAGGAACGACACCCGATCCGACGGAAAGCAGGTCGCCATGAGCTCCATCGATCCCACCCAGGCGCCCACGCCGGCGGCGGCCGACCGGGCGCGGTCGCACGAGGCGGTGGGGATCCCGCTGCCCGAGAACACCGACGGCCTCCGCGAGAGCGCACAGCTCGTCAGCGACCGGCTCGACCTCGCCGAGCCGGTCACCGCGCCGGACCGGGCGCGCGGGTGGACGGCATCGGTCGCCGGCCGCACCCGGCAGGTGGCCGGCCGGACCGCCGGCGTCGCGTCGACGGGCCTGAAGGGGGCTCTGCGGCGCGCCCGCTCGGTCGTCGACAGCACCCGATCGCACACCGATTCCGACCTCGACTCCGACCTCGACACCCACCTGGACGAGGTGTGGCCCGGGGACCGGCCCGCGCCCCGCCGTTCGCCCGTCGTCCTCGGTGCGGTGGCGATCGCGGGAGCGGCCCTCGCCGTGATCCTGGTACGCCGACGGCGGAGCTGATCCCGGGGGAGCTGTTCCCGGGGGAGGGACGGCCGGGGCCGACCGCGTGGTGCGCGGTCGGCCCCGGCCGTCGTCGTTCGTCCGACCACGCGCCGTCGCACCGGGGAGCCGCGCGAGGAGGAGGGCCGCGCGGTGGTTCCCACCGTCCTGTGGGGCCGGTGGGTCACAAGATGGCGGCCCATATGTCACGGATGTTGCGAAGTGTTGACACGTTCGTTTCGGTGAGACAGCCTATGGCTCCCACCTGTTGATTCCCGCGTAAAAATGTTCGGTCCTGTTCAGTGTATCGGGATGGCGCTTCCGAGGCTGGACCTCGACGGCCGGGACCACGCGGATGGCATCAAGGAACCTGTATGCGAAGAATGGGTCCCGTAATCGCGGGCTTTGCCGGCCTGCTCCTGGCCGTGACGGCCGTGGCACCAACGGCCCAGGCCGCACCGGTCACCACCACCGCGGGTGACCAGTTCCCGGACACGACCGGAGCCGGGGTGCAGGCGCACGGCGGCGGCGTGATCAAGGTCGACGACTACTACTACTGGTTCGGTGAGGACCGCGGCGAGGACAACAAGTTCCGCTACGTGTCGGCGTACCGGTCCAAGGACCTGAAGAGCTGGGAGCCCCGGGGGCACGTCCTCACCCAGGAGACCGACCCGGAGCTGAGCACCGCGCTGATCGAGCGGCCGAAGGTCCTCTACAACAGCAAGACCAAGCAGTTCGTGATGTGGATGCACAAGGAGGCCGACGACAGCTACGCCGAGGCCCGGGCGGCGGTGGCGGTCTCCTCCACGGTGGACGGCTCCTACCAGTGGGAGGGCTCGTTCCGGCCGAAGGACACCTCGGGCGCCGAGTACATGTCGCGCGACATCACGGTGTTCGAGGACAAGGCCGCGGGCAAGGCCTACATGATTTCCTCCGCGAACAACAACGCGGACCTGATGATCTATGAACTCACCGACGACTACACGCAGGTGAAGGACGTCGCGGCGAACCCCTGGCCGGGCCAGCACCGGGAGTCGCCCGCGCTGTTCAAGCGCGGGGACGTGTACTTCATGCTCACCTCCGGCACCAGCTACTGGGACCCGAACCAGCAGAAGTACGCCACCGCCCCGAGCCCCACCGGGCCGTGGACGGAGATGAAGGACGTCGGGAACCACGACGGCCACGACTCGCAGACGGCCTTCGTGCTGCCGGTCGAGGGCAGTGACACCACTTCCTACCTCTACATGGGAGACCGGTGGGCGGGCGTGGGGGCCGACCCGAAGCGGGTCAACGACTCCACCTACGTCTGGCTCCCGCTGCAGTTCCCGACCGCCACGACGATGACCCTCCCGTGGTATCCCGAGCTCTCGATCGACACCGCTACGGGCCGGATCGCCGGAGCCGGAGGGGACCAGCTCAACACCATCGCCTCCAAGAGCAGCGGCCTGTGCGCGCGGGTGACGGACAGCCTCTCCGACAACAACGTGCCGGTGGTCCAGGGAGCTTGTGACGGCGGGCTGAACACCGAGTGGCGGTTCACCGACAACAGCGGCGGCTACGTCCGCGTGCTGGCCCAGCACAGCGGCAAGTGCCTCGACGTGGCGGACAAGTCGACCGCGAACGGGGCCGAGGTCAAGCAGTACGACTGCGGCTCCGGCGACAACCAGCGCTGGCGCTTCGAGAACCTCGCGGACGGTAGCGTCCGGATGGTCGCCAAGCACAGCAACAAGTGCCTCGACATCCAGAACGGGTCCGCGGCGGCGGGCGCCAAGCTGGTCCAGTGGGACTGCAACGACAGTGCCGGCCAGGCGTGGAAGGTCGGGGCGGCCGCAGGTCCGACCGACCCCACCGACCCCACCGACCCGACGGACCCGACCGACCCCGGCACCGGCACCCCGGGGACGGTGGACCAGCACATCGCCACCTCGGTCAACGCCGGCGTGCTCTCCATGACCGCCGCGGCCGACGCCGTCCAGCTCCCGCCGGTCGACTTCGGGGCGGGCGGGGCCTCGACCGGATCCCTCAACACCGTGGCCGTGAAGGACTTCCGCGGCGGGACGGCCGGCTGGTCGCTCACCGGCAAGGTCACCGACTTCACCGGACCGCGCGGAAAGATCGACGCGGACCGGTTGAGCTGGACGCCCACCTGCACCACCAAGGCCGACAGCCCGAGTGCCTGCCAGGCGGGCAGCCCCGGACCGATCGGCAAGGGCGGCGCGACCCTCGCGTCCGCCGGTGACGGCGCCCTGACCGGCGGCGAGTTCGCCGCGGGTGCCGCCGTGTCGCTCGACATCGCGAAGTTCACCCCCGTCGGCACCTACTCCGGAACGCTGACTCTCACCCTCCTGTGACCGTGCTCGCGTGCCGGACACACCTCGCGTCCGGCACGCGGCACACCGAAAGCTGGCCCGCCATGCGCAGAGCACCCGTCGTCACCGCCCTCCTTCTCGGCCTGATGGCCCTGTTCACCACCCAGGCCCGTGCCGCCGACAACGGCGAGTGGTCGGTCAAGCCGGCGGACTCCGCGATCACACCGCGTGCGGCCTTCCAGCTCTCGGCGCTCCCCGGCACGGCCCTCACCGACCGCGCCGTCGTCACGAACACCACGGACGGGCCGCTGACCTTCCACCTCTACGTCGCGGACGCCTACAACACGGAGCGCGACGGCGGCCTGGCCGTACGCGGCCGCGAGGAGACCCAGCGCGACGTCGGCGCCTGGGGCAGGCCCGAGCGGGACGTCGTCACGGTCGCGGCCCACTCGGCACTGACGGTCGGCCTCACCCTGACGATTCCCGCCGACGCCCCGCCCGGGGACCACGTGGGCGCGCTGGTGGCCGTCGACGACCGCGTGTCGGCCGGGACCGGCTCCTTCATCGGCGTCCAGCGCGGTGTCGGAGCCCGGATCTATCTGCGCGTCGTCGGAGCGCAACGGCCGGCGCTCGCCGTCGAGGACGTGCGGTTCGCGGCGCACAACCCGCGCGTACCGTGGACCGGCAGCAGTGGCTCGACCCTGTCCTACACCCTGCACAACACCGGGAACGTGAAGCTCGACCCCCGTGCCTCCGCCCGTGTCGACGGTGTGTTCCTGGGGGGCTCCGGTACCCGGCAACTGGCGAACGTGCCAGCCGAGTTGCTCCCGGGGCAGAAGGTGCAGGTCACCGAGGAGTGGTCCGGCGCGCCGACGGGTTGGGGCGACGTCACCGTCACGGCCGATGCGAACGGTCTCCGGGCGACCGGCTCCGACGACTTCGCCGAGGTGCCGTGGGTGCTCGCCGGCGCCCTGGCCGTGCTCGCCGCCGCGCTCACCGTCCTGCTCGTCAGGCGCCGCAGGCGCGCGGCCGCCCGCGCGGCGACCGGTGGCACCGGTCCTGCGCACGTCGCGGCCGAGCCGGCTCGCTGACCTCGCGGCCTGCTTTCGTGAGAAGGGCCCGCCCCCGCCTGCCACCAGGAGCGCACCGTGACGACCTTCGCCTCCCTCGCCGACCTGACCGCCGCCGTCGGCACCGAGCTGGGCAC
>NZ_JBSFNM010000109.1:0-15724 GCF_053587085.1 Kitasatospora sp. NPDC003701
GGATCTCGCCGCGTGAGGCGCTGGCGATGGACCCGCAGCAGCGGCTGCTGCTGGAGACGTCCTGGGAGGCCTTCGAGCGGGCCGGCATCGACCCGGTGTCGGTCCGGGGCAGCCGGACGGGCGTGTTCGCCGGTGTGATGTACCACGACTACGCGACGCGGCTGACGAACATCCCGGACGGCTTCGAGGGCTACCTCGGCAACGGCAGTGCGGGCAGCGTCGCGTCGGGCCGGGTGTCGTACGTGTTCGGGCTGGAGGGTCCGGCGGTGACGGTGGACACGGCGTGTTCGTCGTCGTTGGTGGCGCTGCACCTGGCGGCGCAGGCGCTGCGGTCGGGCGAGTGCTCGATGGCACTGGTCGGCGGTGTCACCGTGATGTCCACTCCGGCGACCTTCGTCGAGTTCTCGCGTCAGCGCGGTCTCGCGGCGGACGGTCGGTGCAAGGCCTTCTCCAGCGCTGCCGACGGCACGGGCTGGGCCGAGGGCGCGGGCATGCTGCTCGTGGAGCGGCTGTCGGACGCGGTGGCGAACGGCCACAAGGTGCTTGCAGTGGTGCGGGGTTCGGCGGTGAACCAGGACGGTGCGTCCAATGGTCTGACGGCGCCGAACGGTCCGTCGCAGCAGCGGGTGATCCGCCAGGCGTTGGCGAACGCGCGGCTGTCGGCCGGTGATGTGGACGCGGTGGAGGCGCACGGGACGGGGACCCGGTTGGGGGATCCGATCGAGGCGCAGGCGCTGTTGGCGACGTACGGCCGGGAGCGGGCGGCGGAGGAACCGCTGTGGCTGGGGTCGTTGAAGTCGAACATCGGTCACACGCAGGCGGCTGCCGGTGTGGGTGGTGTGATCAAGATGGTCATGGCGATGCGGGAGGGTGTGCTTCCGCAGACACTCCACGTCGACGAGCCGTCTCGTGAGGTGGACTGGTCGGCGGGCTCCGTTCAGCTGTTGACTGATCGTCAGTCCTGGCCGGAGACGGGTCGGGTGCGGCGTTCGGCGGTGTCGTCGTTCGGTGTGAGCGGGACGAACGCGCACGTGATCCTGGAGCAGGCCGAGGCGCCGGTCGAGGTGCCGGTCGAGGAGGCCGTCGAACTCCCGGTGGTGCCGCTGGTGCTGTCCGGCAAGTCCGAGGCGGCGGTGCGGGGCCAGGCTGCCGCGCTGCTGGAGCGGCTGCGCGGGGGTGAGGTGCGGGAGCTGGATGCGGCGTTCTCGCTGGCGACCTCGCGTTCGGTGTTCGGGCACCGGGCGGTGGTGATGGCCGAGGAGCGCGGCGAACTGCTGACCGGTCTGGGTGAGTTGGCCTCCGGTGGTCTGGTTTCGGCCGGGTCGGTTGCGGGGTCGGGTGCTGCCGGTGGTGTGGTGTTCGTGTTCCCGGGTCAGGGTTCGCAGTGGTTGGGGATGGCGGGTGAGCTGCTGGACTCCTCGGCGGTGTTCGCGTCGCGGATGGCGGAGTGCGAGCGGGCGCTGGGCGGGCTGGTGGACTGGTCGCTGAGCGGGATCGTGCGCTCGGACGACGAGGCGTGGCTGGGTCGGGTGGATGTGGTGCAGCCGGTGTTGTGGGCGGTGATGGTGTCCCTGGCGGAGGTGTGGCGTTCGTTCGGGGTCCAGCCGGCGGCGGTGCTGGGTCACTCGCAGGGTGAGATCGCCGCTGCCGTGGTGGCGGGTGGTCTGTCGTTGGAGGACGGCGCTCGGGTGGTCGTGCTTCGCTCGCGGGCGATCGCACGGGACCTGGCCGGTTCGGGCGGCATGGTGTCGGTGGCCGTGGGCGCCGACGGTGTGCGGGGCCTGTTGGAGGAGTGGGCCGGCGGACAGGTGTCGGTGGCCGCGGTGAACGGGGTGGCTTCGACGGTGGTGTCCGGCCCGGCGGAGCCGCTGGAGGCGTTCACCAGCTGGTGTGAGGGTCGTGCGGTTCGGGTGCGGCGGATCCCGGTGGACTACGCCTCGCACTCGCACATGGTCGAGGGCCTGGAAGCCGGTTTGGCGCGTGACTTGGCCGGGATCACCCCGGTCTCCGGCACCGTCCCCTTCTGGTCGACCGTGACGGGCGACTTCCTCGACACTTCCGCACTCGACGCCGGCTACTGGTACACCAACCTGCGTCGGACGGTGGAGTTCCGCGCCGGCGTGGAGGGGCTTCTCGCACTCGGCCACGGCCTGTTCGTGGAGGCCAGCCCCCATCCGGTGCTGGTCCCGGCGATCGAGGAGGTCATCGGCGAGGCCGGCCCCGACACCACGGCGGTCGCGGTCGGCACCCTGCGCCGGGGCGAGGGCGGCGCGGCGCGGCTCATAGCCTCGTTGGCGCAGGCGTTCGTCCACGGCGCCCCGGTCGGCTGGCCCACCCTCTTCGAAGGCACCGGCGCGCGCCGCGTCGACCTGCCGACCTACGCTTTCCAGCACCAGCGCTACTGGCTGGAGGCGCCGAGCAGCGTGAGCGACGCGGCCGATCTCGGTCTCCGCTCGGGCGACCACCCGTTGGTCGGCGCCCTGGTGGAACTGGCCGACGGAGCGGGGGCGCTGTTCACCGGGCGGCTGTCCCTGTCCTCCCAGCCCTGGCTCGCGGACCACACGGTGTTCGGCGTCGGCATCGTCCCGGGCACGGCACTCGTGGAACTCGCCCTGCACGCCGGACGCCGACTCGGCTGTCCGGACCTCGAGGAGCTCACCCTCGCGGCGCCGCTCGTCCTCGGGGAAGGCAGCGGAACGCGCATGCAGTTGTCGCTCGGTGAGCCCGACGACACCGGCAGGCGAGCGGTTCGCATCTACTCCCGGCCCGACGGTAGCGCGGGTGACACGGAACCGTGGACCACCCACGCGAGCGGTCTGCTGGCTCCGGCCGGGGACAAGGCGCCCGTCGAGGGACCCGCGGTGTGGCCGCCGGCCGGTGCCGCACCCGTCGACGTCGACGAGCTCTACCACCGGCTGGGACTCCACGGCCTCGAGTACGGGCCGTCGTTCCGTGGGCTGCGCGCGGCGTGGCGCCGCGACGACGAGATCTTCGCCGAGGTGGAGCTCCCCGAGGCGCTGCGGGCCGACGCGCCCGCGTACGGTCTGCACCCGGCACTCCTGGACGCGGCGCTGCACGCCCTCGGCCCCGAGGTCCTGATCGCGGACGCGTCGTCCGTCCGGCTGCCGTTCTCCTGGAACGGGGTACGGCTGGGAACGGGCGGTGCGTCGGAGCTTCGCGTCAGCCTGCGGTTGAACCGCACCGAGGACGTGTCGATCCTGGCGAGCGACAGCACGGGCAGGGTGGTGGCGGCCGCCGAATCGCTCGCGATCCGGGCCGTGGCGGCCAGTCGGCTCGCAGGCGCTGGCGGGAGTGGCCAGGACACGCTCCTCCGGCTGGACTGGCCGACCGTGACCGTGGCCCCGGACCTGGTGGGAACGCCTGGCACATCCGGTCACTGGGCGGTGCTGGGGGCGGACGAGCCCGGAATCGCGTCCACGCTGGAGAAGGCCGGCCGGCAGGTGTCCGGCCACCCGGATCTCGCCGACCTGTGCACGGGCCTCGACCGCGGCGCACCCGTACCGGACACCGTCCTCGCGCTGTGCACGGTCGCGAGCGGCACCGACCGGGCGGCGACCGCCCGCGACGCCGTGCAACGGGCCCTCGATCTCGTGCAGTCCTGGCTGGCCGAGGAACGCCTGGCCGGGGCCAAGCTGGTACTGGTCACGCGCGGGGCGGTCGCGGTCGGGCCCGACGACACCGAACCGGACCCGACCCGGGCCGCCGTGTGGGGGCTCATCCGCTCCGCGCAGAGCGAGAACCCGGGCCAGTTCGTGCTGCTGGACGTCGACGACAGCACGGCCTCGCTCGACACGCTCGCGGCGGCAGTGCTCGCCGATGAGCCCCAACTGGCCCTCCGCAACGGCGGAGTGCACGTTCCCCGGCTGGTCCGGCACGAACGCCCCGAGGAGAGCGAGCCCTTCGCCTTCGACCGGAACGGAACGGTGCTGATCACCGGCGGTGTCGGCACGCTCGGCGCGCTGGTGGCGCGGCACCTGGTGTCCGCGCACGGCGCGCGCCACCTGGTGCTGACCGGCCGCCGCGGACCGGACACCCCCGGAGCGGCCGAACTGGTCGACGAACTGGCAGGGTTGGGCGCAGAGGTGGCCGTGGTCGCCTGCGACGCGGCGGACCGGACGGCCGTGGCGGACCTGCTCGCGGGAATCCCCGCGGAGCACCCGCTCACCGTCGTGGTGCACGCCGCCGGACTGCTGGACGACGGAATCCTCGCCGCGCTGACGCACGAGCGGATCGGTCGGGTGTTCCGCCCGAAGGTGGACGCCGCGATCCACCTGGACGAGCTGACCCGGGGGACCGACCTCGCCGCGTTCGTCCTCTTCTCCTCCCTCGTCGGAACCGCGGGGGTGGCGGGCCAGGCCAACTACGCCGCCGCCAACGCGTTCCTCGACGCACTCGCGCAGCAGCGGCGCGCCCGGGGCCTCGCCGGCTCCTCCCTGGCCTGGGGCCTCTGGGAAGAGCCGGGCGGCATGACCGGTCACCTGGACCGGTCCGACCTGATGCGGCTCGGCCGGATCGGCGTCGCCCCGCTCCCCGCCGACGACGGCCTCGCCCTGCTCGACGCCGCGCTGTCCACGGACGAGACCGTCGTGGTCCCGGCGAGGCTGAACACCGCGGCACTTCGGCAGCGCTCCGACGAGCAGGAACCGCTGCCGGCGGTCCTCCGCGACCTGGCGCCGGCCACCGTGCCGCGCGCCGCCGGCACGCTCCCGGGGACGGCCGCCGCCAGGTCGCTGGCGGAGCAACTGGCCGCCGCTCCCGCGAGCCGGCACGAGCTGATCGTGCTGGAGGAGGTCCGCCGCCACGCCGCCGGCGTGCTCGGCTATGCCCCGACCGACTCCGTGTCGGCCGACCAGGCGTTCAAGGAGCTCGGCTTCGACTCCCTGACCGCCGTGGAGCTGCGCAACCGACTGAACAAGGCGACCGGGCTGCGCCTTCCGGCCACGCTGGTCTTCGACTTCCCGACCCCCCGGGAGATCGCCGACCACGTGCGGGCACAGCTGCTGGACGAGGACACCGACTCGATGCCCGTTCTCGGCCGGCTCGACCTCCTCCAGGGCGACCTCGTCGCCCTGGAGGCGAGCGAGGCGGAGCGCGTGCAGATCACCACGCGCCTCGAAGCCCTGCTCGCCGAGTGGAAGGCCGCGACGAGCAGGGTCGACGGCGGCGACGAGATCGAGATGGCGACGGCCACGGACGACGAGATGTTCGCGCTGATTGACAAGGAGCTCGGGCTCTCCTGACGACTTAGCCCGCCCCCACCGACCTTACCGACCGCCGCGAGCAGGAGAACTTTCATGCAATCGACCGAGGAGAAGCTCCGGGACTACCTCAAGCGGGTCACCACCGACCTGCGCGAGGTCAAGCACCGCCTGCGCGTGACGGAGGAGCGGGCGCGGGAGCCGATCGCGATCGTGGGGATGAGCTGCCGCTACCCGGGCGGTGTCCGCTCGCCGGAAGACCTCTGGAACCTCGTCGCGAACGGCGTGGACGCCGTCTCCGGGTTCCCCACCGATCGCGGCTGGGACCTCGAACGGCTGTATCACGCCGACCCCGAGCACGCGGGCACGTTCTACGCCCGTGAGGGTGGTTTCCTGCACGAGGCGGCGGAGTTCGACCCGGCGTTCTTCGGGATCTCGCCGCGTGAGGCGCTGGCGATGGACCCGCAGCAGCGGCTGTTGCTGGAAACCGCCTGGGAGGCCTTCGAGCGGGCCGGCATCGACCCGGTGTCGGTCCGGGGCAGCCGGACGGGCGTGTTCGCCGGTGTGATGTACCACGACTACGCGTCCCGGTTCGAGACGTCGCCCGAGGACATCGAGGCCTACCTGAGCAGCGGGAGCGCGGGCAGCGTCGCGTCGGGCCGGGTGTCGTACGTGTTCGGCCTGGAGGGGCCGGCGGTGACGGTGGACACGGCGTGTTCGTCGTCGCTGGTGGCGCTGCACCTGGCGGCGCAGGCGCTGCGCAGGGGCGAGTGCTCGATGGCGCTGGTCGGCGGTGTGACGGTGATGTCCACGCCGAGGACGTTCATCGAGTTCAGCCGCCAGCGCGGCCTCTCCGCCGACGGCCGGTGCAAGGCGTTCGCGGACGCGGCGGACGGCACGGGCTGGGCCGAGGGCGCGGGCATGCTGCTGGTGGAGCGGCTGTCGGACGCGGTGGCGAACGGCCACAAGGTGCTTGCCGTGGTGCGGGGTTCGGCGGTGAACCAGGACGGTGCGTCCAACGGTCTGACGGCCCCCAACGGCCCGGCCCAGCAACAGCTGATCCGTGACGCCCTGGTGGACGCGGGTCTGCCCGCGCAGCATGTCGACGCGGTGGAGGCGCACGGGACGGGGACCCGGCTGGGTGACCCGATCGAGGCGCAGGCGCTGCTGGCGACCTACGGCCGGGAGCGGGCGGCGGAGGAACCGCTGTGGCTGGGGTCGTTGAAGTCGAACATCGGCCACGCGCAGGCTGCCGCCGGTGTGGGTGGTGTGATCAAGATGGTGATGGCGATGCGGGAGGGTGTGCTCCCGCGGACGCTGCACGTGGACGAGCCGTCGAAGGAGGTCGACTGGGCGGCGGGCTCCGTTCGGCTGTTGACTGATCGTCAGGCCTGGCCGGAGACGGGTCGGGTGCGTCGTTCGGCGGTGTCGTCGTTCGGTGTGAGCGGGACGAACGCGCACGTGATCCTGGAGCAGGCGGAGGCGCCGGTCGAGGTGGCGGTCGAGGAGGCCGTCGAACTGCCGGTGGTGCCGCTGGTGCTGTCCGGCAAGTCCGAGGCGGCGGTGCGGGCGCAGGCCACTGCGCTGCTGGAGCGGTTCGGTACGGATCCGGGGCTGGGTGTCCTGGATGCGGCGTACTCGCTGGCGACGTCTCGTTCGGTGTTCGGGCACCGGGCGGTGGTGGTGGCCGGGGACCGTGAGGAGCTGCTGGCCGGTCTGGGGTCGGTGGTTTCGGGTGAGCCGCACTCCGGTGGCCTGATTGCCGGCGCGGGTGCTGCCGGTGGTGTGGTGTTCGTGTTCCCGGGTCAGGGTTCGCAGTGGCTGGGGATGGCGGGTGAACTGCTGGACTCCTCGCCGGTGTTCGCGTCGCGGATGGCGGAGTGCGAGCGGGCGCTGGACGGGTTGGTGGACTGGTCGCTGAGCGGGGTCGTGCGCTCGGACGACGAGGCGTGGCTGGGCCGGGTGGATGTGGTGCAGCCGGTGCTGTGGGCGGTGATGGTGTCCCTGGCGGAGGTGTGGCGTTCGTTCGGGGTGGTTCCGGCGGCGGTGCTGGGCCACTCGCAGGGTGAGATCGCCGCCGCGGTCGTCGCGGGTGGTCTGTCGTTGGAGGACGGCGCTCGGGTGGTCGTGCTGCGTTCGCGGGCGATCGCGCGGGACCTGGCGGGTTCGGGCGGCATGGTGTCGGTGGCCGTGGGCGCCGACGGTGTGCGGGGCCTGTTGGAGGAGTGGGCCGGCGGTCAGGTGTCGGTGGCCGCGGTGAACGGGGTGGCTTCGACGGTTGTGTCCGGCCCCGCCGGGCCGCTGGAGGCGTTCACCACCTGGTGTGAGGGTCGTGGGGTGCGGGTGCGGCGGATCCCGGTGGACTACGCCTCGCACTCGCACATGGTCGAGGGCCTGGAAGCCGGCCTGGCACGGGACTTGGCCGGGATCACCCCGGTCTCCGGCAGCATCCCCTTCTGGTCGACCGTGACGGGCGGCTTCCTGGACACGGCCGCACTGGACGCCGGGTACTGGTACACCAACCTGCGGCGGACGGTGGAGTTCCGCGCCGGCGTCGAGGGGCTCCTCGCGCTCGGTCATGGCCTGTTCGTGGAGGCCAGCCCCCACCCGGTGTTGGTCCCGGCGATCGAGGAGGTCATCGGCGAGGCCGGCCCCGACACCACGGCGGTCGCGGTCGGTACCCTGCGCCGGGGCGAGGGCGGTGCGGCGCGGCTCATGGCTTCGTTGGCGCAGGCGTTCGTCCACGGTGCCCCGGTCGGCTGGCCCACCCTCTTCGAAGGCACCGGCGCGCGCCGCGTCGACCTGCCGACCTACGCCTTCCAACACCAGCGCTACTGGCTGGAGGCACCGCTGCGCGACGACACCGCTCCGACCGACCCGGTGGACGAAGAGTTCTGGCGTGCGGTCGAGCAGGCGGACGTGGCGTCCGTTTCGGATGTGCTGGGGCTGGACGGCGTGCAGGAGGAGTCGCTGGGTGCGCTCCTTCCGGCTCTGTCGTCGTGGCGCCGGCAGGTGCGGGAGGACTCGGTGGTCGACGGGTGGCGCTACCGGACCACCTGGACGCCCGTCTCCGATGCCGGCACCGGTCGGATGGACGGCAGGTGGCTGCTGGTCGCGCCGGCGGGCGAGTCCGGTCGGCACGGTTGGGCGCAGCTCTGCGGGGACGCGCTGACGGCGCGCGGTGCGGAGGTGGTCGTCGTCGAGGCCGATGCGGAGCGTGCGGACCGGGAGTACTACGCACGGGTGCTCGCCGAGGCCGCCGCCGACCGTGAGGTCACGGGTGTGCTGTCACTGCTGGCCGTCGCCGCCCGGCCGTGTGCCGGGGCTCCGGCCGTGGGCGGTGGGCTGGCGGCGACCGTGGCCCTGTTCCAGGGAATGGTCGACAGCGAGGTGGAGGCGCCGATCTGGTGCGTCACCGCGGGTGCCGTGTCGACGGGCCCCGGGGATGTCCTCAGCAGCCCTGAGCAGGCTCAGGTGTGGGGTCTCGGCCTGGTGCTCGCCCTGGAGCGGCCGGAGCGCTGGGGTGGGCTGATCGATCTGCCCGGGACCGCCGATGAGACCGGGGCGCGACGGCTGGCGTCGGTGCTGGCCGGTCTGGACGGCGAGGACCAGGTGGCGGTCCGCGGGTCCGGGTCGTTCGCCCGGCGTGTGGTCCGGGCCCCCGGCGAGCAGACGCCGGTCCTCCGGTCCTGGCGGCCGACCGGTACCACCCTGGTGACGGGGGGAACCGGGGCCCTCGGCGGCCAGATCGCGCGCTGGCTGGCCCGCCGGGGCGCCGAGCACCTGCTGCTGGTGAGCCGTGGCGGTCCGGATGCGCCCGGCGCTCGCGAACTCGTCGAGGAACTCGCGGCTTCGGGCACCAGGGCGACGGTCGCACGCTGCGACGTCGGAGACCGTGCGGCCCTCGCGCACCTGCTCGGGGAGATCCCCGCCGACGTGCCGCTCACCGCCGTCATCCACACCGCCGCAGTCCTGGAGGACTCGGCCGTGACCGAACTGACGCTCGATCAGATGCAGCGCGTGCTGCAGGTGAAGGCCGGGGCGGCGGTGCACCTGCACGAGCTCACCCGGGAGCTCGACCTCTCCGCGTTCGTCCTGTTCTCCTCCTTCTCGGGCGAGTTCGGCAGCCCGGGCCACAGCAACTACGCGCCCGGAAACGCCTTCCTGGACGCCTTCGCCCAGTGGCGCCGCCAGCATGGCCTGGTCGCCACGTCGATCGCCTGGGGCGCCTGGGGCGGTGGCGGCATGGCCGCCGGCGTGGCGCGGGACCTGCTCCACCGCCACGGTCTGCTGGAGATGGCACCCGAGTCGGCCACGCACGCCCTGGGCCAGGCGCTGGATCGCGACGAGACGCGCCTGATCATCACCGACCTGGACTGGGAGCGGTACTTCCTGGTCTACACCTCGTCCCGCCCGCGGCCCCTGATCAGGGACATCGCCGAGGTCCGGGCCCTGGTGGCGGCCGGCGCCGGGCAGGACGAGACGGCGACGGAACCGGGTTCGCCGCTGGCGCGGCGGCTGCGCGACATGCCGCACGCGGAGCGCGAGCGGACCCTCCACGACCTGGTGCGCGGCCAGGTGGCGACCGTGCTGGGCCACGGCTCGGCCGACCAGGTCGAGCTCAACGCACCGTTCAGGAACGCCGGATTCGACTCGGTGACGGGCGTGGAGCTGCGGAACCGGCTCAGTGCCGCCACGGGTGTGCGTCTGCCCGCGACGCTGATCTTCGACCACCCCACCGCTGCCGCCCTGAGCCGCTACCTGCTCGGCGAGCTGGCGGGGGCCACGCACGCGGACGACCGGACCGGGACGCCCGTTGCGACGCCGGTCGAGGACGACCCGATCGCGATCGTCGCGATGAGCTGCCGCTACCCGGGCGGCGTGCGGTCGCCCGAGGACCTGTGGCGCCTGGTGCTGGCCGAGAACGACGCCATCTCCGGGTTCCCGACGAACCGCGGGTGGGACATCGAGGGCATCTACGACCCCGAGTTGGGGCGGCCCGGCACCTCGTACACGCGCAGCGGCGGCTTCCTGCACGACGTGGCCGACTTCGACGCCGAGTTCTTCGGCATCTCCCCGCGCGAGGCCCAGGCCCTGGACCCGCAGCAGCGGCTGCTGCTGGAGACCTCCTGGGAGGCCTTCGAGCGGGCCGGCGTCGACCCGGCCTCGCTGGCGGGCAGCCCGACCGGGGTGTTCTTCGGACTCACCTACCAGGACTACGCCGCCCGGCTCCAGGACGCCCCGGCAGAGTTCGAGGGCTACCTGCTGGCCGGCAACACCGCCAGCGTCGCCTCCGGCCGGGTCGCCTACAGCCTGGGTCTGGAGGGGCCGGCGGTGACGGTGGACACGGCGTGTTCGTCGTCGCTGGTGGCGCTGCACCTGGCGGCGCAGGCGCTGCGGTCGGGCGAGTGCGACCTCGCGCTCGCCGGCGGTGTGGCAGTCATGGCCGCCCCGGCGATGTTCGCCGAGTTCAGCCGCCAGAAGGCGCTGGCCCCCGACGGCCGGTGCAAGGCGTTCGCCGCGGCCGCCGACGGGTTCGGCTCGGCGGAGGGCGTCGGCGTCCTGGTGCTGGAGCGGCTGTCGGACGCGGTGGCGAACGGGCACAAGGTGCTGGCGGTGGTGCGGGGTTCGGCGGTGAACCAGGACGGTGCGTCGAACGGTCTGATGGCACCGAACGGTCCGTCGCAGCAGCGGGTGATCCGCCAGGCGCTGGCCAACGCGCGGCTGACGCCCGGTGATGTGGACGCGGTGGAGGCGCACGGGACGGGCACCCGGTTGGGTGACCCGATCGAGGCGCAGGCGCTGCTGGCGACCTACGGCCGCGACCGTTCGGCGGACGAGCCGCTGTGGTTGGGGTCGGTGAAGTCGAACGTCGGTCACACGCAGGCGGCTGCCGGTGTGGCGGGTGTGATCAAGATGGTGATGGCGATGCGGGAGGGTGTGCTTCCGCGGACGCTGCACGTGGACGAGCCGTCGCCGTATGTCGACTGGTCGGCGGGTGCGGTGGAGCTGCTGACGGAGTCGCGTGCCTGGCCGGAGGCGGGGCGGGTGCGTCGTTCGGCGGTGTCCTCCTTCGGGATCAGTGGGACGAACGCGCACGTGATCCTGGAGCAGGCGGAGGCGCCGGTCGAGGTGGCGGTCGAGGAGGTCGTCGAACTTCCGGTGGTGCCGCTGGTGCTGTCGGGCAAGTCCGAGGATGCGGTGCGGGGTCAGGCTGCCGCGCTGCTGGAGCGGCTGCGCGGGGGTGAGGTGCGGGAGCTGGATGCGGCGTTCTCGCTGGTGACGTCGCGTTCGGTGTTCGAGCAGCGTGCGGCCGTGGTCGCGGCCGATCGTGACGAAATCCTCTCCCGCCTGGATGACTTGGCGTCGGGGTCGGCGGATATCTCGACCGTGGTGGCGGGTCGGCTGGGGGTGGTGTTCTCGGGTCAGGGTTCGCAGTGGCCGGGGATGGGCCGTGAACTGAGCGAGATGTTCCCGGTGTTCGCCCAGGCGTATGGGGAGGTGTGTGCGGAGCTGGGGGTGGATCTGCCGTCGGACGAGTCGGTTCACCGCACCGGTTTCGCGCAGCCCGCGATCTTCGCCCTCGAGGTCGCCCTGTTCCGGCTGTTCGAGTCGTGGGGTGTGTCCGCGGGTGTGCTGGCGGGTCACTCGGTCGGGGAGATCGCCGCTGCTCATGTGGCGGGCGTGCTGTCCCTGCAGGACGCGTGCGCGCTCGTCGTGGCCCGTGGGCGGTTGATGGAGGCGCTGCCCGCGGGTGGCGCGATGGTGGCGGTCGGCGCGCCCGAGGAGGTGGTGCGGGAGCTGCTGGCGGGCACGGAGGGTGTGTGGCTGGCGGCGGTCAACGGCCCCACGTCGCTCGTTCTCTCGGGGCACGAGCAGCAGGTCCTGGCGGTGACGGCGACGCTCGTCGAGCGTGGCTTCCGCACCAAGGCTCTGACGGTAAGTCATGCGTTCCATTCGGGTCTGATGGATCCGATGCTGGAGGAGTTCGGCGCGGTCGTGGCGGGCCTGGACCTGCGCGAGCCGACGGTCGCCCTGGTGTCGACGGTGACGGGCCGCGCGGAGTCGGAGCTGTGGACGGATCCGGCGTACTGGGTGCGTCAGGTCCGTGAGGCGGTGCGTTTCGCTGATGCCGTCGCGACGATGCTGGACCTTGGCGCGGGGACGTTCCTGGAGGTCGGTCCGGACGCGGTGCTGGCGGGGATGGTGGCGGAGTGTCTGCCGCAGGACGGTCCGGCACGCGCCGTGGTGCCGGCCCTGCGGAAGGACCGTGACCAGGCCCGTGCCGTGGTCGAGGCCGTGGCTCGTCTGCACGCCACCGGCACCCCGGTCGCTTGGCCTGCCCTGTTCGAGGGCACGGGTGCGCGCCGGGTCGATCTGCCGACGTACGCGTTCCAGCGCCGTCGCTACTGGCTGGAGGCCTCCGAGCGGCTGTCGTCGGATGCGGTGGACGGCCGGTTCTGGGAGGTGGTGGAGCGCGGTGATCTTGCCGGTCTGAGTGCGGCGCTGGGCGTCGACGAGGAGCAGGCGGAGACGCTGGGCGCGGCTCTGCCGGTGCTGTCCTCGTACCGGCAGCGGGTGCGCGAGCAGTCCGCGACCGACCACTGGCGCTACCGGATCACCTGGACGATCGCCACCCCGCCGCCGTCGGCGGTGCTGACCGGACGCTGGCTGGTCGTCGCCTCGGCGGACAGTCCGTCCGCCGAACTGTTCATCGACGTACTGCGTGCTCACGGTGCCGACGTCCTCCCCGTATACCTCGACGGGCCCGGCGTCGACCGGCAGACCCTTGCGGACCGGCTGGCGGTCGGCGGTGAGGTGAGCGGTGTTCTCTCGCTGCTCGCGCTGGCGGCGGAGGAGCCGAGTGGCGGCGGTACGGGGCCGGGCCTGGTCGAAACGGTCCTGCTTCTCCAGGCCCTGGACGATGCGGGTGTCACAGGACGCCTGTGGGTGCTGACCCAGGGGGCGGTGTCCGTCGACGCGACGGATCCGGTGACCAGGCCGGCGCATGCCCAGCTCTGGGGACTCGGCGCCGCTGCCGCGCAGGAGTACCCGGAACGGTGGGGCGGGCTGATCGACCTTCCCGCCTCGGTGGACGCACGGTGCGTCGAGCAGCTGGTCGGAGTGGTGGCCGGATCGAACGAGCAGGCGGTCGCGCTGCGGCAGGCGGGTGTCCATGCCCGACGGCTGACGCGGGCCGGAGGAGCCGTGCGGCCGGAAGCGGCCTGGCGGCCGAGCGGCACCACGCTGATCACCGGCGGCACGGGCGCGCTGGGCGCGCAGGTCGCCAGGTGGTTGGCACGCTGCGGCGCGGAACACCTGCTGCTGACCAGCCGCAGGGGCCCCGACGCTCCGGAGGCCGCCGCGCTGCGGGCAGAGCTGACGGAACTCGGCGCGAGTGTGTCGGTCGTCGCGTGCGACGTCGCGGACCGCGCGGCCGTCGAACGCCTGTTGGCCGGGATCCCCGCCGAGCGACCGCTCACCGCCGTGATGCACGTCGCGGGCATCGTGGACGACGGTGTGCTCGACTCCCTGACCCCCGCGAGCTTCGCGCGGGTCCTGGGGCCGAAGGCCACGGCGGCCTGGCACCTCCACGAACTCACGGCGCACCTCGACCTGTCGGCGTTCGTGCTGTTCTCCTCGCTGGCGGGTGTCGTCGGCGCCGCCGGCCAGGCCAACTACGCGGCTGCCAACGCCTACCTGGACGCCCTGGCGCACTACCGCCGGGCGCACGGTCTCACCGCGACGGCAGTCGCCTGGGGCGCGTGGGACGGCGGCGGCATGGCGGCGGCCGGGGACGCGGCGAGCGGCCGGATCCGACGCAGCGGAGTGACGCCGATGGGAGTGGAACCGGCGATCGCCTCCCTCCAGGCGGCGCTCGACCGTCGCGAGACCGCGGTGGTCGTCGCGGACCTCGACTGGACGCGCCTGCTGCCGGTTCTGGCGGCGGCGGGTGCCGATTCACTGGTCAGCGACGTCCCCGAGGTCCGGGACCTTCGTGAGCGTGCCGCCGACGTGTCGGCGCACGCGGGATCGTCACTGGTGCAGCGGCTCGGCGGTCTCGGGACGGCCGAGGGGGTCGAGCTCCTGACGGCCGAGGTCCGCGCACACGCCGCGGCGGTGCTGGGACACACCTCGGTGGCCGCCGTCGACCCGGAACGCGCCTTCAAGCAGGCGGGCTTCGACTCGCTGACGGCTGTGGAGCTGCGGAACCGGCTGAACGCCGCCACCGGCCTGAACCTGCCCGCCACTCTCGTCTTCGACCATCCGACGCCCGCCGACCTGGCCGAGTACCTGTCCTTCGAACTGCTCGGAGGACAGCAGGCGCAGCACGCCCCGGCGGCCCCGCTCGCGGCCACGGACGAGCCGATCGCGATCGTCGGCATGAGCTGCCGGTTCCCCGGCGGTGTGCGGTCCCCCGAGGACTTCTGGCGGCTGCTGGCCGAGGGCGTGGACGCGGTCGGCCCGTTCCCCGCCGACCGCGGTTGGGACGTGGACGGGCTCTACGACCCGGATCCCGCGGCCGCAGGGAAGCTCTACGTCCGGGAAGGCGCCTTCCTCGGCGACATCGGCGAGTTCGACTCGACGTTCTTCGGGATCTCGCCGCGTGAGGCGCTGGCGATGGACCCGCAGCAGCGGCTGCTGCTGGAGACGTCCTGGGAGGTGTTCGAGCGGGCCGGCATCGACCCGGCCTCGCTGAAGGGCAGCGCCACCGGTGTGTTCACCGGCACCAACGGCCAGGACTACGCCTCGCTGCTGACCCGCACCGCCGACGGCGGAGACGGCCATCTCGGCATCGGCAATGCGGCCAGTGTGATGTCGGGCCGGGTGTCGTACGTGTTCGGGCTGGAGGGGCCGGCGGTGACGGTGGACACGGCGTGTTCGTCGTCGCTGGTGGCGCTCCATCTGGCGGCGCAGGCGCTGCGGTCGGGCGAGTGCTCGATGGCACTGGTCGGCGGTGTGACCGTGATGTCCACTCCGGCGACCTTCGTCGAGTTCTCGCGTCAGCGCGGTCTCGCGGTGGACGGCCGGTGCAAGGCGTTCGCGGATGCGGCGGACGGCACGGGCTGGGGCGAGGGTGTCGGCATGCTGCTCGTGGAGCGGCTGTCGGACGCGGTGGCCAACGGGCACAAGGTGCTGGCGGTGGTGCGGGGTTCGGCGGTCAACCAGGACGGTGCGTCCAATGGTCTGACGGCGCCGAACGGTCCGTCGCAGCAGCGGGTGATCCGCCAGGCGCTGGCCGGCGCCCGGCTGACGGGCGCGGACGTCGACGCGGTGGAGGCGCACGGGACGGGCACCCGGTTGGGTGACCCGATCGAGGCGCAGGCGCTGCTGGCGACCTACGGCCGCGACCGTGACGCCGAGCTGCCGCTGTGGCTGGGGTCGGTGAAGTCGAACGTCGGTCACACGCAGGCGGCTGCCGGTGTGGCGGGTGTGATCAAGATGGTGATGGCGATGCGGGAGGGTGTGCTTCCGCGGACGCTCCACGTGGACGAGCCGTCGAA
>NZ_JBSFNM010000110.1:0-15091 GCF_053587085.1 Kitasatospora sp. NPDC003701
GGGCTGCCGTCGGTGCCGCAGTCGGCGAGCAGGGTCATCACGCTGCTCGGGTCGCTGGTGGTCTCGGCGGTGGCGGCGCGGGTCAGCAGCGGCTTGAGCGGGCCGGCGTTCATGGTGGTTCTCCCCCGTGTCGGGCGGTCGCGGCTCCCTGCCGCGACCTTGTGATGATCAATCTAGTCAGGAAAGCGACCATCAACGTGGTGCATTTCCAGACAGAAGTCGTGGGTCAATTGCCCCGGGGGTCGCGTTCCCCGCCCGCTCCGGACAGCCGTCGCCAGGCGAACCCCTCCACCCCCGGGGCTCGGCCGACTGTACCCCCGCCGCCCAGGGCGAAGCATCTTGACGGTGCATCAAGCTGCGGGCATCGATGCAGGCCAGAGCCGCCCGGCCGGCCGAGGGCGGGCATGCGGTGCCCAACGAAGAGGCCCCCGGCAGCAGTTGACGATCATCCGCGGCGAGGCACGCGGGGTGGGTGTGCTGCGACCGCTCGCGGGAGTGTGCGGGAGCCGGCCGCAGGGCTCGCGCTGCCGAGGCAGTGGTGACCACGGACCGTGGCCTCGCCGGCCGGCCCCGCCGAACCGGACCGCCCCGGGGCGCGAGGGGGTGGCGCGGCGCTGGCCGGGCCCGCTGGCCGCCCCGACCTCGCCCCGACGGATCAGCTCCCGGGCTCCCGGGGAACGGTGAACTCGGTCAGCACGCCGACGCCTTCGCCCGCCCCGGCCCACGGCACGCCAAGGGTGAGCACCGCCAAGGCGGAGGTCGGGAACTTCGCGGCGGCCCGCCTGCGGGTGTCGCCGACCGCCTCCCCCGCAAGGGCCAGGGTGAGCTCCTGCACACCCGGAAGGTGGCCGACCAGCAGCAGGGTGCGCACCTGTTCCGGGACGTCGCGGAGCACGAGCAACAGGTCTGCTCCGCCCGCGTCGTACAGCCGCTCGTCGTACCTGACGCCGGGTACGGTGCCCGGCTCCCGGGTCACCAGTTCCTGGGCCACCAGCTCCCGGGCCACCAGCTCCCAGGTCTGCCTGGTCCGGCGGGCCGGGGAGCAGAGGACGGCGTCCGGCCGCAGCCCTGCCGCGCGCAGCCGGCGGCCGGCCGCCGGGGCGTTGCGCAGTCCCCGGGCGGCGAGAGGCCGGTCGCGGTCGGGTACGCCGTCCGGCCAGGCGGACTTGGCGTGGCGCAGCACGATCAGCCGCCGGGATTCGTCGATGGTCACGCACCCCAGTGTGACGGGGGGAGGCACGACGGTCACCCGGCCGGGCCGTGGCAGGGCGGCGGACCCGAAACGGGAAGCACCGGTCGCACCCGCAGGGGCGCGGCCGGTGCCTCCTCGGGCGGCCGACCCGGACCGGTCCCGCGGCCGCCCGCGGCCGTCGTGTGCCCACGGTCCGGTTCGGCAGGCTCCGGTCGGGCCGGGCGCGAGCTCGGAGCCGGGGCACCTCGGACTCGTTCGTCCGGACCGAAGGAGTGGTGGTCCGTCCGGGTGCCGCCGTGGGAAGGTGCCCCCGGAGGTCAGTGCACCGGCATCGACATGTAGACCGCACGTCGCCCGTACGACGCGGGGACGGCCACCTCCCGGTGCGCGCGGTAGCCGATGAGCCGCAGCAGGATGTCCGCCCCGCGCACCGCGACCATCGAGATCCGCTCGAAGCCCAGCTCCTCCGCCCGCGCCCGGAAGTACCGCATGAACTCCAGCGCGACGTCCCGGCCGCGCAGGTCCTCGGCGATCACCAGGTCGTGCACGTGCAGGTTGCCCGACTCGAACACGGCGTCCTCCGCCCGGGCGAGGTCCGGGCAGCGCAGCGGCGGGTACGGCAGGCTGAGCAGGTAGCCGCGGACCGTGCCGCCCTGCTCCAGCACGAAGCAGGTCTCCGGCGAGCCGAGGGCGCGGGACTGCAGCGCCTCCCGGCCCTCCGACAGGCCGTCGGCCGCGTAGGCGTCGTGTTCCAGCGCGACCACGGCGTCCCAGTCGTCGTCGGTCAGCTGCCGTATCAGGAGCTCCTCGCTCACCCGGCGGCCCCGTCCGCGCCGGGGCGGAGTCCCTCGGCGCGGGCGGCGGTCGCCATCCCCGCCCAGGCGCCGATCAGCACCGCCCAGCGCCCGGCGTCCTCCCGGGCCTCGTCCAGGAGCTGCTGCCGCCGGGCGGCCACCACGTCCGCGAGCTCGGCGTACTTGCCGCCCAGCTTGCGGTAGGAGCGGTCCAGGACGTCCAGGCAGTGCTCGTTCCCGGCCCGGTCCCAGTCGACGCTGCCCCGCACCAGGCCGAGGATCGGTTCGACCTTCAGCCCGTGCCGCTCGTCCAGCAGCCCGCGGCCGAGGTCGATCATCCCGCCGTAGACCGGGTACAGGTACAGCATCGAGAGCAGGAACTTGACGAACCGCAGCTGGTAGGAGATGAAGCCGGCACCGGTGCGGCGCTCGGGCGTGTAGTAGTTGACGATGTGGCGGTTGTGGACGACGCCGGGCAGCTTGGCGTGGACCAGGGCGTGCAGCAGGGCGTAGTCGCTGCCGATGGTCTCGGTCGAGGGCAGCAGCGGCAGCACCTCGTAGGCCCGGTGGTCCAGGGCGATGTTGCACATGTAGACGTCCCAGATGTCGGGCACGCCGAGGGCGGAGTCGTCCGTGTCGAACGGCTCGGAGCCGGCGCCCTTGAAGGAGACGTCCACCATCGCGTCCTTCTCCTCCTCCGACCACACCGGCGGGGCCCAAAGGCGCACCACCTCGCGGTAGACGGCCGGGTCCAGCTCGTGGATCTCGCCGATGTCCACGTTGAGTTCGCCGATGAAGGAGCCGCTGACCAGCATCACCGGCTTGTCCGCGTCGGCCGGGTCGAGTTCGGAGCGGGTCACGCCGGCCACCGCCTCGCCGGCGGGCCGGCCGATCGAGAGCAGCTCCTGGTGGATCGGGAACATCTTCCGGCCGTCGACGACCTGGTAGTCGAAGTCGTCGTTGCGCAGGTGCGCCGAGGTGCAGCCCAGGGCGGCCGCGCCCAGGAAGAGCCGGTTGACGCAGGACCCGTACGCGACGGCCTGCGGGAGCATCAGGTCGAGCAGCAGCTCGGGGTCGGGGGCGTCGGAGCGCTCGATCACCCGGCGCAGGAACTCCCGCTGCTGCGCGTTGCCGAGGTGGTGGACGAACACGCCGGGCGTGGGGGTCAGTGAGGCCACGGCGTCCGCGTTCTTCGCGAAGGCGGCGGCGTCGGTGGTGTCGAGGACGAGGAGGTGCACCTCGACTCCGAAGGTCGCGACGGCGTAGGCCGCCTCCTCGGCGAGGTCCACGATGGTGTCGGGGCAGGGACGCATGGTGGGCAGCGCGAGGCAGACTCGTTGCATGGTGTGGGTGTCTCCGTCTGATCGTCAGAATCGGTGCGGTCATTGCCGGTTGGGTGCGGAATGGTGTCCTGGTCAGCGGCTCCGGTCGGTCCGTCGCGCCACCGTGGACCAGGCCGCTTGCTTGGTCGAAGACCTGCGGATCGAGAGCGGGGGGCTCGTCAACCGCAGCCGGTGGGGGACGCGACAGTCGCCGGAACTGGGCCTTTGTTCAAGCGAGTTGACGACACGTCGGCTGTCCCCGACGCCGATCGGGGCGGCATCGAGGACGACGTGCGGGAGGAGGCGGTCGCCGCCCGGGGTCTTGGCGTGGTCGGTGAAGGTGGTGCCGTCCGAGGAGTCCGGGATCAGGGGGCGGACCTCCACGCCGACGTTCCCCGCGGCGTCCGCGGCCTCCTTGCCCATGGCTGCGATCGTGGTGGGACGGGATCGGCCGGTCGGCAGGCCGAACAGGTGCTGCGCAAGCGGGCGTCTCCAATCGATCGTCGGATCCATGTGCCCGTCCGAGGATCAAGGCATGGCAGTGCCGCATGGTTCAATCAAAGTCACGGTGAAGCAGTTGAGTTGGGGGAGGTGGTGCGTCCCGGGCGGTGTCAGTGCCGGGTCGCGCGGCTTCGCCGGGACTCCTGTGGACAACCTTGCTTCACCCAAGGTGGACTAGACCAACTTCGGTGTCAACGGGATGCTTTCAGGGAACGGGGGGTGCGCGCCGACATTGCCCGATCGGGCAGTCGCCCCTGCCTTCGCACGGGCTTCGGCGGGCGCCGGCCCCGGTCCGAGGATGCTGGCCGCCCATCGGCGGTGCGCGGCGGCCGAGGGCAGTGCGGGGGTCGGTTCGCGGGCAGGGGGCTCGGATGTCCTCCAGGACTCGAACGAGAGGTGGAGGGGCGGGCGGGAGTGCCCGAAGGTACTTCGGCCCGGGCGGGGGAGCTGGTGCCCGGCGAGCCCTCGAACCGGTCGAGTCGATGGACCACGCTCTTGCCGGTGATGGCGACGACGCCTACGGTGAGCCGGGTGAACGTGGAGGAGGTCGTCGCCGGGTCGGTGGGTGGCCTCGTCGGCGGAGTGCGAGGTGGCGCGGACGAGATCGAGAGCGCTGGTCCGACCTCAACTCCGTTCCGGCGGAGGAAGCCTGGCTCGGGACCTGGTCCGGTTCACCGCGAGCGCCGGGTGGGGTCGGCGGCAGCGCTTCCCGTCCATGAGGTGGGTGTGGCCGGGCACGGCCTCGTGGGAGAGCGGCTGCGGGCCGCTGCGGATGGCGGCGCCGGCGGGACTGCCGGTCGGGCGGCGGCCCGGCCGACCGGAGCCGGTCGGCTCTCCGGGTCGTAGGCCGCGTAGCGGGGTGCCGCACTGTGACCGGTGTGGTGATCGGACCTCTTGAGCTCGTCGCCCTACTGCGTTCGGACCGGGTCGCGCTCCGCGACGCGGGCGAGCCCCGACCTGCCCGGCGAACGCGAGGCCGGGCCGCGGTGGCCGTGGTCCTCGGCCACCGGAGCGTGCCCGGACGCAGACGTCCGCAGGCTCCGAGCGGCCATCAGATGGCCGGTCCTCCATGCCGAGTCGTTGTCGAAGCGCGACCGCTGGAGGACCTCCAGGAGTAGGGGCCGGCGCCGTTCCTCGTCGTGCGCGGACCTCGGCCGCGGCGGTGGCTGTGCGGAGCCGAGTCGCCGGGGTGCCGGCCGGCCGTCCGCCATGGGCCCGGCCCTGGAGGGCGGCCTCGCTCGACCGGTCCGGCGGAGGGAGGGATTCCGGAACGGTGGACCGTCGGCGAACTGTCCCGCCCGACCGGTCGGTGGATCCGTTGTGGTGGTTGCCCCGATCGGCCGGATTGGCCTGAACTGATCGTCTGCGGCCGAGTCCAATGGACAGAGCGGACACGAGAACGGTTCGCCCAGGTCGGAGCGGTGGTTCCGGCCGTGATTTGCCGGGCGGGGCGAGGGTTGCTTGATCAACTACCCTGGGGTAGGGTCTGATCGAAAAGCTAGAAACGATCACGGGGGATGTTCTAGATTTCATCGGGCACGTAGTGGTGCTCGAGCAGTATTTCGGTATCGATTCTCACGACTGTCACACCGTTCTGCTGGTGATGTCGGCTCCGGTTGCCCATGCGCGACTGGCCCGGTGGAATGCTGGAGGGGTGCGGCGGCGTGGGCTCGCGATGCCGGACGCTGCCAGGGGCCTTCGCGCTCCCGAAATTCCCGCGGTCGCTTCCATGATTCCCGGCGGTTCCACAAGAGCCTGCCGGCCTGGCGGAAGGAAGCCGAGGACCGTGGGTATTGTCCCTGTCGACGACAGTTTGTGGTGCCGTCGTTTTCATCCAGCGCCGCAGGCCGTCTCGCGGCTGGTCTGCTTCCCGCACGCGGGCGGCTCAGCCTCCTTCTTCCACCCGGTGTCGGCGAGACTCGCCGGCCGCGTGGACGTGGTGGCGGTGCAGTACCCGGGCCGTCAGGACCGGCGCCTCGAACCGTGCGTCGACGACGTGCACGAGCTGGCGGACCGTCTCCACGCGGTCCTGCGTGAGCAAACCGACCTTCCGCTGACCTTGTTCGGTCACAGCATGGGTGCCTCGGTCGCTTTCGAGGTCGCGAGGCGCCTGGAGCGGGACGGGCACGGCCTGGACAGGGTCTTCGTCTCCGGCAGGCGGGCGCCGTCGCGCCCCGGCTCCGACGAGCAGGTCCACCTGCGCGACGATGACGGCATCGTGGCGGAGATCAAGGAGCTGAGCGGCACCGATCCGTCGGTGTTCGCGAGCGAGGAGATCCTGCGCATGGTCCTTCCGGCCCTGCGGGCGGATTACCGTGCCGCCGAGACGTACCGCGCCGAGCCCGGTGCCGCCCTGGTCTCCCCGATCACCGCCCTGACCGGCGATGCCGATCCCCGGACCTCGATCGACGACGCCCGCGCCTGGGGGGACCACACCTCCGGGGACTTCCGACTGGAAGTGTTCCCCGGCGGGCACTTCTATCTGACCGACCGGCCCGCCGACGTGATGAATGTCCTGGCGGACCATCTGAACGGGTCGACCGCAGCGGCCTGACCGTTTCCCTCGATATCGTCCGGAGTTCTTCCGGTCGCGCGACACTCCCTACTTCACTGTCCCCACCGAGACATTTCCGGACGGCTTCTCGACGGCCGTTCGAGGAAAGCCTTACGGCCGTCTCCGAAGCATTCCGGCGCTGCTGCGGAATGTGTTGGGTCTATTGTTCCGAGGGTTGTCCTCGCATGTTCAAAAATAGTCCGATGAATTGATTCCGACCGTGTTGTTCCGGGGGTCAATTCCCAGTCGTTCCCCCCTGCCGTTGCGCCGACCGGTGCCCGAGGCGGGCCCGTCGTTCCCTGAGCTATGGAGATCTGGTGACCGGTAGCGTGCTGTCGAAGGCCCCTGCGAACGGCGTGGACACCCGCGGGCTCGTACGGGGCGAGCCCGTCGCCGTCGTCGGGATCGCCTGCCGGTTCCCGGGGGCCGGTACGCCGGAGGAGTTCTGGCAGCTGCTCAGGGCGGGGAAGGACGCCGTCAGCGAGGCCCCCGAGGGGCGCCTGACGTCCGGTCACGGGGCGGACCGGCGGCAGCGAGGCGGCTTCCTGGGCGAGGTCGACCGGTTCGACGCCGCCTTCTTCGGCATCCCCGCCGCCGAGGCCGCCGCCATGGACCCGCAGCAGCGGCTGATGCTGGAGCTGGCCTGGGAGGCGCTCGAGCATGCGGGCATCCCGGCGTCACGGCTCGAGGGCACCGGCACCGGGGTCTTCGTCGGCGCCATCGCCGACGACTACGCGACCTTGACGCGCCGTCGGCCGGACCCGGCCGGCGCCTACACCCTGACGGGCCTGCACCGCAGCATCATCGCCAACCGGATCTCCTACCGGTTCGGCCTGAACGGGCCCAGCATCGCGGTGGACACCGGGCAGTCCTCCGCCCTGGTGGCCGTCCACCTCGCCTGCGAGAGCCTGTGGCGCGGGGACTCCGAGACCGCGCTCGCCGGCGGGGTGAACCTCAACCTCCTCGCCGACACCACCGGGACCGTCGCCCGCACCGGGGCACTGTCCCCCGACGGCCGCTGCTACACCTTCGACGCCCGGGCCAACGGGTACGTCCGGGGGGAAGGGGCGGGGCTGGTCCTCCTCAAGACCCTCTCCCGCGCGCAGGCCGACGGGGACACCGTCTACGCGGTCATCCGCGGCGGCGCGGTCAACAACGGCGGCGGCAGCAGCCTGACCACGCCGAGCAGCAGCGCCCAGGAGGAGGTGCTGCAACTCGCCTACGCCCACGCCGGGGTCGATCCGGCCGAGGTCGGGTACGTCGAACTGCACGGCACCGGCACCCCCGCCGGAGACCCGGTCGAGGCGGCCGCCCTCGGTGCCGTCCTCGGGGCGGCCCGGGGAACGGCCGGCGCGCTGCCGGTCGGCTCGGTGAAGACCAACATCGGGCACCTCGAAGGAGCGGCCGGCATCGCCGGCCTGATCAAGGTGGTGCTGGCACTCCACCACCGGGAACTGCCGCCCAGCCTGAACTACGAGTCGCCCAACCCGCTGATCCCGCTGGAACGGTTGGGCCTGCGGGTCAACACGGAGCCGGTCCCGCTGCCGCGCACCGGGACACCGCCGCTCGCCGGCGTCAGCTCCTTCGGCATCGGCGGGACCAACTGCCACCTGGTGCTTTCCGGCGCCGCCGCGGCCGAGCACCCGGCGGCCGAGCACCCGGCAGGTGCGGACCCGGCGGCCGGGGACCCCGAGCCGCCGACGCCCCTGCCCTGGCTGCTGTCCGGCCGCGGCGAGGCGGCCCTGCGCGCCCAGGCGCGGCGCCTCGCGGACCACCTCGCCGACGGGCCGGAACCGCGCTCGGCCGACATCGGCCTGACCCTGGCAACCACCCGGACGCACCTGGAGCACCGGGCCGTCCTGCTCGGCTCCTCCGTCGAGCAGTTCCGCGGCGGACTCGACGCGCTCGCCGCCGGGGAGCCCGCCCCGGGCCTGGTCACGGGCTCGGTGGCGGCCACGGCCGCGGCCGGCCCCGACGGACCGGTCTTCGTGTTCCCCGGGCAGGGCAGCCAGTGGGCTGGCATGGCCGCCCGACTCCTCGACTCCTCGCCCGTGTTCCGCCGGCAGATCGACGCGTGCGCCGAGGCGCTGGAACCCTACGTCGACTACTCCCTGACCGCTGTTCTGAGGGACGAGCCGGACGCGCCGTCCCTCGACCGCGTCGACGTCGTCCAGCCGGTCCTGTTCGCCGTGATGGTCTCGCTCGCGGAGCTCTGGCGCTCCCACGGCGTCCGGCCCTCCGCACTGATCGGCCACTCCCAGGGCGAGATCGCCGCGGCGTGCGTCGCCGGCGCGCTCTCCCTCGACGACGCGGCACGCGTCGTCGCCCTGCGCAGCCGGGCCCTCGTCGCGCTGGCCGGCCGGGGCGGCATGATGGCCGTCCCGCTCCCGGCGGACGACGTCGCCGAGCGGTTGCGCCCCTACCGGGGCCGCCTGTCCGTCGCAGCCGTCAACGGCCCCGCCTCGACCGTCGTCGCCGGCGAGGCGGACGCCCTCGACCACCTGCTCGCCGACTGCCTGGCCGACGACGTGCGGGCCAAGCGCATCGCGGTCGACTACGCCTCCCACTCCGCCCAGGTCGAGGCGATCGAGCAGCGTCTGGCCGAGCTGCTGGCACCGATCACGGCCCGCAGCTCGGACATCCCCTTCTACTCCACGCTCACCGGCGGGCTGATGGACACCGCCCGGCTGGACGCCGGCTACTGGTACCAGGGGCTCCGGCACGTCGTCCGCTTCCAGGACGCGCTCCGCGCCGCCTTCGACGACGGCCACCGCACCGTGATCGAGGTCAGCCCCCACCCGGTCCTGACCGTCGGGGTCCAGGAGAGCGCCGAGGCCGCGGGCGTCGACGTGCGGGTGACGGGCACGCTGCGGCGCGACGAGGGCGGCCACGACCGCTTCCTCACCGCACTCGCCGAGGCGCACGCCAACGGCACCGCGGTCGACTGGCACACCGTCTTCGCCGGCACCGCTGCCCGGCGGACCACGCTGCCGACCTACCCGTTCCAGCGCCAGCGGTACTGGCTCGGCGAGTCCACGACCGGCACCGACGGACCGGTGGCCGCACCCGCGCTCGTACGACAGCTCGCGCAGGCGCCCGAGGAAGACCACGAGGACCTGCTGCGCGCCGCGATCCTCGCGCAGATCGCGGCCATCCGGGGGACGGAGCTCCCCGACCGTCAGGACGCCCGGACCACCTTCAAGGAACTGGGACTGGACTCCCTGGGGTCGATGGACCTCACGGCCCGGCTGATGGCCCTCACCGGCCTCAGGCTCCCCTCCGGTCTGCTCTTCGACCACCCGACGCCCCCCGCCCTGGCCCGCCACCTGCTGCGGCTGCTGGCCGACGCGACGTCGGACGACCGCGCCCCGGCCCCGGCGGTCCCGGCGGCCGCGCCGGCAGCGCTCGCCGATGAGGCGATCGTCATCGTGGGAATGGCCTGCCGCCTCCCCGGCGGGGTCCACTCGCCCGAGGACCTCTGGCGGTTGGTGGCGGACGGCGCGGACGCCATCACCGACTTCCCGAACGACCGGGCCTGGGAACACGAGGGCCCGGACGCCGACTACGCCCCGCGGGGCGGATTCCTGCTCGACGCGGCCGAGTTCGACGCGGACTTCTTCGGGATCTCGCCGCGTGAGGCGCTGGCGATGGACCCGCAGCAGCGGCTGCTGCTGGAGACCTCGTGGGAGGTCTTCGAGCGGGCCGGCATCGACCCGCACACCCTGCACGGCAGCAGCACCGGTGTGTTCGTGGGAGCCATGTCGCAGGAGTACGGGCCCCGACTGCACCAGTCGGTCGAAGCGGTCGCCGGCCACGTCCTGACCGGCAACACCGCGAGCATCCTCTCCGGCCGCTTGTCGTACGTGTTCGGTCTGGAGGGGCCGGCGGTGACGGTGGACACGGCGTGTTCGTCGTCGCTGGTGGCACTGCACCTGGCGGCGCAGGCGCTGCGGTCGGGCGAGTGCGACCTCGCGCTCGCCGGCGGAGCGACCGTGATGGCCAACCCCGGCATGTTCGCCGAGTTCTCGCGACAGGGCGGGCTCGCGGCGGACGGTCGGTGCAAGGCGTTCGCGAACGTCGCGGACGGCACCGGGTGGGCCGAGGGTGTCGGTGTGCTGCTGGTGGAGCGGCTGTCGGACGCCCGTCGGCTCGGTCATCAGGTGCTGGCGGTGGTGCGGGGTTCGGCGGTCAACCAGGACGGTGCGTCCAACGGTCTGACGGCGCCGAACGGTCCGTCGCAGGAGCGGGTGATCCGTCAGGCACTGACCGGTGCGGGGCTCTCCGGCTCCGAGGTCGACGTCGTCGAGGCGCACGGGACCGGGACCCGGTTGGGTGACCCGATCGAGGCGCAGGCGCTGCTGGCGACGTACGGCCAGGGCCGTGACGCCGAACTGCCGCTGTGGCTGGGGTCGTTGAAGTCGAACATCGGTCACACGCAGGCTGCCGCGGGTGTGGCGGGTGTGATCAAGATGGTGATGGCGATGCGGGAGGGTGTGCTTCCGCGGACGCTGCACGTGGACGAGCCGTCGCCGTATGTCGACTGGTCGGCGGGTGCGGTGGAGCTGCTGACGGAGTCGCGTGCCTGGCCGGAGGCTGGGCGGGTGCGTCGTTCGGCGGTGTCCTCCTTCGGGATCAGCGGGACGAACGCGCACGTGATCCTGGAGCAGGCCGAGGTGCCGGTCGAGGTGCCGGTCGAGGAGGTCGTCGAACTTCCGGTGGTGCCGCTGGTGCTGTCGGGCAAGTCCGAGGAGGCGGTGCGGGGTCAGGCTGCCGCGCTGCTGGAGCGGCTGCGCGGGGGTGAGGTGCGGGCGCTGGATGCGGCGTTCTCGCTGGCGACGTCGCGTTCGGTGTTCGAGCACCGGGCGGCCGTGGTGGCCGGGGACCGTGAGGAGTCGCTGGCGGCTCTTGCCGGGGTGGCGTCGGGTTCGGCGGATGTCTCGACTGTGGTGGCGGGTCGGCTCGGGGTGGTGTTCTCGGGTCAGGGTTCGCAGTGGCCGGGGATGGGTCGTGAACTGAGCGAGATGTTCCCGGTGTTCGCGCGTGCCTATGGCGAGGTGTGTGCGGAGCTGGGGGTGGATCTGCCGTCGGACGAGTCGGTTCACCGCACCGGTTTCGCGCAGCCCGCGATCTTCGCCCTTGAGGTTGCCCTGTTCCGGTTGTTCGAGTCGTGGGGTGTGGCGGCTGGTGTGCTGGCGGGTCACTCGGTCGGGGAGATCGCCGCTGCCCATGTGGCGGGTGTGCTGTCCCTGAAGGACGCGTGTGCGCTGGTCGAGGCCCGTGGGCGGTTGATGGAGGCGCTGCCCACGGGTGGCGCGATGGTGGCGGTCGGCGCACCGGAGGAGGTGGTGCGGGAGCTGCTGGCGGGCACGGAGGGTGTGTGGCTGGCGGCGGTCAACGGCCCCGCGTCGCTGGTGCTTTCGGGGCACGAGGAGCAGGTCGTGGCGGTGGCGGCGACGCTCGTCGAGCGTGGCTTCCGCACGAAGGCTCTGACGGTCAGTCATGCGTTCCATTCGGGTCTGATGGATCCGATGTTGGAGGAGTTCGGCGCGGTCGTGTCCGGCCTGGACCTGTGCGAGCCGACGGTTGCCCTGGTGTCGACGGTGACGGGCCGGGTGGAGTCGGAGCTGTGGACGGATCCGGCGTACTGGGTGCGTCAGGTCCGTGAGGCGGTGCGTTTCGCTGATGCCGTCGCGACGATGCTGGACCTGGGTGCGGGGACGTTCCTGGAGGTCGGTCCGGACGCGGTGCTGGCGGGGATGGTGGCGGAGTGTCTGCCGCAGGACGGCCCGGCACGCGCCGTGGTGCCGGCCCTGCGGAAGGACCGTGACCAGGCCCGCACCGTGATCGAGGCCCTGACCCGTCTGCACGCCACCGGCACCCCGGTCACCTGGCCTGCCCTGTTCGAGGGCACGGGTGCGCGCCGCGTCGACCTTCCGACCTACGCGTTCCAGCGCCGCCGCTACTGGCTGCAGGCATCGGGAGCCGCCGGCGAGGTGGGTGCGGCAGGTCTCGCGGCCTCGGACCACCCGCTCCTGGGGGCCGCCGTGACGCTCGCCGGCTCCGGCGAGCTCCTGATGACCGGCCGCCTCTCCCTCGCGACCCACCCGTGGCTGGCCGACCACACCGTGCTGGGGGACGCCGTCGTCCCCGGCACCGCCCTGCTGGAATTGGCGCTCCGGGCGGGTGCGGAGGCCGGCTGCGCGTCGGTCGAGGAGCTCACCATCCAGACCCCCCTGGTGCTGCCCCCGGTCGGCGGCATCCTGGTCCAGCTCTCGGTCGGAAGGCCGGACCCGGCCGGTCTGCGACCGGTCGAACTCCACTCCCGGCCCGAGCGCGGCCCTGACGAGAGCCCGTGGACGCTCAACGCCGCGGGCACGCTCGCCCGGCAGCCGGCCGAGGCACCCGAGGGCCTCACCGTCTGGCCCCCGGAGGGCGCGACCGAGGTCGGGATCGACGGGCTGTACGACCGCCTCGCGGAGCTCGGCTTCACCTACGGTCCGACGTTCCGGGGCCTTCGTCAGGTGTGGCGGCACGGCGACCACACCTTCGCCGAGGTCGAGCTGCCGACCGAGCAGTACGGCACCGTCTTCGGACTGCACCCCGCGCTGCTGGACGCGGCCCTGCACGCGGTCGCGTTCGGCTCGCCCGACCTGCCGTCGAACGGCACGCTTCCGTTCTCCTGGAGCGGTGTCCGCCTCCACTCCGAGGGCGCGTCCACGCTGCGGGTGCGGTTCGCGCCCGCAGCCGGCGGTGCGGTCTCCCTGGACGTCGCCGACGAGTCGGGTCACCCGGTCGCGTCGATCGACGCGCTGGTGCTGCGCGCGGTCAGCCCCGAGCGGCTGCGGGCCGCTCGGACCACCTTCCACGAGTCGCTCTTCCAGGTCGGCTGGTCGGCTGTGCCGAGCCCTGCACCGTCGGAGGCGGCTCGTGCCGTGGTCGGTCGCCCGCTGGTGAACGGCGACGCCTGCTTCGCCGACCTCGCTGCGCTGGCGCGGGCCGTCGAGGCAGGCCGCCCCGCCCCCGAGGTGCTGCTGCTCGTCGCCGACACGGAGCCGGGGTCCGGTGACGGCGAGGGCCCCGAAGCGGTTCGGGCCTCGGTCCGGCACCTGCTGGTCGACGTGCAGACGGTGCTGGCCGACGAGCGGTTCGCCGCTGCCACGATCGCCGTGGTGACCCGGAGCGCCGTCTCCACCACCGGCGGCGAGACGCCGTACCTGCCCCACGCCGCCGTGTGGGGCCTCGTGAGGGCCGCGCAGACCGAGCACCCGAACAGGATCGTCCTGGTCGACCTGGACGAGTCGGACTCCTCCGCCGCCGCCGTGCCGGCCGCACTGGCCTCCGGTGAGCCGCAACTGGCCCTGCGGTCCGGCGAACTGCTCATACCGAGGCTCGGCCGGGTGCCCTCCGAGGGTGACGCCCCGACGGTCTTCGGGCCGACGGGCACCGTTCTGCTGACCGGTGCGACCGGGACCCTCGGCGCACTGCTGGCCCGCCACCTGGTGACCGTGCACGGCGTACGACACCTGCTGCTGCTCAGCCGGCGCGGGTTCGCGGCGCCGGGGGCGGCCGAGCTGGTCGACGAGTTGACCGCGCTCGGCGCGACCGTGGACGTGGCGGCCTGTGACGCGGCCGACCGGACCGAGCTGGCGGCGGTCATCGCGGCGGTCCCCGCGGACCGGCCCCTCGTGGGCATCGTGCACGCCGCCGGCGTCCTCGACGACGGGGTCGTCGAGTCCCTCACGCCCGAGCGCACCGACGCGGTCCTTCGCCCGAAGGTCGACGCGGCCTGGCACCTGCACGAGCTGACCGCCGGCCTGGATCTGCGGGCGGTGGTGTTCTTCTCGTCCATAGCGGGAGTCATCGGGAACGCGGGACAGGGCAACTACGCCGCGGCGAACGCCTTCCTGGACGCGTTCGCCCAGCGGCTGCGCGCCCGGGGCGTCCCCGCGACCTCGCTGGCCTGGGGACTGTGGGGCCAGAGCGGGGGCATGTCGGGCAGCCTCGACCGGGCAGGCGTCGACAGGCTTGCCCGGGCGGGCCTGCTTCCGCTGGAGGCCGCCGAGGGACTGGCGCTGTTCGACGCGGCGCTCGCCGGCTCCCGGGCCGCCGTGGTGCCCGCCCGGCTCGACGTCGCGGCCCTGCGCGCACGCCAGGCCGACGGGCCGGTCCCCGTCCTGCTCAGCGGTCTGGCGCCGGCCCCGGCGCGGCGGACGCCCGCCGGTGGGAAGCGGGGAGCGGCTCCGCTGGCCGAGCGCCTGCGCGCCGCCGTCCCGGCCGAGCGGGAGCGCCTGCTCCTGGACCTGGTCCGGGCGGAGGCGGCTTCGGTCCTCGGCTTCGCCTCGAAGAACGCCGTCACCGAGGGTCGGGCGTTCAAGGAGCTCGGGTTCGATTCGCTGTCGGCCGTCGAGCTGCGGAACCGGCTCAACACCGCCACGGGACTGCGCCTGCCGACCACCCTGCTGTTCGACTACCCGACACCCGGCGAGCTGGGCGCGTTCCTGGGCGGCGAGCTCCTGGACGAAGCCGGTCCCGGGGTGGAGCGGGCGGTCGCGGGTGGTCAGGTCGGGGCGTCGGTCCTGGGTGGTGCCGATGAGCCGATCGCGATCGTGGGGATGAGCTGCCGCTATCCGGGCGGCGTGCGTTCTCCGGAGGACCTGTGGCGGTTGGTCGCCGGGGGTGTGGACGCGGTGTCCGGGTTCCCGGTGGATCGTGGGTGGGACCTGGCGGC
>NZ_JBSFNM010000111.1:0-14625 GCF_053587085.1 Kitasatospora sp. NPDC003701
GGCGGTCAGGTCGTCCGGGCGGACGTCCTTGAGGGAGCCCTTGAAGGCCCGGCCGATCGGCGAACGGGCAGCGCTGACGATGACGGCTTCGGGCATGGCGGGCTCCTCGCTGAGTGACCTTCGGGCGGTGGGGTGTCCGGGCGGCGGCCCGGCGGGAACACCCGGGTGCGCGGCGGACGCCCGGGAGGAAAGTTACCGTCTGGTAGCTCAGGCGTCACCCGCCCCGGCGTGTGAGCTGGCCGACGTGTTCCCGCGGTCGGTCCCGGCGGCCCCGTCCGGCCCGCCCGGGGCCGCCTCGGCGGCCCAGGTGCCCGGCAGGCCGACCCGCAGCCGGTGGCGCAGCATCGCCCAGCGCCGGGCCGCGCCCTCGGCCCCGACGGCTGCCACCTCGGTGCCGGAACGGCCCGCCGCGGCGGCCGCGGCCACCGCCACCGGCAGCACCGTGTCGCCCGGGACGGGGCCGGCCGGCCGCTCCTCCTCGGGCCAGAGGCCGAGCACCGCGCAGAGCGAGGGCAGGACGGCCATCGCCGCCGTCGCGTAGCCCTGGGCCGAGGGGTGGTAGCGGTCGGCGGCGAACATCTCGGGCCGGGCCGCGAACTCCGGCCCGAGCAGCGAGCCCAGCGAGACCGTCCGGCCGCCGGCCTCCACCACGGCGATGGTCTGCGCGGCCGCCAGTTGCCGGCTGACCCGCCGGGCCACCCAGCGCAGCGGCGGGCGCACCGGCTTGATCGTGCCGAGGTCCGGACAGGTGCCGACCACCACCTCGCAGCCGTTGGCGCGCAGCGCGGCGACCGCCTCGCCGAGGTGGCGGACGGCGAGCTGGGCCGGGCTGTGCCGGGTCACGTCGTTGGCGCCCACCATGATCACGGCGATGTCGGGGTGGTGCGGCAGGGCCAGCTCCAGCTGGCCGGAGAGGTCGGCGGAGCGCCCGCCGGAGCGGGCCACGTTGATCAGCCGGACCGGCCGCTCGGCCACCGAGGCCAGGCCCGCCGCGAGCAGCGCGCCCGGCGTCTCGCGGGCGCGCAGCACCCCGAGGCCGGCGGCGGTGGAGTCGCCGAGGAAGGCGAGCACCAGGGGCGGCTGCCCGTCGGCACCGGCGTCGGCGAAGGCCTCGCCGTAGACGCCGTCGGCCTTGGGCGGGTCGCCCTGCAGGACGCCGATGGCCTGCACGGCCAGCTTGCTCTCGGTCAGCAGCACGCCGACCAGCCCCACGCCCAGCAGGCCGAGCCCGCCGCCGCCGTACGCCGCCGCGGTGGCGATCCGCCGGGCCACCCGGGCCCGCGACTCCTGTGCCCCTGGCATCCGGTGCCCCCTTCGCGTCCTCGTGCCGCCCCCTGGCGGGGCCGCCACTCGCGTTGCCTGTACACCTCCTACCCGTCCGCGACCGCGCACTATCGACGGGACTGGGCCATCCGTGGGCGTGTGGCGGGGGAGACGGCCCGGGGTGGGGTGCGCGGAGCCCGGTGGCGGGGTCGCGCGGCGGGCCGGGCGGCGGGCCCCGCGGGCAGGTCGCCGGGAGGGCGGGGAGGCAGTGTGGCGCAGGGGAGGGCTGGGGCCGGTGGCACAGCCTAGGCTTTGCAGTACCGAAAGCACTCGCATGCCCACAGACCGGGAGGACCCCCGTGCGGTACCACAACTCGATCATCGACCTGGTCGGCAACACGCCCTTGGTCAAGCTCAACAAGGTCACCGACGGCATCAGCGCGACAGTGCTGGCGAAGGTCGAGTACTTCAACCCCGGCGGCTCGGTGAAGGACCGGATCGCGATGCGCATGATCGAGGCCGCCGAGGCCTCGGGTGCGCTGAAGCCCGGCGGCACGATCGTGGAGCCGACCTCCGGCAACACCGGTGTCGGCCTGGCGATCGTGGCCCAGCAGAAGGGCTACAAGTGCATCTTCGTCTGTCCGGACAAGGTGTCCACCGACAAGATCAATACCCTGCGCGCGTACGGCGCCGAAGTGGTCGTCTGTCCCACCGCAGTCGCCCCGGAGCATCCGGACTCCTACTACAACGTCTCGGACCGCCTGGTCCGTGAGACGCCGAACGCCTGGAAGCCGGACCAGTACTCCAACCCGGACAACCCGGCCTCGCACTACTACTCCACCGGTCCGGAGCTGTGGGAGCAGACCGAGGGGCGGATCACCCACTTCGTGGCCGGCGTCGGCACCGGCGGCACCATCTCCGGCACCGGCAACTACCTGAAGGAGGCCTCCGGCGGCAAGGTCAAGGTCGTCGGCGCCGACCCGGAGGGCTCGGTCTACTCGGGCGGCACCGGCCGGCCGTACCTGGTCGAGGGCGTCGGCGAGGACTTCTGGCCGACCGCCTACGACCGCGGCGTCGCGGACGAGATCGTCGCCGTCTCCGACAAGGACTCGTTCCAGATGACCCGGCGGCTGGCGAAGGAGGAGGGCCTGCTGGTCGGCGGCTCCTGCGGGATGGCCGTGGTCGCCGCGCTGGAGGTGGCCAAGCGGCTGGGCCCGGACGACGTCGTGGTGGTCCTGCTGCCGGACGGCGGCCGCGGCTACCTGTCGAAGATCTTCAACGACGACTGGATGGCCGACTACGGCTTCCTGCCGTCGGCCACCGACGAGGCGCACATCGCCGAGGTGCTGGCCCGCAAGGACGCCATCGAGCACGAGGGCATCCCGCAGTTCGTCCACATGCACCCCAACGAGACCGTCGCCGAGGCGGTCCGGGTGCTGCGCGAGTACGGCGTCTCGCAGATGCCGGTGGTCTCCCCGGGGGCCGGCCACCCCGACATCATGGCCGGCGAGGTGATCGGCTCGGTCGCCGAGAAGCTGCTGCTGGAGGGCGTCTTCGCGAACGAGATCCAGCTGACCGACACGCTGGACAAGGTGATGTCCAAGCCGCTGCCGGTGGTCGGCTCGGGCGAGACGGTCACCAACCTGATGACCGTGCTGGAGAAGGCCGACGCGGCCGTGGTGCTGGTGGAGGGCAAGCCGCAGGGCATCGTCACCCGCCAGGACCTGCTGGGCTTCCTCGCCGGCCGCGCCTCGCACTGACGCCCGCTCACGACGGGCACCCGCCCGTTCGGGTGAGGGTTCGTCCGGGGGCGAAGTGGTACACCGGCGTCACCTGCGCGCAGCACGCGCTTAACAACGGCAGGGCATCGTTGGGGTCAACGGCAAGACGCCGAGCGAGACGACGGCAACCCTCCGGGAGCGGCTCCCCGGTGGTCGCGGTCGTCTCCGGACACGTCGGACGGCCCTGACCCGGCCGGCCGTGTCCTGCCCTCCACGCCCGGTAGCGGGCGGGAGGGGCTACCGCGGGAGGCGTCGTCGTCCCGCCCCTGTCCGGCTTCGGCCGGTCAACAGGGTGCGGCGGCTCCCGCGGTCACCACCGCGCCGCATGGCGCGTCTCCGCGGCTCCCGGGTGGGGGAGCCCCGGCGGAGACGGCAGGGCCGGTCCCTCTTCGGAGGGGCCGGCCCTACTGGTGTTCGCCCGCCCGCGTTCGGCTCGGGGCGGTTTCCCGTACGCTCGCACGCATGACCAGCACTGACACGACCGGCCAGGACGAACCGCGCTACGTCCGGCTCAGCATCGAGCTCATCGCCGAGATCACCGACGAGGGGGCGCTCAAGGCGGCGGCCCTGCAGCAGGTGACGGACGACGAGTACCTCGACGACGAGGAGCGCGCCCAGTCCGTCGAGGCCATCGAGGTGGACCCGTCGGGTTCGCTCGCGCACTTCATCGACCCGGTCGCCCTGCTCGGCGACGTCCCGGGCGTCGAGCTCGCCTCGGCGACCTGGGAGTCCGCGCAGACCGAGTTCGACGCCGAGGAGGAGGGCTGGGACGAGTACACGGTGGACGAGTCCGCCGAGTAGTCTCCGCCCGCTTTCGTCACGGCTCGTGACTGCCCGGTCTGCTGTCTGCAGGCCGGGCATTTTGTCCATATTTGGCAGGAAGTTGAGTGATCTCATACGATCGCTTCCCGTTGGTGATGGAACCGTGAAAGGGCAGATTGCGTTTCTGTATCCGTAATGCCCGGGATGATCAGCAGGGAGAACGCGACGTGACGGCACGGGACGGTCAGGGCCGGGCGGCCGGCGGGAACTGGAGCCGGCGCGGTGTGCTGGCCGGTCTGATCGGTGCGCCGGTCCTGCTGCTGGCGGCCTGCAACGACACCAAGAGCGGCGACGGCGGGACGGGCGCCGGCTCGGGCAGCGGGTCCGCGGGCGGCAGCGGAGGCGCCACCGGCGGCGGCGCCACGAGCGCGAGCGCGAGCAGCTCGCCGAAGACCTCGGTGGCCGTCATCACCGTCACCCCCGCCGACGGCTCCACCGCCGCCAGCTTCAGCGAGCCGGTCAGGGTCACCGTCACGGGCGGCACCCTCGGCTCGGTCAAGGTCGCCGACTCGACCGGCAAGGCGCTGGCCGGGGAGCTCTCCGCGGACGGCACCGGCTGGACGTCCGCGGCCGCGCCGGCCAGCGGCACCAAGTACACCGTCACCGCCACCGCCACCGACAAGGACAAGCTGGAGGCGGACGCCAACGCCGTCTTCACCACGGCGACCCCGGCCAACACCTTCGTCGGCTACTTCACCCCCGAGGACGGCTCGGTCGTCGGTGTCGGGATGCCGGTCTCGATCAACTTCAGCAAGCCGGTGACCGACCGCAAGGCCGTCCAGGAGGCGATCACCGTCGTGGCCGAGCCCGGCGTCGAGATCGTCGGGCACTGGTTCTCCAGCACCCGTCTGGACTTCCGTCCGCAGGAGTACTGGGCCAAGGGCACCAAGGTGACCGTGAAGCTCCGGCTCAAGGACGTACAGGCCGCCAAGGGCGTCTACGGCACCCAGTCCAAGGACGTCCGCTTCACCGTCGGCCGCGCGCAGACCAGCGTCGCCGACCTCGCGACCAAGAAGCTCACCGTCACCACCGACGGCCAGGTCAGCGCCGTCTACGCGATCTCCGGCGGCTCGCCCGAGTACCGCACCTGGGGCGGCAAGATGGTCATCTCGGAGCAGTACCAGCAGACCCGGATGAACTCGCAGACCGTCGGCCTCGGCAGCGAGTACGACATCGCCGACGTGCCGCACGCCCAGCGCCTGACCACCTCCGGCACCTTCATCCACGGCAACTACTGGTCCTCGCCGTCGATCTTCGGCAGCCAGAACACCAGCCACGGCTGCGTCGGCCTGAAGGACGCCAAGGGCGGGCAGGACCAGAGCGCGGACGGCTACAAGTTCTACAAGAGCTCGATGATCGGCGACGTCGTCGAGGTCGTGAACTCCGGCGACAAGACCGTCGAGCCCTCCAACGGCCTGAACGGCTGGAACATGGGCTGGGCCGCCTGGAAGGCCGGCAGCGCGGTCTGAGGCGGGCCCGCGGGCCCGCCGAACGCGACGGCCGAAACCCGCCGGACGCCGGGCGGCCCCGGCGGCAGGCTGGAGGCATGACCACCACCGCCGCACCCGCCCCGGCCGTCCGCCCGATCGACCCGGCCGTCCACCTCGCCCTGCTGGAACTCGACGACGCCGGGCGCCCGCCCGTCCGGTCGGTCGACGAGACCGGTGGCGCCCCGCTGCGCTGCTGCCTCACCCGGGCCCGGCCGGGCGACCGGATCGCCCTGGTCGGCTACGCGCCGCTGCGCCGCTGGGCCGCCGCGACGGGCGCCGACCCGGGCCCGTACGACGAGGTCGGGCCGGTCTTCGTGCACGACCACGCGTGCCCCGGCGCGGGCCCGACCTGGCCGGCCGGGTTCCACGGCGGCGCACGGGTGCTGCGCGCCTACGACCGGCGCGGCCACATCCTGGGCGGCGTGCCCGTCACCCCCGACACGGCCGAGGCGGCCGCCGCCGAGCTGCTCGCCGACCCGGAGGTGGCCGTCGTGCACGTCCGCGCGGTGGAGTTCGGCTGCTTCCAGCACGAAGTCCACCGCGCCTGAGGCCGGCCCGGGCCCGTCAGCCCTCGGTGCGGGCCACGCCGATCGGGCAGCTGGCGCCGGTGCCGCCGAGGCCGCAGTAGCCGTTCGGGTTCTTGGCGTCGGACAGGTACTGCTGGTGGTACGGCTCCGCCGGGTAGAACGGGCCCGCCGGGGCGATCTCGGTGGTGATCGGCCCCAGCCCGATCGCGGTCAGCGCGGGCTGGAAGGCCTCCCGGCCGGCGGCGGCGGCCGCGGCCTGGGCCGGGCTGTGGGTGTAGACGGCGGACCGGTACTGGCTGCCGACGTCGTTGCCCTGCCGGTTGCCCTGCGTCGGGTCGTGCGCCTCCCAGAAGGTCTTCAGCAGCCGCTCGTACGGGATCACCGCCGGGTCGTAGACCACCCGGACCGCCTCGGTGTGGCCGGTCAGCCCGCTGCACACCTCCTCGTACGTGGGGTTGGGGGTGTGCCCGCCCTGGTAGCCGACCAGCGTCGTCCAGACGCCGGGCAGCCGCCAGAACGTGCGCTCGGCGCCCCAGAAGCAGCCCAGCCCGAAGTCGGCCACCTCCAGCCCGGCCGGGTACGGGCCGGTGAGCGGGTGGCCGAGCACGGTGTGCGGCTCACTGAGGGTGAAGCCCGGCGTCTCCCGGCCGGGCAGCGCCTGGTCGGCGGGGACGAGCGAGGTCTTGTGGCGGTTGAACAGCACGGCCTGCTCCAGCTGGTCGGGAAGCGTTGTGCAGGTTTCAACGCTCACGGCCGCCGCCGGATTCCGGGCAGCGGCGGCGCTTTCCGGACGCCGGAACCCCTTCCGGGAGGCGCCCCGCCATTCGCCCACTACGCTCGTTGTCATGACCGAGCACCAGCTTCCCCAGGGCTTCGAGACCCTCGCCATCCACGCGGGTCAGGAGGCAGACCCCCAGACCGGGGCCGTCGTCACGCCGATCTACCAGGTGTCCACCTACAAGCAGGACGGGGTGGGCGGCCTCCGGGGCGGCTACGAGTACAGCCGTAGCGCCAACCCGACCCGCACCGCGCTGGAGGAGTGCCTCGCGGCACTGGAGGGCGGCGCCCGCGGCCTCGCCTTCGCCTCCGGCCTGGCCGCCGAGGACACCCTGCTGCGCACCATCCTCAAGCCGGGCGACCACATCGTGATCCCCAACGACGCCTACGGCGGCACCTTCCGGCTCTTCGCCAAGGTCCTGACCCGCTGGGGCGTCGAGTTCTCCGTCGCCAACACCCAGGACCTGTCGACCGTCCGCGCGGCGCTGCGCCCCAACACCCGCGCGGTCTGGGTCGAGACCCCGTCCAACCCGCTGCTGGGCATCACCGACCTGACCGCGCTCGCCGAGATCGCGCACGGCGCCGGTGCGCTGCTGGTGGTCGACAACACCTTCGCCAGCCCCTACCTGCAGCAGCCGATCGCGCTCGGCGCGGACGCGGTCGTGCACTCCACCACCAAGTACATGGGCGGCCACTCGGACGTCGTCGGCGGTGCGCTGGTGCTGGCCGAGGCGGGCCTCGGCGAGGAGGTCGCCTACCACCAGAACGCGATGGGCGCCGTCTCCGGCCCGTTCGACGCCTGGCTGGTGCTGCGCGGCATCAAGACCCTCGGGGTCCGGATGGACCGGCACAGCTCCAACGCCGAGAAGGTCGCCGAGCTGCTCGCGGGCCACCCCAAGGTCAGCCAGGTGCTCTACCCGGGCCTGCCCGAGCACCCCGGCCACGACATCGCCGCCAAGCAGATGAAGGCGTTCGGCGGCATGGTCTCCTTCCGCGTCAACGGCGGGGAGGAGGCGGCGGTCGAGGTCTGCAACCGCGCGCAGCTGTTCACCCTCGGCGAGTCGCTGGGCGGCGTCGAGTCGCTCATCGAGCACCCGGGCCGGATGACCCACGCCTCGGTGGCCGGTTCCGCCCTGGAGGTGCCCGCCGACCTGGTGCGCGTCTCGGTCGGCATCGAGTCGATCGACGACCTGCTGGCCGACCTGCAGCAGGCGCTCGGCTAGACCGGGGCCGGGGCGCCCCTCCGGCGCCCTACGCGCCCTGCCGGCCCGCCGTGTACGACTCCATGGAGTGGTTGAAGCGGGCCAGCAGGGCGCAGAACGCGCGCTGCTCCTCGGGTGGCCAGTCGGCCACCAGGCGACGGGCCAACTCGGCCCGCCCGGCGCGGACTTCGGCCAGCCGGCGGGCGCCGATCGGGGACAGTGCGAGCCGTACGGCACGGCGGTCGGCCGGGTCCTGGACCCGGCCGACCAGCCCGGCGGCGACCAGCGGGGCGACCTGCCGGGTGACGGTGGAGGAGTCGACGCCCAGCGCGTCGGCCAGGGCCTTGACGTTGGCGGGCCCGTGCCGCTCCAACCGGTCGAGCAGCAGGTAGGCGGCCCGGTCCAGCGCGCCCACGCCGTCGGAGCTGCGGACCTGCTCCATGCGTCGGGCGAACACCGCCAGCTGGTACTGGAGTTGGGCGTGCAGGGGGTCGGTGCGGTCGGTGGCCTGGGGCGAGGTCGTCGTCATCGCGGCTCACGATCGTCGTGCGGTGAGGGAGGCTCAGAACCAGCAGCGTACGCGGGCCGGGCGGGCCCGGGAACAGTACCGACGTCCCCGGTTGGCGGCGGCGCACGGCCTAGGCTGGCGCCATGCACAGCTGGCCGATCACCATCGACGATGTCCGCGGCGCCCAGAAGATGCTCGCCGGGGTCGCCCGGGTGACACCGATGGAGGGCAGCCGGCACCTGTCCGCGCTGATCGGCGCGCCGGTCCACCTGAAGTGCGAGAACCTCCAGCGCACCGGCTCGTTCAAGCTGCGGGGGGCGTACGTGCGGATCGCGGGACTCTCGCCGGTGCAGCGGGCCGGCGGGGTGGTCGCGGCGAGCGCCGGGAACCACGCCCAGGGCGTGGCGCTGGCGGCCGCGCTGCTCGGGGTCCGCTCGACGGTCTTCATGCCGGTGGCCGCGCCGCTGCCCAAGGTCGCGGCGACTCGCGAGTACGGCGCCGAGGTCCGGCTCTCCGGCGCCACGGTGGACGAGGCGCTGCGCGCCGCGCAGCGGTACTCGGAGGCGACCGGCGCGGTGTTCATCCACCCCTTCGACCACTGGGACGTGGTCACCGGCCAGGCCACCGTCGGCCTGGAGATCCTGGAGCAGTGCCCGGAGGTGCGGACCATCCTGGTCGGGGTGGGCGGCGGCGGGCTGCTGGCCGGGATCGCGGCGGCGGTCAAGCCGATCCGGCCGGACGTGCGGGTGATCGGGGTGCAGGCGGGCGGTGCGGCCGCGTACCCGCCCTCGCTGGCGGCCGGGCGGCCGGTGACCCTGGAGCACTACGCCACCATGGCCGACGGGATCATGGTCGGCCGGCCCGGGGACATCCCGTTCGAGGTGATCAACGCCCTGGCGGACGGGGTGCGGACGGTCTCCGAGGACTCGCTCTCCCGGGCCCTGCTGCTGGGCCTGGAGCGGCTGAAGCTGGTGGTGGAGCCGGCCGGGGCCAGCCCGGTGGCGGCCCTGCTGGAGCAGCCGGGCTCCTTCGAGGGCCCGGTGGTCGCGGTGCTCTCGGGCGGCAACATCGACCCGCAGCTGATGCAGCGGGTGCTCCGGCACGGCCTGGCGGCGGCCGGCCGGTACCTGTCGCTGCGGGTGCGGCTGGCGGACCGGCCGGGCGCGCTGGCGGACCTGCTCGGGGTGCTCACACGGGTGGACGCGAACGTGCTGGACGTGGCGCACGTGCGGATCGACCCGCAGCTGGGGCTGACCGAGGTCGAGGTGGACCTGCACCTGGAGACCAAGGGGCCGGAGCACTGTGCGGCGGTGCTCGGCGAGCTGCGGGAGGCCGGGTACGTCGTCTCGCACTGAGCACCGAGTGCCGGGCGCCGAGTACTGGGCGCCGGGTGCCGAGAGCCGAGTGCCGGGCGCCGAGCACTGGGCGGCCGGCACGGAAGGCCCAGCACCCGGGCCGGCCGCACCCTCGGCCCCCTCGGGGCGAAAACCGAGTCGCCCGTCCGCCCGCATTCGGGGCAGAGTGGGACAGACCACTGGAATTCGCCCAATCGATAGCACCCCTATCGTCCGAGGAGATGAGGCAGGCCATGGCGCCAGCCATCCAAGCCGAGAACCTGGTGAAGACCTTCGGTGACGTACGAGCCCTGGACGGCGTCAGCCTCGACGTCCCCGAGGGCACGGTGCTGGGGCTGCTCGGCCCGAACGGAGCCGGCAAGACCACCACCGTGCGCGTCCTCACCACCCTGCTCCACCCCGATTCCGGCCGTGCGGTGGTCGCCGGGGTCGACGTCCTCAGGCACCCCAACAAGGTCCGCAGCCTGATCGGCCTCTCCGGCCAGTACGCCGCGGTCGACGAGTACCTCACCGGGTTCGAGAACCTGCAGATGGTCGGCGAGCTGTACCAGATGACCGGCCGGGCGGCGAAGGCCCGGGCGCTGGAGCTGCTGGAGTGGTTCAACCTCGCCGACGCCAAGGACCGCACCGCCAAGACCTACTCCGGCGGCATGCGGCGCCGGCTCGACCTCGCGGCCGCACTGGTCGTCCGGCCGCCGGTGATGTTCCTGGACGAGCCGACCACCGGCCTCGACCCGCGCAACCGGCTCGCCCTCTGGGAGGTCATCGAGACCCTCGTCGAGCAGGGCACCACCCTGCTGCTCACCACCCAGTACCTGGAGGAGGCGGACCGCCTCGCGCACGACATCGCCGTGGTCGACCACGGCCGGGTGATCGCCCGGGGCTCCGCCGACGAGCTCAAGGCGCAGATCGGCGGCGAGCGGATCGAGGTCGTGGTGCACCGCGCCGACCTCGTCGCCGAGGCGGTCGAGGCGCTGTCCGCGTACGCCAAGGGCGACCCGGCGGTGGAGAAGAACACCCGCCGGATCACCGTGCCGGTCAGCGGCGGCGCCCGGGTGCTCGCGGACGCCATCCGCGAGCTGGACGCCCGCTCCATCGAGATCGACGACATCGGCCTGCGCCGCCCCACCCTGGACGACGTCTTCCTCTCGCTCACCGGCCACGTGACCGCGGCCGAGGACGAGGAGAACCGCGCCGCCGGCAAGGGCCGGGGCAAGGGGCACGGTCACGGCAGGGGCCGGTCCGGCGAGGACGACCAGGGCCCCGACCAGCAGGCCGTCCCGGCCGGGAAGGAGCTCTGAGATGACGACTGCCACCGAGCACGCCATCGGCGGGGCGGTGCCCAAGCAGCGCCGGGGCGCGGCCGCGACCCTGCACGACTCCTGGGTGGTCGCCCGGCGCAACCTGCGCCGGATGACCCGGATCCCCGAGATCGTGGTCTTCGGACTGATGCAGCCCGTGATGTTCGTGCTGCTGTTCTCCTACGTCATGGGCGGGGCCATCCAGATCCCCGGGACGCAGGCCAGCTCCGACTCGTACATCCAGTTCCTGATGGCCGGCATCTTCGCCCAGACCGTCACCTTCGCGACGGCCGGCGCCTCCGCCGGCATCGCGGAGGACATGACCAAGGGGCTGGTGGACCGCTTCCGCTCGCTGCCGATGGCCCGCTCGGCGGTGCTGGTCGGCCGCACCCTGGCCGACCTCTGCCAGACCGCCTTCACCCTGGTCGTGCTGGCGGTGGTGGCGCTGCTGGTCGGCTGGCGGATCCACGAGGGCGTGCCGAAGGCGCTCGGCGCGTTCGGGCTGCTGCTCCTGCTCGGCTACGCGTTCTCCTGGATCGGCGCGCTGATCGGCCTCTCGGTCCGCAGCCCCGAGGCGGCCACCTCGGCCGGGCTGATCTGGCTCTTCCCGCTGACCTTCATCTCCAACGCGTTCGTGCCGATCAGCTCGATGCCGGGCTGGCTGCAGGGGATCGCCTACTGGAACCCGTTCAGCGCCACCGTGCAGGCCTGCCGCGACCTCTTCGGCAACCAGGTCGGGCCGGTGGACAGCGCCTGGCCGATGCAGCACGCGGTGCTGATGTCGGTGCTCTGGTCGCTGGCGATCACCGCGGTCTTCTCCTGGCTGTCGGTGCGCAAGTACCGCTCGGCCGCCGGCTGAGCCGCCCGGCCCGCCCGGGCCCGGAATGCCGCGAGGGCGGCCGTGGAGGAGTCCACGGCCGCCCTCGGCGTCAGGTGCGGGGGATCAGCCGTTGTGCGGCTTCACCTCGGTGACGGTGACCGAGGCGGCCTTGCCGTTCGGCAGCTCGTACGTCGCCTCGTCGCCGACCTTCTTGCCGTCGATGGCACGGCCCAGCGGCGACTGCGGGGAGTAGACGTCGAGGTCGTCGCTGCCGGCCATCTCGCGCGAGCCCAGCAGGAAGGTCATGGTGTCGTCCGCGTCGCCGTCGAAGGCGACCGTGACGACCATGCCCGGGGCCACCACACCGGAGTCCGCGGGGGCCTCGCCGACCTTGGCACGCTCCAGGAGCTGGGTGAGCTGGCGGATCCGCAGCTCGTACTTGCCCTGCTCCTCCTTGGCCGCGTGGTAACCGGCGTTCTCCTTGAGGTCACCCTCTTCGCGCGCCGCCTCGATCTTCTGGGCGATCTCGATGCGCCAGGGGCCGGTCAGGTGGTCCAGCTCGGCCTTGAGCTGGTCGTAGCCGGACTGAGTGAGCCAGGTCACGTGTTCGCTGGTCTGGGTCACAGGTGCTCCTCGTAGGTGCTGGGGCTGTGCTGAGGGTGTGAGTCGTCAGCAGGGTGGCGGTGGAGATATCGGTCGTAACTACAAAGCAACGCCCGCTCCCGGACCTCTCGGTGCGGAAGGGGCGAAACCACGAGCCTAACAACTCCTGCCGACAAGCGGGAGGGTCATTGGCGCGTCATTGACGACAGCGTTGCGCCGAGGTGTACAGGATCGGTGTGCGGGACATCCTGACGGATTCCCGCTCTTCTGATCGAATATGCGCCCGGGCGGGTCGCGATCACCGGCGACTACTCGGCCGGCGTGCATCCCAGCAGCTCGGCGGTGGTGCCGCGGGCGGTGGTGCGGAGGCTGACCACGGCGTCGTAGCCGGCGCCGGAGGCCGGGACGGGGAAGTCGGCCACCCCGACCACCGCGCCGTCCTCGCCCTGCGAGCGGACGGTACAGCTGCCCGCCGTGCCGTCGCTCTTGCGCACCGCCAGGTGCAGTTGCATCTCGGTGTCCGAGACCGCCTGGAAGGAGGGGACGCTGCCGTTGATGGTGGTCTCGCGGATCAGGTACGAGCCGCCCAGCCAGGCCACCAGGCCCAGGCCCAGCACGGCGCAGACCGCGCCCGCCACCTTGAGGCGGCGGTCGGACTCGCGGTCGCCGTGCCGTCCGTAGCGCCCCTCGGGCAGCTGCGGGGTGGTCGTGCCTGCGCTCATCGGGCTCAGTCCTCTCCGGGAGGTACCCCCCGCGGTGGTGCCGGGGGAATGCGACGCTCCTCCAGTCCGTCACTATAGGAGGGGCACGCCCGCGGCCGGTCCGGCGGGGGCGCTGCTCGGCCGTGTCGGTGCCGGGCCGGCGGCGTGGCGAGGTCGTGCCGCGGCGCACTCGGCGGCAGGTCCGCGGTGACGCGGCCCGGACCGGGCGGCTCGGACGGTGGGCAGACCGGACTTCGCGGAAGGCCCAGACATTGTGGAAGGAACGCACGCGTTGACTGAGCAGTTGCGACTGATGGCGGTGCACGCCCACCCGGACGACGAGTCCAGCAAGGGCGCTGCCACCATGGCCATGTACGTCGACCAGGGGGTGGACGTGCTGGTGGCCACCTGCACCGGGGGGGAACGCGGGTCGGTCCTCAATCCGAAGCTGCAGGGCAAGCCGGAGATCGAGGAGAACATCCACGAGGTCCGGCGCAAGGAGATGGACGAGGCGCGGCGGATCCTCGGGGTCGGGCAGGCCTGGCTGGGCTTCGTCGACTCGGGCCTGCCGGAGGGGGACCCGCTGCCCCCGCTGCCCGAGGGCTGCTTCGCCCTGGAGGACGTCGAGACGGCGGCGGAGCCGCTGGTCCGGCTGATCCGCGAGTTCAAGCCGCAGGTCATCACGACCTACGACGAGAACGGCGGGTACCCGCACCCGGACCACATCATGACCCACAAGATCACCATGCTGGCCTTCGACGCCGCCGGTGACCCGGACGCCTACCCGGACGCCGGCGAGCCCTGGCAGCCGCTGAAGCTCTACTACAACCACGGCTTCCCGATGGGCCGGATCCGCGAGCTGCACGCGTACCTCACCGAACACGGCCACGAGTCGCCGTACGGCGAGTGGATCGAGGGCTGGGAGAAGAGCGGCCGCAAGGAGCGCGAGATCACCACCCGGGTCCGCTGCGACGACTGGTTCGAGACCCGGGACCGCGCGCTGATCGCGCACGCCACCCAGATCGACCCGGACGGGCCGTGGTTCCGCGTCCCGCTGGAGGTCCAGCGCGAGGTCTGGCCGACCGAGGACTACGAACTGGCCCGGACCCTGATCGACGTCGACCTGCCGGAGGACGACCTGTTCGCCGGCCTGCGCACCCCCACCCTGGCGGCCGAGGCCGCCGACACGCGCGACTGAACCACCCCCCGATGGCCCGGCTCCCCGTGAGCCGGGCCACCATAGAGATATGAGTGCCCCCGTGAACCTCACCCACCTCGCCGCCGAGCTCGCCCTCGACGAGACCAAGGTGACCCCCGGACTGCTGGGCTTCGTCGTCTTCGCCGCCCTCGGCGTGGCCACCTGGTTCCTGGTCAAGTCGATGAACAAGCAATTCAAGCGCGTCGACTTCGTCGAGGAGCCGGAGACCAGCAACGGAGTGGCGGGCGAGGCTCCGAAGAGCCTCTGAACTGCGGCT
>NZ_JBSFNM010000112.1:0-13540 GCF_053587085.1 Kitasatospora sp. NPDC003701
AGTGCGACGGCGAGCCGGTGGGCCGTGGGCCGCGCCAGACCGGTGGCGGCGACCAGCCCCGCCAACGTGGCGGGGCCCGACTCCAGTGCGCTCAGGACCAGGGTGGCCTTGTCGAGAACGCCGACGCCGCTGGTGTTGTCCATGGGAAGTACCGAGTCTCTTTCCGTGAAGCGCGCGCGGTGGCCCCCCGGCTGCGCGTGGGCAGCCGGGGGCACCGGCGCGCGGCGCCGTCGGCGGTGGGCCGGGCCGGGCGCGTTCCGCGCCGTCGCTGGCCGCCCGTCGGCGCGGGAGGGGGTGGGGGAGTGTGTGGGGAGTGCGCGGAGGGCGGCCGGCCGTCGCGGCAGGGGAGCCGGGCGGTTGGGCCCGCGCCGCGGGCCGGCCGCCGCGGGCCTCGGGGGAGGGGCCTGCGGGTGCGGGCCTGCGGGTGCGGGGCCGGTCCTGCCGGGGGTCCGGCCCGGTCAGCGCGTTCGGGCGCCCGCGGCAGGTGTGGGCGCGGCAGGTGTGGGCGCGGCGCCCCGGGCCGGGGCGGTCGTCGTCGACCGGCGTTTCGTGCGCCGCGTGGCGCGGGGCACCGGGAACGGCCCGCCGCACGACGTGTGCGGGGACGCCCACGCGCCGGTGGCGTCGTGGGTGGCGGCCCGGGCGGGCCGGGGCAGGGCGCGCGAGGCCCCGGGGGTGGACGGCAGAGAGAGCACCGCTTCTCCTCATCTTGCCCGGCGCCACGTTGGCGACGGGCCGGAGTTGGCACTGATCCCGGTGGTCGGGCCCGTGGTCGGACGCCGATGTGGCCGGGGAGTTGCCGGGGCTTCGTAGGGCCGGTCCCTCCACCCCTCTGGATGATTCGCCAGGAACCATACAAGACCGTCCTGCCGCTCGGCGAACGGCCTCCCGTCCGGGCCCGTCCCGGCGGGTGCCCCGGGCCCGCGGCGCAGGCCCTCCGCCGCCGCCCCTCCGGCCCGTCGCCCCGGTGCCGCCCGGCCGGTGCGGGCGCACTGTCGCACCGGGCGGCAGGAACGGCAAGCCGACACCGGAATCCCCCGATCGGCAGTAGCCTCGGGATCGGTAACGAAGGCCGCTGAACGGCGAATTGGAGGCGAGGGTGGCCGAAGGCAAGCCCACGGCGGGGGGTGCCGGCGGATCCGGCCGGGACGGCTGTCCACTGCACGAGCGCGAGGCCGAGATCCGGTCGGCCGGGCGGGCCGTCGAGGCCCTGACCCGGCCCGCCGGAGCCGGCACCGGCGAGTTGCTGCTCTACACCGGCGCGGCCGGGCTGGGCAAGACCGCCGTGCTGGCCGAGGCGCGGCGGGAGGCGAAACGCGCGGGGTGCACGGTGCTGTTCGCCCGCGGGGGCGAGCGGCAGCGCCACGAGCCGTTCCGCGTGGTGCGCCAGCTGATGCAGCCGGTGCTGGCCGCGCTGTCCGACGAGGAGCGGGCGCAGGTCTTCGGGCCCTGGGAGGACATCGTCGGTCCGGTGGTGGGCCTGCTGCCGCCCGGCGGGCAGCTCGACCCGCAGGGGGTGCGGGACGGCCTGGACTTCGTGCTCACCCGCCTCGTGCAGCGACGCCCGCCGGTGGCCGTGCTCGTCGACGACCTGCACTGGGCCGATCCGGAGTCGCTCGGCTGGCTGGCGGGCTTCGCGGTGCGCGCACGGGAGCTGCCGGCCCTGCTCGTGCTCGCCTGCCGGGACGAGTTCCCCGCCGACGCCCTGACCCTGCAGCGCGGCCTCGTCGACCGGGCCGACCGGCGGCACGAACTGCGGCCGCTCCAGCCGGCCTCGGTCGCGCACCTGGTCCGCGCGGCGCTGGGCACGCAGGCGGAGGACGCCTTCTGCCGGCACGTCTGGGCGGTCACCGGCGGGAACCCGTACGAGACCACCGCCCTGCTGCGCGAGGTGCTCGACCAGCGGCTCGACCCGGTCGAGGAGAGTGCCGGACAGCTGCGCGAACTCGCCTCCGACGCACGTGGTATGACGCTCCGTCACTGGCTGGACAAGCTCGGTCCGACGACCCTGCGGTTCGCCTGGGCCGCGTCCATGCTCGGCACCGACATCCGCCCGGACCTCGCCGCCGTCATCTGCGCCCAGGGCCCGGACGCGGCCGCCCAGTCGATCCGGGAGCTGCGCCGGCACGGGGTGCTGACCAGTACGTCGGGAGGCCGGCTGGAGTTCGTCCACCCGCTGATCGCCACCTCGGTCTACCAGTCGATGCCGCCGGCCACCCGGACCGGGATGCACGGGGTCGCCGCCGTCGCGACCGAGAACGCCGGCCTCGGCCTGCTGACAGCGTCCCGGCACCTGCTGGAGACCCTGCCCGAGGGCAGCGGCGAGACGGTCGGCAAGTTGCGCCGGGCCGCCCGCGAGCACCTGGCCATCGGTGCGCCCGAGGCGGCCCAGCGCTGCCTGCGTCGCGCCATCAGCGAACCGCCCGCCGACGAGGACCGGGCCGTGGTGCTCTACGAACTCGGCTGCTCCGCGCTGCTCACCGACCCGGCGACCACCGTCAACCAGCTGCGCCTGGCCCTCGCGGACCCGTACGGGCCGGGCCCCGAGCTCCGGGTGGACGCGACCTTCCGGCTCGCCCAGGCCCTCGCCCACAGCAACCGGGTCGGCGAGGCCGCCGCGGTGTGCGCCGAGGAGGCCGCGCGCACCGAGCCCGGTCCGGGCCGGCTGCGGCTGGAGGTGGCCCACTTCATGTTCGCCGCGTTCCAGTCCGAGGACGCGGACGGCCCGGGCCGCTCGCGGCGGCTCGCGGAGTTCGCCCGGATGCTCGACATGATCGGACTGGCCTTCACCGACGCGGGCGCCGCTGAAGGCACCGCCCTCGGCCCGGGGGCGGGCGGGGAGTCGACCCCCGACGAGGTCCTGTTCGAACGCGACGGCCTGGCCCACGCGGTGGCCGTGCTGCGCTGCTGGGACCTCACGCTGCGCGGTGCCGACCGGGCGGAGGCCATCGCGCTGGCCGAGTCCGCGCTGCCGGGCGGCCGGCTGCCCCGCAGCCTCGGCTGGACCAACACCACCTGGGGGTTCGAGCTGCCCGGGATCCTCGGCATCAGCTACCTCTACGCGGACCGGGCCGACCGGGCGGAGGAGCTCTTCACCGAGGCCGTCCGGGCGTACGAGGTGGCCGGGTGGAGCGGCGGCCACCTCGGCTTCGCCCACCTGCTGACCGGCATGCTCCGGTTCCGCTGCGGCTCCCTGGCGGAGGCGGAGGACCACCTGCGCCGGGCGCTGCGGATCGCCGAACGGATCGGCCCGGACGTGCCGCTGCACTGGGACGCGGTCGGAGCGCTGGCCGAGACCCTCGCCGCGCGCGGGCAGCTCGCCGAGGCCCTGGAGCTCACCCGGACACACGCCTTCGGCCCGCCGTACCCGACGGTGATGGTGCTGCCCGACGCGCCGACGCTGTACGGCCGCCTGCTGCTGGCCCGGGGTGACGCGGCCGGCGCGGCCGAGACGCTGACCGCCGCCGGTGCGGCCCTGGACGCGCGCGGCTGGCGCAACACGGTGTGGGCGCCGTGGCTCGGGCACCTGGCGCGGGCCGTCGCCCCCGACCGGCCGGACGAGGCCCGCGAACTCGCCGGGGAGGCCGTCCGCCGGGCCCGGGAGTCAGGGACGGACTCGGCCGTCGGCAGTGCGCTGCGGCTCTGCGCGGCGGTGCACGACCGCCCGCGCGCGGCCGAGCTGTTGGCGCAGGCCGTCCGGCACCTGGAGCGGTCACCCGCCCGCTACGAGCACGCGATCGCCCTGGTCGACCTGGGCGAGGCGCTGGACACCGGGCCGGCCGCCCGCGCGGCCCTGGCCCGGGGACTGGAGCTTGCCACCCACTGCGGCGCGGATGCCTTGGCCACCCGCGCCGGGGACCTCCTGCGCGCGGGCGCGGCGGGCTGAGGCGGGCTCAGGACGGCGGCGGGCCGCGGCCCGGCATCCGCCCGACGGCTGCGGGCCGGAGGGGCTAGAGCAGGTGGTCGGCCTTGCCCGCCTTGATGTCCAGGATGAGGGTGCGCAGGGCAGCCCTGGAGTCGGTGATGGCCTGGTCCTCCTGGCCCTTGACGGCGATGTAGGCGTTGCCGTCGGAGTCGGTGCCGAGGCGGAAGCAGCTGCCGGAGTCCTGGCAGAAGGGTGCGTCCCATGCAATGTCTGACATACGGCTTCTCCTAGAGCTGCTGTGCGATGGAGTGGATCAGGTCGCGTGACCGGTCCGGTGACAGTGCGATTCGCTGCATCTGGTCCAGATGCAGCGCGAACTTGCGCAGTTGTGCTTCCAGGTGCAGGAACTCGGCAGCGGTTGTCCGGTCCAGCTGCACCACGTCCAGACTCGGAACCTCTCCCTCGGCATAGACCATGGACTGCCCCGAGCCGGGGAACACCCCGGCGGAGAACGGGATGACCTGGACGATGATGTTGTCCCTTTCGGACATCTGCGCGATATGTCGAAGCTGTTCGCGCAACCCCTTGGGGCCTCCGACCTCCATCCGCAGGGCTGCCTCGTGAATGACGGCCACGAACGGGGGCGCATCGGGGCGGTCGAGTGCTCTGCGCCGCTGGACCCGATGGGCGACCCGGGCTTCGAACTCATCGGCCGGCAGTGCCGGAATCGCTGCCGCGAACAAGGCCCGCGCGAACGACTCCGTCTGGAGCAGGCCGGGGACATGCGTCACGTTGCTCATGCGAAGGCTCTTGGCGAACCACTCCAGTTCGGCGACATCCTGGAACGTCGGCGGCACGATCCCCCGAAACTCCTCCCACCACCCCTTGGAACGGTCGGATGCCATCCGTGCGAGTGCCTCGACCCGTTCCGCGTCAGTGCATTCGTAACTGCAGGCCAACCGGCGCACGCGTTCGGGGCTGATTCCGTGGCGACCTGCCTCCGTGCTCGTGATCACGGTTCGGTTCGTCGCCAGGACGGCGGCCGCCTGCTCGGTGGAGAGGCCGGCGGCCTCTCGGAGCTTGCGAAGCTCGACCCCGAGGCGTTGTTGACGGGCTGTGGGGCTACTCCTTGGTGGCATCTGTTCCCTCTCCGTGCATACGGCTCAGTCTGCCTCCCTTGAGGATCTCTGGTCCATCTCGCATCAACGAGGTGACACATGTGCTCCCGATGCCCTACCTTGAGTAGTGCGACCGCTACGCACGGCAATGTCCGGAAGTGCACCGCGCGAGCATGCCCGCCTTCCCTGGGACGGGTGTGCCTGCGCCCAGGGAGGCGTGCCACCGGCGTCGGAGCCGCATCAGCGCTCGCTCAACCACTGCACATCCGCGAGGAGTCAGCCATGCCTGGAATCCCGCTTCCGTCCACCCCCGTCGTGCTCGCGCCGACGCCGCCCGGCGTCCCCGAGGTGCCGTCGCACTGGCGCTTTCCCGCTGAGCTCGCCTCCGTCCGGCGGGCCCGCCGGGCCGTGGCCGGAGCGATCCCGGAGCCCCACGAGCCCCAACTCTTCGACGTGCTGCGCCTGGTGACCTCGGAGCTGGTCACCAATGCGATCCGCCACGGTGCCCGCGCCGACGAGGACGAGCTGATCGAGCTCGTCCTCTGGATCGCCGACGGCCACTGCTGGCTGGCCGTCTCCGACCCCGGGGCGGGCAGGCCCGTCCTCGTCGAACCGAACCCGCAGGAGTGCGGCGGGCGGGGCCTGCTGTTGGTCGATGCGGTCTGCGACATCTGGGCCGTCGTGCCCCGACGGACCTGTGGCAAGTCCGTGGTCGCGGGGGTCAGACTCCGCTCTGCCTGACGAGGCGTCAACCACGAGCGGCTGCACCGCCGGAGGGGACGGCGCAGCCGCTCGTGGTGCCTGCAAACGGGCGAAGAGGTCGCGTGACCTCGGGACTGCGGGGAATCCCGGCTCCCGAGAGTCCCTTCGGGGATTCTTGGCCATGTCCGGGGTGCCGTCCGTCGGCCGGACGGCACCCCGGCGTGCTTCTGTACGGTCAGGCGCCCAGGGCGCTCAGGTCGAGCCGCCAGTCGTTGGACTGCAGCCAGGTGCCTGCGGGGTACTCGAAGGCGACCGGGCCGATCAGCTCGAACCCCGCCCTGCGGCACACCGCGTTGGACGTCGCGTGGTCCACGTGGGGGAACGCGTGCAGGAAGCGCCGTGCGCCGCGGGCCGCTGCTCGCTCCGCGGCCAACCGCAGGGCGGCGGCGGCGTACCCGTGGCCGGCGAACTCGGGGAGGATCGCGTAGCCGGTCTCGTACACGTCCTCCCCTTCCCACTCCCGCTCCCAGTACCCGACCGACCCGATCGCCTCACCGCCGAGGCGCACGATCAGCATCTCGCCGCCTTCGAGCCGGAGGTAGCGCGACTGGCGGTCGACGACGGCCTGCTCGGTCTCGGGGCCGCCGACGTGTTCGGTCATCCCGGGGGTGTTCTGGCGGTGCAGGATCTCCAGTCCTGCTTCGGACCATGATGCGAGCTGAAGGGTGTCCATGGCGCGGACGATACGCCCCGCCACCGACATGACGGTGCGCCCGACGTGCAGGCGCACGACCGAGGCCCGCACCAGCCGGTGCGGGCCTCGGCGCTACGACGAGCGCGACTGGTTCCTCCCCGGTGTCAACCAGTGAGCGGCTGCACCGCCGGGGGGCGGTGCAGCCGCTCGTGGTGCTCGCTGTCGGGCGAAGGGTGCTACAGGCGCTCGGGGACGGGGTTGCCGACGGCCTCGATGGCGCGGCGGACGGGGACCTTCGCCAGCACGGCGAAGCCGATCACGAAGAACACCAGCAGCGAGATGATCGCCGAGCGGTAGCTGCCGGTGATCTGGTAGGCGAGGCCGAAGACCAGCGGGCCCATCCAGCTGGTGCCGCGGTCGCTGACCTTGTAGACGCTGAAGTACTCGGCCTCCCGGCCGGCCGGGATGAGGTGGGAGAACAGCGAGCGGGAGAGCGCCTGGCTGCCGCCGAGCACCAGGCCGATCATGCAGGCCAGGGCGAAGAACCAGGCGGGCTGGTGGGCGGGCATCAGGTACCCGAGGGCGAGGGTGACCACCCAGCCGACCAGCGAGCCGAGGACGGTCCGCTTGGCGCCGTACCGGCGGGCGATCCGGCCGAGGAGCAGGGCGCCGCCGATCGCGACGATCTGGACCAGCAGCACGGCGACGACCAGCGAGGTCTGGTCCATGCCGAGCTCCTCGCTGCCGTAGAGCGAGGCCTGGGAGACGACGGTCTGGATGCCGTCGTTGTAGCAGAGGAAGGCGCCCAGGTAGAGCAGCGTGAGCGGGTACTCGCGCATGCCGCGCAGGGTGCGGGCGAGTTCGCGCAGGCTGCCGGCGGCGGGCCGGTCCGGTCCGGCCGCGGCACGGTCGGGGGCGGCGCCGGCCCGCGAGGGCAGCCGCAGCATCGGGACGATCGTGAACAGCGCCCACCACAGGCCGGCCGAGGCCAGGCAGATCCGCACGGCGGTGCCGGAGGACAGGCCGAGCGCGTCGTGGCCCTCGAACAGCGCCAGGTTGGCGATCAGCAGCAGGCCGCCGCCCGCGTACCCGTACGCCCAGCCCTTGGAGGAGACCGCGTCGCGTTCGTCGGGGCCGGCCAGGCCCGGCAGGTAGGCGTAGGAGAGCGCGACCGACACCGCGTACGCGATGTTGGCGACCACCAGGAGCGCGCCGCCGAGCAGGTAGCGGTCGCCGTCGAGGAGGAACATCCCCATCGTGGCGACCGCGCCGACGTAGGCGAAGCCGCACATCAGCTCCTTGTGCCGCCCGGTGCGGTCCGCGATCGTGCCGGTCAGCAGCATCACCGCGACCGAGAGCAGCACGGAGAAGGAGACGGTGTACGGGAAGAACGACCCCGCGCGGATCGTGAGGCCGAGCGGGTGCACGTCGCCGGCCGCGTCGGCGGCGTTCTTGGCCACCGAGGTCAGGTACGGCCCGAGGAACACCGTCAGGACGGTGGCCGAGAAGGCGGCGTTGGCCCAGTCGTTGATGTACCAGCCGAACTGTATGCGGCGCAGGTCGCGGCCGGCGGCGGGGGTCGCCGGGTGGTCCGGCCGCTGGTCCGTCAGGTGTTCCGTGCTGGTGTTCATGGGGCTCCTGTCACGGTGCTGGAGCCGGTGCTGCCGTCGTTCCAGCAGCCGCGCTCGCCGAGGACGTCCCGCAGGACGTCGATGCGATCGGCCATGATGCCATCCACGCCGAGGTCGAGGAGAGCCCTGATCCGGGTGGGATCGTCCACCGTCCAGACGTGCACCTGCAGGCCGAGGCGGTGGGCGGCGCGGACGAAGGCCCGGTCGACGACCCGCACGCCCCGGTGCGTCTCGGGCACCTGCGCGCACACCCCGGCGAACGGCGCCCCGCGCCCCCGCAGCAGCGGCCCGGCCAGCGAGCGCAGTCGCAGCCGGGCCACCTCGCGCGGGCCGAGCGAGGTGGCCAGCCGGGGGCCGGCGGCGGCGCGGACGGCTGCGAGGCGGCTGTCGGAGAAGCCGCCGACGCAGACCCGGTCCCAGGCGTTCGTCCGGCGGATCGCCCCGATCAGCGGCCCGACGGCCGGTGCCGCCTTGACGTCGATGTTGAAGCGGGCCCCGGGGAACGCGCCGAGCAGGTCCTCCAGCAGCGGCACCGGCTCGGTGCCCCCGATCCGGGCCCGGCTGACGGTGCCCCAGGGCAGTTCGGCCACCGCGCCGGAGCGGTCGGTGACCCGGTCGAGGCGGGTGTCGTGGAAGGCCACCAGGACGCCGTCGCGGGTGGCGTGCACATCCGTCTCGAGGTAGCGGTACCCGAGGGCCACGGCGGCCTCGAAGGCGGCGAGCGAGTTCTCGGGGTGGCCGAGGTCGCCGCCCCGGTGCGCGAAGGCGAGTGGCCCCGGCTGGTCGAGGAAGGGGTGCATGTCGTGCTCCGAGCTGCTGGGAGAGGGGCTCGTGGGGCCCGCGGGGCCGGATGGCGCGACCTGCTCCGACAGCGCCCCGGCCGTGCGCGTTACAGTATTACGCACCCTGTCAAGCAGTAACGCCCGGTGCGGCCGACCGGGCGTTACCGGTCCTGACCTCCGCGGTTTCGCCGGTACGGGGGCGTCGGCCGGGCCCGTACACCGCCCCGCCGCCCGCCGCGCTCCTCGGCCGGTGCTGGCCGAGGAGCGCGGTGGAGTACGGCGGACGAGCCCCGACGGCGCGTCGGGGCGGTGCTCCTCGGTCGCGAACTCCTAGCGGGGGCCCTGCAGTTCCTGCTGCCAGAGGGCTTCGCAGAGCAGGTCCAGGCCCTGGCGCAGATGGCGCCGGTAGGTGCCGTACGGCAGGCCGAGGCGGCGGGCCGCGGCTTCCTGGGTGGGCGCGCCGGAGAGGTAGCCCGCCGTCAGGGCCTCCCGGGCGCGCACGCCGCGCGGGTCGCGGGCGAGCTCGTCGATGCTCCGGCGCAGCAGGGCGCGTAGCTCTTCGACGGGGTCGGTGAGGTCGGCGGCCAGGCGGGTGCGGGTCAGGGCGCAGGCGGCGAAGGCGGCGGCGTCGCGCCAGTGCGGCAGGGCTTCGCGGACGGCCTGGTCGAACGCGGTGCGGGAGAGGCCGGGCGGGCCGGAGGGGGCCGGCACGTCGGTGGCCGCTATGAAGTGGCGGAGCCAGGTCTCGACGGGCACCTGGCGCCAGTCGACGCCGAACAGCCCGTAGGTGTGGTCGCCGACCCGCGGTCGCGCACCGGTGTCGTTGAGGCTGCCCTTGACGCGGGCGGCCCAGGCGTCGGCGTCCCGCCAGACGGCGAAGCCGTACGCCCGCCCCCGGGCCCGGGCGGACTCCGCCTGGGCCCGGGAGCTGCTCAGGTCGATGACGCGCGAGGGGAGTTGGTAGCGCTCGGGGTAGACCGAGAAGCGGCTGATGCCGATGTGCTCGCCGGGGCCGACCGGCGCGGTTTCGTCGGTGTGCGCCCAGGCGGCCGCCACGACGGGATCGGTGGCGAGGTCCGTCGGATCGGCGGGGGCCGGCAGGGCGAGCCGGGCCGTGAACGCCACGATCCGGCCGGTGCGCACCAGGCGGTAGACGCTGAAGGCCTGGGGCTGGCGCTCGACCCAGTAGCGGACCAGGGCCGCCGAGGCCGGGCCCTCGGTCTCCTCGGCCATGCGCAGCACCACATCGAGGTCGTCCGGGTGCAGCGGGCGGTCGTGCACCTCGTCCTCGCGGGACCAGGTGCGCAGCCGCGCCACGATCTCCCCCTCGCGGAAGAGGTAGAAGAGCTCGTCGGTGACGGTCCAGACCCGGTCCTCGGGTGCCTCGCGCAGCAGGCGCAGGTACTCCTCCGCCAACCGCCGGCGCATGGTCGCGAAGGCGTTGGGGGCTCGCCAGCGCAGGTCGGCGGCCAGCGTCTCGCGGGCGGCGTCGTGCGGGTGGAGCCCCCGGTGGGTGGACTCGATGAAGGGCAGGTCCCTCAGCCAGGCGAAGAGCAGGTGGGCGTCCTCGTCGGGCAGAACGGCGGTCAGCAGCTCCTCGGAGGTCGAGTAGGCCTGGGCCGCCACCTCCAGGGCGCGGCGGTGCGCCGCCGACGGCACCTCCCCGATCAACCCCACCAGCAGGGTGCGCAGGACGTCCGCCGACGGCGTCCAGATCTCCTCGTTGCTCCAGCCCGTCGAACCGGCGGCCGCCGCGAGGGACAGGGCCAGCGGATTGCCGCCGGCGAAGCGGAGCACCCGCTCCCGCAGTTCGGGCCGGACCTGCGCGGTGGTCAGCATGTTCCGGGCCTGGTCCGCGGAGAACGGCGTCAGTTCGGTCACGTGCAGGAGCCCGGCCCAGGCGGGGTCCGCCGTCCACTGCGGCTGCGGCGCGAGCCGGCCGCCGAGGACGACCAGCGCGTCGTCCGCGGCGCGGGGCAGGAAGTGGTGCCACAGCCAGCTCTCCAGCCACTGGCAGTGCTCGAAGGAGTCGACGAACAGCACCGTGCCGGCGACGTCGAGGAAGGGACCGGCCGCCCGCTCGAAGGCGGCCGGGTCCCGGCTGACGAAACGGCCGTCGAGTTCGACGAGCAGCCGGCCGGCGGCCCGGGCGTGGTCCGCGAGGCGCCGCAGCAGCGTCGACTTCCCGATGCCGCCCGGCCCGAACAGGTAGAACGCGACCGGCGCCTGGGGATCTCCGGCCAGCGCCTGCGCGAAGCGCCCGAGTTCCTCGTCCCGGCCGATGAAGGCCTGTACGCGCGCACTGCTCAGTCTCTCTCCGACGGACACCACAGCAGTTCCCCTTTCCCCGTGTCCCGTTTCCCCGTGTCCCGGCACCGGACGACACCGTCCGGAGGTCCCTCCAGGCCTCGCGGTGACGGGCACCGGGACGAGGCGCGTGTGGCGGGCGTTCCCGCCGGTCCGTGTGCCGCCCTGCTCCGACCCGTGCCGTGCGGTCCTCGCGGCGGTGCGGTGTCCGGTGGCCGGGCAGCGATCCTAACCAAGGCGCCTGGCCGTCCCGGATGGCGAGAAGTCCAGTGACAGGGAGACCGGACCGCGGGTGTACAGGCCGGTCTCCCGGTAGCCGAAGCCGGGGCTGTGGCGGACGTCGTCGAGCAGCGGGAGCAGCAGGGCGGCCACGGTCTCGATCTCGGCGCGGGCGAAGGCCGCACCGGGGCACTGGTGGAGTCCGGCGCCGAAGGCCAGGTGCTGGGCGGCGGCGGTGAAGGAGCGGGCGGTGCCCAGGTCCGGGCGGTGGATGTCGAAGGTGTCCGGGGCGGTGAACGCGTCGGGGTCGCGGTTGGCCGCGCCGATCATGCAGAAGACGGTGGCGCCCGCCGGGACGACGGTGCCGGCGAACACGGCCTCCTGCTCGGCCTGGCGGGGGACGAGTTGGACGGGCGGGGTGTACCGCAGCGTCTCGGCGATCGCGGCGGGCAGCAGGGTGGGGTCCGTACGGACCCGGGCCAGCTGCTCGGGGTGGTCGATCAGGTGCTTGAAGAGCAGGGCGAGGGTCTTGTCGGCGGGTTCGACGGCGGCGACCAGGATGTTGACGACCAGCGCGGTGATGTCACGGGTGCTCATGGTGATGCCGTCGAACTCGGCCGTGCACAGCCTCGATATCAGGTCCGCGCCGGGGTGGCGGCGCCGCTGCTCGATGATCGGGACGAGGTAGGCCTCCAACTGCTCGGCGCAGTCCAGGCAGTGCCGGCGGCGGTCCGGAGTGAGGACGATGCTGGTGATGAACTCGCCCACTCCGCCGAGCCAGGCGGCGACCTGCCGCCAGTCGTCCCGGTCCAGCCCGAGGACGTCGAGCGTCACGCGGACGGCGAAGGGCTTTCCGAAGTCGTTGACGAGGTCCAGCCGCCCCAACGGGAGGAACGGCGCGACGAGTTCGGCGGCGTTGGCGCGGATCACGCGTATCTGGTCCTGCAGGGCCGGTCCGGTGAAGCCCCGGACGACGATCTTTCGCTTGGCGGTGTGCTCGGCCCCGGTCATCTGCGCGAGGACCGGCCCGCGCATCACCGGCTCGGCGCGCACCTGCAGCGTCTCGGTGGTGAACGCGTCGTGGTCGGTCAGCACCCGGCGCACGTCCCGGTGGCGGGAGAGGAAGTAGCTGTCGAGCTCCGGCTCGTAGTGCACCGGCGACTGCTCCCTCAGCCGGGCGAAGTAGCGGTGGGGAGCGGCGGCGAAGTCCTCGGACAGGATGCTGAAACGGGGATCGACCACGGGCACGGCGGACCTCTCGGGGGAACCCGGCGCAGCGGAGCGCGGGGAGCGGTGGGGGCTTCGGTGACGGTGGGTGGCCCTGATCGGCGCCGGTGCGGTGGGGGCCCGGCCGATGGGGGCGCGCGGTCCTCAGACCGGCGGTGAGCGACGAGCGACTCGCCGACATCCGGGGCCGGGATCCGGGGGCGGAAGGGGAGTCCGGCCGGCCCGTCGGCGGCGGTGGGATCCGCCGGCCGGTCGACGGCAGGGGCGGTGGCCCGTGCTCCCGTGCACCGTGTGCGGACCATCCGGCACCGCGTCCGTTGCCGTGGTGGGGCGGGAAGTTCGCACTCCGGGCAACGTGGTCGGTTCCTAGGTCGGGACGGTCGGTGGAGTCTACCGTCAGGGCGGCTCGACGCAAGATCCACGATTCGAGCCGGTCGTCGGGCCCGGCCGAAGGCCGCATTCCCGAGGCCCGGCCGACCCGCCGTCGGGGCGGGCCCCGCCGGCCCGGCGCGGCGGGGCGGTGACGCCGGTCATGGAAGCACCTCCGAGCCTTAAGGCGAAGCCTTTGCGTTAAGTACTCTAGGGCTGCGGAGACTCGGAAGGCAAATGCTTAGCTTTTAGGCGAGGGGCGCGGCGCGGCCGACCGCCGCCGCCACCAACTGGTCGGTGTAGGCCTCCGACAGGTCGGAGGGGCGGAACAGGATCCGGTACATCAGCGGGGCGACCACGACGTCCAGCAGCCGCTCCAGGTCGGGCACGGCCTCGCCGCGGCCGGCCGCGCGCACGCCGATGGCCTTCAACTGCTCGGCGGCGTAGTCGGAACAACGGACCGCGTTGCCCTGCTCGGGGTCGCCCAGCAGGGCGTCGCGGACGTACGTGCGCCCCGCCGCCGAGGACATCTCCTCGGCGAACTGCACCGCCCACGCCGCCAGGTCCGCCCGCAGGCTGCCGAGGTCGGCCGGCGGGGCGTCGGGCCGCAGCCGCTCCACGGCCAC
>NZ_JBSFNM010000113.1:0-12931 GCF_053587085.1 Kitasatospora sp. NPDC003701
GTCGAGGGCGACGACGCGGGTCTCCCCGTCCCCGTAGACCTTGTTGAGGCCGGTGGCGCGGGCGGCCGCCCGGCCGGTACGGACGGCGGTTGCGGACATCGTCACGGGGGAACTCCTGCGGGGACGGAACGGATGATCGGGCTCCGTCCCATCCTCCCAATCCGTTCCGGTCCGATTTGTCGCCCGCGGGTACGGCGGCCCCCCGCCGTCCCGGCGGTCCGGCGGGGGGCTCCGTCCTCCTCAGGTATGACGTCGGCCCTGAGAACCCGCTCCCGGGCCGGGCCCGCGGCGGGCTACTCGACCGCGACGCCCCAGCGCTGGGCCAGCCCGGCCAGTCCGCCCGCCACCGCCGCCCCGGCCGGGGTGAACTGCCAGCCCCCGCCGGTGCGGTGGAACGAGCCGACCACCAGCGCGGTGTCCGGCACCCCGGCGGTGGCGGCCGCCCAGCGCTCCGGCCCGGCGGCGCCCGGGCCGAACTCGGCGGCCAGGGCCAGCCCGTGCACGTAGCCGAGCGGCAGCGCGGGCGGCTCCTCCTCCTCGGTGGAGACGGCGACCGCCACCTCGTCCACGTGCGCCGCCACCCGGCCGAGGTGCAGGCTGAGTTCGGCCTCCCGGACGGGCTCGCCCGGCTTCGAGCGGGTGGGGTGCAGGCGGATCGCGCCGTCCGGGTCCTGCGGGTTGTTGAAGAAGACGAAGTGCTCGTCGCTGACCACCCGTCCGGCGGCGCAGAGGAAGGCGGAGACGTCGAGCTCCACCGCGTCCCCGCCGGCCGTGCGGCTCTGCCAGGAGAGCCGCAGGGTGGTCGGGCGGTCGTCGGCCTCCGCGTCGCCGGTGCGGGCGGCGGGCCTGTCACCGGCGCCGTCCGGGCTGCTGTCGCTCGCGGCGCCGCCGTTCGCGCGGGCCGCCGCACCGGCGCCGCCACCGCCGAGCCGGCCGCGCAGGCCCTGCTCGGCCAGCAGCTCGACCAGCTCCGGCCCGCTCACCAGCGTCAGCGGCTTGTTGCGGATGTAGTCGTAGGAGCCGGGCCCGAAGCCGGCCGTGGTCACCAGGATGCCCTTGATCGCGCCGTGGTGGCGCACCGTCGAGTCGAGGTCCCGGACGGCGGTGGGGGAGACCGTCGAGCGGTAGCGCTTCGCCTGGATGACGATCCGTCCGCCGGTCACCGGGTCGAGGTCCTCGGCCACCACGTCCACCCCGGCGTCCCCGCTGCGCGCCGTGGTCATCACCCGGAAGCCGCGCAGCCGGAACAGCTCGGCGATCAGCTCCTCGAACTCGATCGGGTCCATCTCGAAGAGGTCCGGCTCGTCCTCGCCGCCCTGCCCGGCGACGCTGCCGCCGACCGTCTCCGGCAGGCGGTCCGGCCGTACCTCGTCCAGTCGTTCCGGCCGGGCCGACAGGACCCCGCCGAGCCCCTGGAAGCACTCCACGGCCGCCACCCGGTCGAGCGCCAGACCCGCGAACTCGGGCCGGTCCACCGTGACCGTCGACAGGAAGCGCTCGGCCTCCCGGCCGGTCGCCGGGTCGATGCCGCGCACGAAGCCGTTCAGCACCACCGAGGCCAGCTGGCCGTCCGCGTCCGCGCGGAACAGCTCGGTGACCACCCGCAGCGCGCTCTGCGCCAGGACCTCGCGGTAGAGCGCCTTGCGCTCGGTGGCCGGCCGGGCCACCTCGGCCTCCCGGTCGTCCGTCTTCACGTACCGCACCCGGGCGGCGGCCGGGACGACGTCCGCGCCGGGCAGCTCCCAGTTGACGACCAGTTGCCGGGTCGAGGCCTCCCAGGCCGCGACCAGCCGGTGCGGGAACCCCTCCGGCCAGCCCGCCGAGGCGTACAGCACGGCGGTGAAGTACTCCTGCACCGCCTCCGGCTCGCCGGAGCGCAGCCGGCGCAGCAACTCCTGCGTACGGTAGGCCCGTTCCTCGTCCTGGCGGCGGTGCTGGGCCACCCAGTCCAGGTACTGCCGGTGGTACTCGGCCAGCCGGCGCTGCCGGTCCGCCTCGGCCGCCTGCGCGGCGTACCAGTCCTGCTCGAAGCGGGCCCGGGCCTGCGCCACGTACTGCTCGTACTGCCGCCAGACCGCCGGGTTGCGGGCCTGGGCGGGGTCCGGCGGCGGCACCTGGTAGCGCGCCTGATCGGGCATCGGCACCGCTTCGCCGAGCCGGCCCGGCTCGAACGGCGGCAGCGCCCGGGGCGCCAGCAGGGCCTGCGGACTGAACGCCGCCCGGCCCAGCCCGGCGGCCAGCAGGCCCCTCAACTCCTCGACCCGGCCGTCCAGTTCGGCCGTCTGCCGGGCCGCCTCCGCCTCCCGCGACTGCTGGTAGGCGCGCAGCGCCTCGCGCTCGCCCCGGGCGGCCGCCCGCTGGGCCTCGCGCTCCTCGCGCTCGCGCCGGCGCTGCTCGGCCGCCTGGGCGCGCCACCGGGCTTCCTCCCGGCGCTGTTCCTGTCGCTGCGTCTCCGCCCAGACCGCCAGCACACCGTCGTTCCGCCGCCCCGCCACCGTCCACCCCTTCGCTTCGCGCCCGGCCGCGCCCGCGCGCCGCCTCCCGGCCGCGCCGCCGCCGCGCCCGCCACAATAGAACGTGGACGGGTGAACCGGCCAAGCGCCCATGACCTGCGGAGGCGTCCGGGGCGACCGGGCGTCACCCGGCCACCCGGATCACGACCTTCCCGACGGTGTCCCGGGCGAGGAAGTGCCGGTAGGCGTCCGGCACCTCGTCGAAGCCGAACTCCTGGCCGATCGCCGGACGCAGCCCGTGGTGGCCGACCGCGCGGAGCATCGCCTCCAGGTCGGTGCGACTGCCGACGAACTCCCGGCGGATCGTCGCCAGCGACCCGGCGTAGGCCTCGTCGGTGATCCGCAGCGCGGCCGGCTCGTCGGAGACGACCCAGAGCAGCACGATCTGCCCGTACAGCGCGGCGGCGCGCACCGACTGGTCGATGGTGGCCGGGCCGTGGGTCTCGACCACCAGGTCGGCGCCGGCGCCGTCGGTCAGCCGCCGGACCTCGGCGGACCACTGCGGGGTGCGGCGGCGGTCCAGGACGTGGTCCGCGCCGAGGGCGGCGAGCCGCTCGGCGCCGGCCGTGCTCCCGCTGACCGCGAGCACCCGGCAGCCGTGCGCCTTGGCGAACTGCACGGCGCACAGCGAGACGTCCCCGCTGCCCAGGGTGAGCACCGTCGAGCCGGGCGGCAGCGGGCCGCCGCCGGTCAGGGCGCGCCAGGCGGCCACCCCGGCGCAGCTCAGCGCGGCGGCCTCGGTCCAGTCGAGGTGCGGGGGGACGGCGGCCAGCGCCTGCTCGTCCAGCACGGCGTACTCGGTGAGCAGGCCGTCGACGGTGCAGCCGAGCTGGTCGGCGAGGTCGGGCCGGAGCCGGCCGTCCGTCCAGTGCGGGAAGTAGCTGCCGGTGACCCGGTCGCCCACCCGGAACCTGGTCACCTCCGCGCCGGCGGCGACCACCTCGCCCGCGCCGTCGCTGAGGGCGATCACCCCGGGCCGGGCGGGCAGCGGGTAGCGGCCGGAGAGGATGAGCGCGTCGCGGCGGTTGACCGCGGCGGCGTGCACCTTCACCAGCACCTGGGTGGGGCCCGGGTCGGCCGCCCCGCCGTGGTGCAGGACCAGGCCGTCGGGCCGGCCGGGCTGGTCGAGACGGTACGCGCGCATGGTGGTCCTCTTCCCTCGGGCTCCGCCGGGGCTCCCCGGCTCCGCCCGATCCTGGCCGCACCCGTGCGCCCCGCCAATTCCCGCCGGGGAATGAGGAGATGGACCCTCGCGCCGGTCCGCCGGGATCGGCCGGACCGGGGCCCTACCCGGCGGTGGGGGCCTCCGCGTACCAGCGCCAGTCGGTGCGCCGGGGGCGGCCGGGGAGCTCACCGCGGCCGGTGGCCCAGAGCAGGGTCGGCCACGGGCCGGCGGCCGGGTCGGGCCGGACGTCGGGGAAGAGCCGGCCGAGCGTGCGGTGACAGACCTCCGCCGGGGGCTCCCAGGGCAGACCGAGCCCCTGGGCGACGTCGTGCAGGTGGACCAGCGTCTCGACCAGGCTCATCGCGGTGAACCCGGCCGGGTCGGCGAGGCCCCACGGGTGGTAGGCGCGGGTGTCCGGCGAGGCGGTCCGCGCGATCGCGACCATCAGCGCGCCGCTCGCCTCCAGGACCTCGACCAGCCCGTCCGGGCCGCTCTCGCGCTGGGCGTAGACGAAGCTGTTCGGCGCGCCCGGGGACAGCCGGACCGACCGGAACGGCACGTAGCGGTCCCGCGGCGGGTTCTGCGGGCCGAGCTGGGCGGCGTAGGCGAGCAGGTCGTCGGCCAGGTGCTCGACGGTGGCCCAGCAGTCCCAGGCGAGCGTCCCGGCGGGCCGGGACCAGTCGGCGTCGGCGGGCGCACCGCGCAGGGTGGCGGCGGCGAGCCGCAGGGTGAGCGCGAGGTCGTCGGGGGTGACCGGGCCGGGGGCGGGGTCGGCAGCGGGGTCGGGCCCGTGGGCGTTGTCGATCATGGCGTGACCGTACCCCGTCGCACGGCCGCTCCTCGATGCCCCCGCGGACCGGGCGCGGGCGTGCTCCCTCAGGCCGTCAGGGCGTCGGTGAGCCCGGCCAGGACGGCGCACACATCGCGTGCGGCGGCCCGCATCTCCTCGCTCTCGCCGGGCCGGCGGACGAGGTCGGCCAGGATCAGCAGAGCGGCCCGCACGGCGCCCACGGGGACCTCGACGGTGCGCAGCGCGTCCAGGGCGTCGGCGGCCCGCTCGGCGGCGCTGCTGTCCCACGACTGCGTCAGTTCCACGGCCCGGGGGGTTCCTTCGGGGGGAGCGGACACGATGTGCAGGACACGGGGCGGGTTCGTATGGCTCATGCCCGGAGCAACGACGGCGGGGCCCGGCCGGATGCCACGCGTACGGGTGATCACCGCTTCGGGTGCCGCCGGCGAGTCCGCCGGGGGCCGGCCGCGGCCCCGCCGGCCCGGGCCCGTCGGCGCAGCTCACCGGCCCCCTGTCGGAGGGACCGGGTAGCCTCGATGGTTCGGACGGACGGGTGACGGGAGGGTGGGCGTGCGGGTACCGCAGCAGGCGGGCGGCGGGTGGATCTCCACCGGGCTGCACTGGCGCGACGGGCAGCCGGTGCTCGCCGCCGTCCAGGGGCGCCGGGTGCACGAGCGGGTGGTGGAGCCGGGGGCGCGGATCGGCTGGCTGCTCGGCGGTCCGCGCCGCTGCACCGGCGCCTGGCTCGTGGGCGCGAGCGAGCGCACGCCCTGCCCGCACCACGCCGTCATCGAGCCGGACGGCGGAGCGGTCCAGTGCGCCGCCTGCCAGAGCGTCGACCGAGGTCTGGCGCTCGCCCGGGACCAGATCCTCGACGACGGGCGCACCTACCGCCTCTACCTCGCCTGGTTCGGCGACGGGCTGCTGAAGGTGGGCCTGACCTCCGAGCAGCGCGGCACCGCCCGGCTGCTCGAACAGGGCGCGCTCGCCTGGACGTTCGCCGCCCGCGGGGCGCTGCCCGCCGTCCGCCGGGCCGAGCTCACCGTCGCCGCCTCGGGGATGGCCCGCGAGCGGTTCACCGGCCGGGCGAAGACGGCGCACTGGTGGCGGCACGGCGACGCCGGGCAGCGCCGCGCGCTCCTCACCGAGGCCCGCGCCCGGGCCCACCGGCTGCTGGACGGGCACGCGGTGGAGCTGCTCCCCGACCACCCGGTCGTCGACCACGTCGGGATCTACGGGCTGGCCGACGGCGCGCCCGCGGCCTACGGGCAGATCGACGCCCTCGCCCCCGGTGCGGTGGTCGCCGGGCGGCTGCGCCCGCCGATCGGGCGGTACCTGCTGCTCGACCAGCCCGACGGCGCCGAACCGCTGCTGCTCGACACCCGCCGGCTCACCGGCTGGACGCTCGGCCCGGCGGTCGGCCGCCCGGCGTCGGGTCTGACCGTGAGCCCCCGGGTGCGTCCGGAGGAGCCGGACACCCAGGAGGCGCTGTTCTGATCCCCGGACGCTGCGGGGCTGCGGCGGCTGCGGCGGCGAAGGGGAGGCCCGCGACCGGGCTCAGCCCAGCTTGCTGCGCACCCCGCCCGGCCCGGACCGCGCCCGGCGCGACAGCGGCGGGCGCGACGGCCGGACGTCGGCCCGCGCGGGCCCGGCGTCCTCGGCGGTCCGACGGGCCAGTGCGGCCCGGGCCGCGGCCAGCGCGACCCGCGCCAGCAGCGGGTCCTCACGGACGCCCGCCGCCCGCTTGGCGGCCTGGCAGCCCGTGCACCAGATCGCCGAGGCGGGCCCGTCCGGGTACACCAGGCTCTCCGGCGGCAGGTAGTGACCGCCGCACTCGACGCACTCGAAGACCAGCCTCATCCGACGATCACCGTCCCGGATCCGTGACACCGACCGCACGGCGACCAGAAGGTGTTGAGCTTCCCCACCATGCTCCCTTCCTCGTCCAGTTCGACCGTGGCCTCGGTCTTCTCGGTCCCCCCGGACCCGCCACACCCGGCGCAGGACTGAACCTCGGGCATATGACCCTCCTTGGCGCGGGGACCACCGTAGCGCGAATTCTCCGGGTACAGCACTGGTCCTGAGGAACCACCACCCGAGCGGGGCGCGTGCGCCGGTCCGTGCGCCCGGTCCGTCCCGGCGGTGCCCCGACGGGTGTTCGGACGGCTGCTCCGGACAGCCGCGGCGGGCCCCTCCGGTCCGAAGGGGCCCGCCGCGGCTGCCCGGAGGCCGTGCGGTCCGCCGGCCGCGCGGACCGGAGGCCGGGGGCGCTCAGCCCGCCGCGCTGCGGAGGAACTCCCGGTTCATCGCGGCGATGCTGGGCAGCGGGATGCCCTTGGGGCAGGCCGTGGCGCACTCGCCGGTGTTGGTGCAGCCGCCGAAGCCCTCGGCGTCCATCGTGGCGACCATGTCGCGCACCCGGGACCGGCGCTCGGGCCCGCCCTGGGGGAGCACGTTGAGGTGGACGACCTTGGCGGAGGTGAAGAGCATCGCCGAGCCGTTCGGGCAGGCGGCGACGCAGGCGCCGCAGCCGATGCACTCGGCGTGTTCGAAGGCGGTGTCGGCGACCTCCTTGGGCACCGGGGTGGCGTGCGCGTCGGGGGCACTGCCGGTGGGGGCGGTGATGTAGCCGCCGGAGCCGATGATGCGGTCGAACGCGGAGCGGTCCACCACCAGGTCCTTGACCACGGGGAAGGCGGCGGCCCGCCAGGGCTCGATGTCGATGGTGTCGCCGTCGGCGAAGTGCCGCATGTGCAGCTGGCAGGTGGTGGTCCGCTCGGGGCCGTGGGCCTGGCCGTTGATGACCATGCCGCAGGCGCCGCAGATGCCCTCGCGGCAGTCGTGGTCGAAGGCCACCGGCGTGTCGCCGCGGGTGATCAGCTCCTCGTTGAGGGTGTCGAGCATCTCCAGGAAGGACATGTCCGGGCTGATCCCGCCGACCTGGTAGGTGGTCATCGAGCCGGGGGTGTCCGGGCCCGCCTGGCGCCAGATCCGAAGGGTGAGGTTCACGCGTAGCTCCGCTGGGTGGGGTGGACGTGCTCGAAGTCGAGGTGCTCGCGGTGGAGGACGGGGGCGCTGCCGGTGTCGGTGAACTCCCAGGCGGCGGCGTAGGAGAAGGTGTCGTCGCGCCGGGCCGCCTCGCCGTCCTCGGTCTGGCTCTCGGTCCGGAAGTGGCCGCCGCAGGACTCGGCGCGGTGCAGCGCGTCCAGGCACATCAGCTCGGCCAGCTCGAAGTAGTCGACCAGCCGGTTGGCCTTCTCCAGCGACTGGTTGAGCTCCTCGCCGGTGCCGGGCACCCGGATCCGGCGCCAGAACTCCTCGCGCAGCTGCGGGATCCGGGCGAGGGCGCGGCGCAGGCCGGCCTCGTCGCGGGCCATCCCGCACTCGTCCCACAGGAGTTCGCCGAGCTCGCGGTGGAAGGAGTCCGGCGTCCGGTCGCCGCCGACCGCCAGGATCAGGTTCAGCCGGTCCGTCACCTCGGCCTCCACCGAGGCGATCTCGGCGTGGTCGGCCGGCACGGCGGGCAGGGGATTGCGGGCGAGGTAGTCGTTGAGGGTCGGCGGGAGGACGAAGTAGCCGTCGGCCAGACCCTGCATCAGGGCGCTGGCGCCGAGCCGGTTGGCGCCGTGGTCGGAGAAGTTGGCCTCGCCGATCGCGAACAGGCCCGGGACGGTGGTCTGCAGGTCGTAGTCGACCCAGAGCCCGCCCATCGTGTAGTGGATCGCCGGGTAGATCCGCATCGGCACCCGGTACGGGTCCTCGGCGGTGATCCGCTCGTACATCTCGAACAGGTTGCCGTACTTGGCGGCCACCGCGTCGCGGCCCAGCCGCTGGATGGCGTCGGCGAAGTCCAGGTAGACGCCCTGGCCGCCGGGGCCGATGCCGCGGCCCTCGTCGCAGACGTTCTTGGCGGCCCGGGAGGCGATGTCGCGCGGCACCAGGTTGCCGAAGGCGGGGTAGATCCGCTCCAGGTAGTAGTCCCGCTCGGCCTCCGGGATCTCGGCCGGCGGCCGGGTGTCGCCCTCGGCCTTCGGCACCCAGATCCGGCCGTCGTTGCGCAGCGACTCGCTCATCAGCGTCAGCTTGGACTGGTGCTCGCCGGAGCGCGGGATGCACGTCGGGTGGATCTGGGTGAAGCACGGGTTGGCGAAGAAGGCGCCGCGCCGGTGGGCGCGCCAGACCGCCGTCGCGTTGGAGTTCTTGGCGTTGGTGGAGAGGTAGAAGACGTTGCCGTAGCCGCCGCTGGCGAGCACCACCGCGTCGGCGGTGTGGGTGGTGATCGCGCCGGTCACCAGGTCGCGCGCGACGATGCCGCGGGCCCGCCCGTCGATCACCAGCAGGTCGAGCATCTCGGTGCGCGCGTGCATCTCCACGTTGCCGGCGGCGATCTGGCGCGACAGCGCCTGGTACGCGCCGAGCAGCAGCTGCTGGCCGGTCTGGCCGCGGGCGTAGAAGGTGCGGGAGACCTGGACGCCGCCGAAGGAGCGGGTGTCCAGCAGGCCGCCGTACTCGCGGGCGAACGGGACGCCCTGGGCCACGCACTGGTCGATGATCTCCACCGACACCTGGGCCAGCCGGTGGACGTTGGACTCGCGGGCGCGGAAGTCGCCGCCCTTGACGGTGTCGTAGAAGAGCCGGCGGACGGAGTCGCCGTCGTTGCGGTAGTTCTTGGCGGCGTTGATGCCGCCCTGGGCGGCGATCGAGTGGGCCCGCCGGGGGGAGTCCTGGAAGCAGAACTGGACGACGTGGTAGCCCTGTTCGGCCAGGGTCGCGCCGGCCGCACCGCCGGCCAGGCCGGTGCCGACCACGATCACCGTGTGCTTGCGCCGGTTGGCCGGGTTGACCAGCTTGGCGTCGAACCGCCGCTGGTCCCAGCGCTGTTCGATCGGCCCGCTGGGAGCCTTGCTGTCGGCGACCGGCGCGCCGACCGTGTACTCGCTGTAGGGGGTCAACTCACCACTCCGGTCATCACGGCCACGGGGACGGACAGGAAGCCGACGGTCAGCACCAGGGCCAGGCCGTTGGCGGTCAGCTTCAACGCGCGGTCCCGGCGGGCGTTGTTGGCACCGAGGGTCTGTGCGGCGCTCCAGAAGCCGTGCCGGATGTGCAGGCCGACGGCCAGCATCGCGACGATGTAGATCACGCAGCTGTACCAGTTCGAGAAGGAGGCCACGATGTTCTGGTACGGGTGGCCGTGCTCGGCGGCCGGGTTCACGGTGAGCGTGGTGAGGTCCAGGATGTGCCAGACGATGAACAGGGCCAGGATCACCCCGCCCCACCGCATCGTCCGGGTCGCGTAGCTGCTCCGCCGCCGCTGGTGCACGTACTTGCTGGGCCGGGCCGCGAGGTCGCGCCGGCTGAGCTGGTACGCGGCCACGCCGTGCAGCCCGACGGCCGCCAGCAGGCCGACCCGGGCGATCCACAGGAACCACTCGTAGTGCAGCACCGGTTGGCCGAGGGTGCGCAGCCAGTGCGCGTAGCCGTTGAGGTCGTCCGGGCCGAAGAAGACCTTGAGGTTGCCCAGCATGTGCGCGACCAGGTACAGCAGCATGACCAGTCCGCTGACGGCCATGACCGCCTTCTTGCCGACGGTCGACCGCCACAGGGTCGCCAGGGTGGACGGATGCCGGGCCGTCCGAGTCGCGGTTGTCATGGCGACAACGGTAGGGACGGGCCCGACGGTACGTCCAAGACATGCTGCGGCTCGCCGCGATAGCCGGAGCCTATGGTGTGCGCTGGGGCGCGCGCCTATCCTGGCCGGGTGCAGCTGCAGCAACTCCGCTACTTCCTCGCCGTCGCCGAAACCCGCCACTTCACCCGCGCGGCCGAGGCGGCGCACGTGGCGCAGCCCTCGCTCTCCCAGCAGATCCGTTCCCTGGAAAGGGAGTTGGGCGCGGAGCTGTTCCACCGCACCCGGGGCAACATCGCCCTCACCGACGCCGGGGACGCCCTGCTGCCGCTCGCCCGGCGCATCCTCGCGGACACCGAGAGCGCCCGGCTGGCCGTCCAGGAGACGGTGCAGCTGCGCCGCGGCCGGGTCCGGCTGGGAGCACCGCCGAGCCTGTGCACCAGCCTGGTGCCGGACGTCCTGCGGGTCTTCCGGGACCGCTACCCGGGAGTGGCGCTGGTCGTCCGCGAGGGCGGCTCGCGCGACCTGGTCCGGACGCTGGCGGCGGGGGAGCTGGACGTCGCGCTGATCATCACTCCGCCGAGCGGCGAGGCGCCGCCGGCCCTGGCCGTCACCGAGCTGCTGCACGAGGAGCTGGTGCTGGTCGCCCGGGCCGACACCGCCGGACGGCGCCGCCGGGTACGGGTGGCGGAGCTGCGCGGCCGGCCGCTGGTGATGTTCCGGGAGGGCTACGACGTGCGGGAGGCGACCCTGGCGGCCTGCCGGGAGGCCGGCTTCGAGCCGGAGTTCGCGGTGGAGGGCGGCGAGATGGACGCGGTCCTGGGCTTCGTCCGGGCCGGACTCGGGCCGGCCGTGGTGCCCGGCATGGTGGCCGCCCGCTCGGGGCTGGCCGTCACCCCGTTCGCCGGGCCCGGGCTGGGGCGGACGATCGCCGTCGCGCACGGGCACGAGGTGCCGCTCACCCGGGCGGCGGCCGCGCTGCGCGAGACCCTGCTGCGCCACCTGCGCGACGCGGCCCGGGCGGGCGAGCTGCCGCCGGGCACCCGGCTGCTGCTGGAGCCGTAGCCGGGCCGGAGGCCGGCCGCGGGGTGAACGGTTGGCACGGTGTGCGAAGCACCCGAATCGTGACCTGGCGGCTCCGGGGCGCCGGAACCCGCTGTTCCCGGGCCGCGTCCCAGGCGGTAGCCACGGTGTCGTAGGGTGCGACGCCGCAGGGCCGAGAAGGCAGTCACGGGGAGAGTGCGACGCGATGGACAACGGGAAGCAGCAGGACGGCAGACGGACCGGGAGCGGCGCCGCTCCCGCAGGCGGCGCTCCCTCGGTGGAGGGCGCCTCGGCCGACGGCGCTTCGGTCGTCGCCTCCCCGGCCGACGGCGCCTCGGTCGTCGCCTCCCCGGCCGACGCTCCGCAGGACCGGGCCCCGGAGATCGAGGACGAGCGCCCCTGGGAGATCCCCGACTACCTCCACGAGCGGGAGCTCGGCGCCGGCGCGAGCGGCCGGGTCGTCCTCGCCCACCACCGCGCGACCGGTCACCCCGTCGCGATCAAGTACCTGCACAGCGCCGCCGGCACCCCCGCCCTGCGGGAGGAGGCCGAGGTCCTCGCGGCCGTCGACTCCCCGCACGTCACCCGGCTCTACGAGTACGTGGAGGGCGAGCGGGGCGCGGCCATCGTGATGGAACTGGTGGACGGGATCGCGCTGCGCGACCTGCTCCGCGCGGAGGGCGCCACCACCCCGGAGGCCGCACTGGTCGTCCTGAAGGGCTCGCTGCTGGGCCTGGCGGCCGCCCACCGGGCCGGAGTGGTGCACCGCGACTACAAGCCCGCGAACGTGCTGGTCGACGTCGCCGGCACCTCCAAGCTCGTCGACTTCGGCATCGCCGTGCCGAGCGGTGACGACCGCGACGTGTCCGGCACCCCCGCCTACATGCCGCCCGAGCAGTGGGCGGGCCGGCCGGCCTCCCCGGCCGGGGACGTCTACGCCGCCACCGTCACCTTCTTCGAGTGCCTCACCGGCACCCGCCCGTACGACGGCGCCACGGTCGCCGAACTCGCCGTCCAGCACACCGAGGCCCCGATCCCGGCCGAACTTGCGCCCGACCCGGTCCGGCCGTTGATCCTCGCGGGCCTGGCCAAGGACCCGCACGCCCGGCCCGGGAGCGCGGCCGATCTGGTCGAGGAGCTGGAGGCCGTCGCCTCGGCCGCGTACGGGCCGCAGTGGGAGGAACGGGGCCGCCTCGACCTGACCGCGCTGGTGGCGCTGCTCGCGCTGCTGCTGCCCGGCGCGGGCGGTGCGGCCGGCGGCACCTCGCTGGCCCACACCGCGCTGGCCGGCGGTACCGCTCCGGCCGCCGCCGTCCGCGAGACGCTGGTCCGGGCGCCGGCCGTCCCGGCGACCGCGGCCCGCCGCGGGGCGCGCCTCGGCAGCCGCGGCAAGGCGCTCGCCGGGGTCGTGGCCGGCACCCTGACGCTGGCCACACTGGCCGGCATGGCGATGGCGGGGGCCGCCGACGGCGGTGCCCGCACGGTGGTCGGTGGCGCCTCCCCGGAGGCCACCACCACGCTCGGCGCAGCCGACCCGACGGGCGGTCCCTCACCCGCCGCGAGCAGCGCCACCGACCTCCCGAGCGCCGAGCCGTCCGCCCCCTCGGCCTCGCCCTCGGCGACCTCCGGCAGCCCGAGCGCGGCACCCTCGGCCACGCCGACCGGCAAGACGCCCACCACCAAGGGGGCACCGCCCGCGACGGGCGCCCCCGGCTCCGGCGCGCCGTCGGCACCGCCCGGGGGCGCGGCCCCCACGGCCGCGCCCCCGTCGGCCCCGCCCGCCTCCACCG
>NZ_JBSFNM010000114.1:0-12741 GCF_053587085.1 Kitasatospora sp. NPDC003701
GCGCGTGAGGGTGGTTTCCTGCACGAGGCGGCGGAGTTCGATCCGGCGTTCTTCGGGATCTCGCCGCGTGAGGCGCTGGCGATGGACCCGCAGCACCGCCTGCTGCTGGAGACCTCCTGGGAGCTGTTCGAGCGCGCGGGCCTCGAGCCCGCCTCGCTGCGCGGCAGCCGGACGGGCGTGTTCGCCGGCGTCATGTACCACGACTACGCGACCGTCCTCGCCGGCGGCGCGGACGACGTCGAGGGCCACATCGGGAACGGCAACTCGGGGAGCATCGCCTCCGGGAGGCTCGCCTACACCTTCGGCCTGGAGGGGCCGGCGGTGACGGTGGACACGGCGTGTTCGTCGTCGTTGGTGGCGCTGCACCTGGCGGTTCAGGCGCTGCGGTCGGGCGAGTGCGACCTGGCGCTGGCGGGCGGTGTGACGGTGATGTCCACCCCGGCGACGTTCGTGGAGTTCTCGCGTCAGCGTGCGCTCGCGGTGGACGGCCGGTGCAAGGCGTTCGCGGATGCGGCGGACGGTACGGGCTGGGGCGAGGGCGCGGGCATGCTGCTCGTGGAGCGGCTGTCGGACGCGGTGGCCAACGGGCACAAGGTGCTGGCGGTGGTGCGGGGTTCGGCGGTCAACCAGGACGGTGCCTCCAATGGCCTGACGGCGCCGAACGGTCCGTCGCAGCAGCGGGTGATCCGCCAGGCCCTGGCGAACGCGCGGCTGTCGGCCGGCGATGTGGACGCGGTGGAGGCGCACGGGACGGGCACCCGGTTGGGTGACCCGATCGAGGCGCAGGCGCTGCTGGCGACGTACGGCCGGGAGCGGGCGGCGGAGGAACCGCTGTGGCTGGGGTCGTTGAAGTCGAACATCGGTCACACGCAGGCGGCTGCCGGTGTGGGTGGTGTGATCAAGATGGTCATGGCGATGCGGGAGGGTCTGCTTCCGCGGACGCTGCACGTGGACGAGCCGTCGAAGGAGGTCGACTGGGCCTCCGGTGCGGTGGAGCTGCTGTCGGAGTCGCGCTCGTGGCCGCAGGTGGATCGTCCTCGGCGTTCGGCGGTGTCGTCGTTCGGTGTGAGCGGGACGAACGCGCATGTGATCCTGGAGCAGGCGGAGGCGCCGGTCGAGGTGGCGGTCGAGGAGGGCGTCGAACTCCCGGTGGTGCCGCTGGTGGTGTCGGGCAAGTCCGAGGCGGCGGTGCGGGCGCAGGCCGCTGCGCTGTTGGAGCGGTTCGGCACGGATCCGGGGCTGAGTGTCCTGGATGCGGCGTTCTCGCTGGCGACCTCGCGTTCGGTGTTCGGGCACCGGGCGGTGGTGATGGCCGAGGAGCGCGGTGAACTGCTGACCGGTCTGGGTGAGTTGGCCTCCGCCGGTCTGGTTTCGGCCGGGTCGGTGGCGGGGTCGGGTGCTGCCGGTGGTGTGGTGTTCGTGTTCCCGGGTCAGGGTTCGCAGTGGCTGGGGATGGCGGGTGAACTGCTGGACTCCTCGGCGGTGTTCGCGTCGCGGATGGCGGAGTGCGAGCGGGCGCTGAGTGGGCTGGTGGATTGGTCACTGGCCGCGACTGTGCGCTCGGAGGACGAGGCGTGGCTGGGCCGGGTGGATGTGGTGCAGCCGGTGCTGTGGGCGGTGATGGTGTCCCTGGCGGAGGTGTGGCGTTCGTTCGGGGTCCAGCCGGCGGCGGTGCTGGGTCACTCGCAGGGTGAGATCGCCGCTGCCGTGGTGGCGGGTGGTCTGTCGTTGGAGGACGGCGCGCGGGTGGTCGTGCTGCGTTCGCGGGCGATCGCACGGGACCTGGCGGGTTCGGGCGGCATGGTGTCGGTGGCCGAGAGCGCCGACGGTGTGCGGGGCCTGTTGGAGGAGTGGGCCGGCGGTCAGGTATCGGTGGCCGCGGTGAACGGGATCGCTTCGACGGTGGTGTCCGGCCCCGCCGAGCCGCTGGAGGCCTTCACCACCTGGTGTGAGGGTCGTGCGGTGCGGGTGCGGCGGATCCCGGTGGACTACGCCTCGCACTCGCACATGGTCGAGGGCCTGGAAGCCGGCCTGGCACGTGACTTGGCCGGGATCTCCCCGGTCTCCGGCACCGTCCCCTTCTGGTCGACCGTGACCGGTGGCTTCCTGGACACGGCCGCACTGGATGCCGGGTACTGGTACACCAACCTGCGTCGGACGGTGGAGTTCCGCGCAGGCGTGGAGGGGCTTCTCACGCTCGGCCATGGCCTGTTCGTGGAGGCCAGCCCCCATCCGGTGCTGGTCCCGGCGATCGAGGAGGTCATCGGCGAGGCCGGCCCCGACACCACGGCGGTCGCGGTCGGCACCCTGCGCAGGGGCGAGGGCGGCACGGCGCGGCTGACGGCTTCGTTGGCGCAGGCGTTCGTCCACGGCGCCCCGGTCAGCTGGCCCACCCTCTTCGAAGGCACCGGCGCGCGCCGCGTCGACCTGCCGACCTACGCCTTCCAACACCAGCGCTACTGGCCGACGAACGCACCTGCCCGCACCCTCAGCACGGAGGTCGTGGACGAGGAGTTCTGGAAGGTCGTTCAGGGTGAGGACCGGGAGGGACTGGCCCGCATGCTGGACCTCGGCGAAGAGGCCCGGGGCACCCTGGACACCTTCCTGCCCGCGCTCTCGACCTATCGCAGGCGCCGGCGCGAGAAGTCGGCCGGCGACGGGTGGCGCTACCGGGTGGTGTGGGAGCCGATGGCTTCCCCGTCGCCCGGGCCGGAGAACGGCTTCACCGGCACGTGGCTGCTGGTGGCGGCTCCCGGGGTGGCCGATGCCGGATGGGCGGACGCCGTCGTCGAGGCGGCGGAAAGCGCGGGCGGTGAGGTCCGGTTGCTGGAACTCGACCCGGGGAGCGCTGTCGGTGCCGATCGGGCAGGCTTTGCCCGGCGGATCGCCGAAGCGGTAGAGGCAGTCGGCGCCGACCGGGCAGCCGGGGCGGGTGAGACCGCGCCCGGAGGCGGATTCGCCGGTGTCATCTCGCTGTTGGGCCTGGACGAGCGACCCGTGCCCGGTCACGTGGGCGTGGCCGCCGGCCTGGCGGCGACCCTGCTGCTGGTGCAGGCACTCGGCGACGCACGCGTCGACGCCCCGCTGTGGGTGCTGACCCAGGACGCCGTCCTGGTCGACGGCTCGGCGGACCGGATCGATCCGGAGCAGGCCCAGATCTGGGGGCTCGGGCGGGTCGCCGCACTGGAGCACCCGGGACGTTGGGGTGGGCTGATCGACCTGCCGGAGAAGCCGGACGAGGCGGCGCTGGACAGGCTGCTCAGTGTGCTCGCCAACGGCCGGGCCGAGGACCAGGTGGCGCTCCGGTCGTCCGGCGCGTTCGCTCGTCGGCTGGTCCGGGCTCCCGGTGACGGCGAGGCGGCACCGGTGCGGGAGTGGCGTCCGTCGGGGACGGTGCTGGTGACGGGTGGTACGGGTGCGCTGGGTGGTCATGTGGCGCGCTGGGCGGCGGGTCAGGGGGCGGAGCACCTGCTGCTGGTGAGCCGGCGTGGTTCGCTGGCCCCGGGTGCGGACGAACTGGTGGGTGAGCTGACGGCGCTGGGGGCCAAGGTGACGGTCGCGGCCTGCGACATCGCCGACCGCGACGCGCTGTCCGTACTGCTCGACGGCATCCCCGCCGAACACCCGCTCACCGCGGCCGTCCACACGGCGGGTGACGGATCGTCGGCCCTGCTGGACGACTGCGGGGTGGACGATCTGGCCGGTGTCGCACGGGCGAAGGTGGCCGGGGCGGCGAACCTCGACGACCTCCTGCGCGACCGGGAGCTGGACGCCTTCATCCTCTTCTCGTCGAACGCCGGCGTCTGGGGGAGCGGCGGGCAGGGCGCCTACGCCGCGGCGAACGCCTTCCTGGACGCGCTGGCCGAGCGGCGCAGGCTCGAAGGGCGTCCGGCCCTGTCCGTGGCCTGGGGGGCCTGGGCCGGCTCGGGCATGGCCGCTGATGAGGCCGTGGCGGAGCAGCTCCGGCGCCGGGGCGTGCTGGAGATGTCCCCGGCCCTGGCGGTGGCCCTGCTGGTGCAGGCCGTCGGGGAGGAGGCGGCCTGTCTGACCGTTGCGGATGTGGCGTGGGAGCGGTTCGCGCCCGCGTTCACGTCGGTCCGCCACAGCCCGCTGATCAGCGCGATCCCGGAAGCGGCCCGTGCGCTCCAGCAGACTGCGGGAGTTGACGAGGCGTCGGAACAGGGCGAGGACCGGGCCCAGCGGCTGCGCGATCGACTGGTCGCGGCAAATCCGGTTGATCAACAACGTATGCTGGTGGAGTTGGTACGCGAACACGTGGCCGTCGTGCTGGGCCACGCGTCGACGTCGTCGGTGGAGCCGACCACGGCCTTCTCGGAGCTCGGGTTCGACTCGCTCTCCGCGGTCCGGTTGCGCAACCAGTTGAGCGCGGCCACGGGACAGCGCCTGCCCGCGACAGCGATCTTCGACTACCCGACCGCCGTCGCTCTGTCGGACTACCTGCTCAGCCGTCTGGTGGACGAGGAGTCGAGCCCCGATTCCTTCGTCCTGGCGGAGTTGGACAAGCTCGACCCGCTGATCACCACGGTCTCGACCGACCAGTCGAGCGGCCGCAGGATCGAGGCGCGGCTGGAGGCCCTGCTCGCCAGGATCCGGGAGGCGCGCGGCGGCTCGGCACCCGGCAGGTCGGGCGGCGCGGACGGCGACACCGACGAGGGACTCGCCCTCGACCTGCTCGACGCGGCGACCCCCGACGAGATCCTCGACTTCATCGACAAGCAGTTCGGGCGATCCTGACTCCCCTCCCCCCACAGCTACTTGACCTGGCACGAAGCAAGGGAATGAACGATGGCGAACGAACAGAAGCTCGTCGACTACCTCAAGTGGATGACGGCCGACCTGCAGAAGGCCCGGGAGCGGGTCCGCGAGCTTGAGGAGTCGGCGCGGGAGCCGATCGCGATCGTGGGGATGAGCTGCCGCTACCCGGGCGGCGTGCGCTCTCCCGAGGACCTCTGGAAGCTTGTCACGGACGGCGTGGACGCGGTCTCCGGCTTCCCGGAGGACCGCGGTTGGAACGTGGACGGCCTGTACGACCCGGACCCGGACCGCTCCGGCGCGTCGTACGTCCGGGACGGCGGCTTCCTCCACGACGCCGGTGACTTCGATGCGGACTTCTTCGGGATCTCGCCGCGTGAGGCGCTGGCGATGGACCCGCAGCAGCGGCTGCTGCTGGAGACGTCCTGGGAGGCCTTCGAGCGGGCCGGCATCGACCCGCTGTCCGTGCAGGGGAGCGACACCGGCGTCTTCGCCGGCGTCATGTACAACGACTACGCGTCCGCGGTGAAGCAGGCCTCCGACGCCCTCGAGGGCTACCTGGTCACCGGGAACCTCAGCTGCGTCGTGTCCGGGCGCATTTCCTACACCCTTGGCCTGGAGGGGCCTGCGGTCAGCCTCGACACGGGTTGCTCGTCGTCGCTGGTCACCCTGCACATGGCCTGCGAGGCACTGCGCAAGCAGGAGTGCTCGCTGGCGCTGGCGGGCGGTGTGTCGGTGATGGCGACGCCGGGTGCGTTCGTGGAGTTCTCGCGTCAGCGCGGTCTTGCGGCGGACGGTCGGTGCAAGGCGTTCGCGGACGCGGCGGACGGCACGGGTTGGGCCGAGGGCGTCGGTGTCCTGGTGCTGGAGCGGTTGTCGGACGCGGTGGCCAATGGGCACAAGGTGCTGGCGGTGGTGCGGGGTTCGGCGGTGAACCAGGACGGTGCGTCGAACGGTCTGACGGCGCCGAACGGTCCGTCGCAGCAGCGGGTGATCCGCCAGGCGCTGGCCAACGCGCGGTTGACGCCCGCTGATGTGGACGCGGTGGAGGCGCACGGGACGGGCACCCGGTTGGGTGACCCGATCGAGGCGCAGGCCCTGCTGGCGACCTACGGCCAGAACCGTGACGCCGAACTGCCGCTGTGGCTGGGGTCGTTGAAGTCGAACATCGGTCACACGCAGGCGGCCGCCGGTGTGGCGGGTGTGATCAAGATGGTGATGGCGATGCGGGAGGGTGTGCTTCCGCGGACCCTGCACGTGGACGAGCCGTCGAAGGAGGTGGACTGGTCGGCGGGCTCCGTTCAGCTGTTGACCGAGCGTCAGGCTTGGCCACAGCTGGATCGTCCTCGGCGTTCGGCGGTGTCGTCGTTCGGTGTGAGCGGCACGAACGCGCATGTGATCCTGGAGCAGGCGGAGGCGGGTGTGCCGGCCGTCGAGGAGACCGTGGCCGTGCTTCCCGCGGTTCCTGTCGTGGTCTCGGGCAAGTCCGAGGCGGCGGTGCGGGCGCAGGCCGCTGCGCTGCTGGAGCGGTTCGGCACGGATCCGGGGCTGAGTGTCCTGGATGCGGCGTTCTCGCTGGCGACCTCGCGTTCGGTGTTCGGGCACCGTGCGGTGGTGATGGCCGAGGAGCGCGGTGAACTGCTGACCGGTCTGGGTGAGTTGGCCTCCGGTGGTCTGGTTTCGGCCGGGTCGGTTGCGGGGTCGGGTGCTGCCGGTGGTGTGGTGTTCGTGTTCCCGGGTCAGGGTTCGCAGTGGTTGGGGATGGCGGGTGAACTGCTGGATTCCTCGGCGGTGTTCGCGTCGCGGATGGCGGAGTGCGAGCGGGCGCTGAGTGGACTGGTCGACTGGTCACTGACCGCGATCGTGCGCTCGGACGACGAGGCGTGGTTGGACCGGGTCGATGTGGTGCAGCCGGTGTTGTGGGCGGTGATGGTGTCCCTGGCGGAGGTCTGGCGTTCGTTCGGGGTGGTACCCGCGGCGGTGCTGGGTCACTCGCAGGGCGAGATCGCCGCCGCCGTGGTGGCGGGTGGTCTGTCGCTGGAGGACGGCGCTCGGGTGGTCGTCCTTCGCTCGCGGGCGATCGCACGGGACCTGGCCGGCTCGGGCGGCATGGTCTCGGTGGCCGTGGGCGCCGACGGTGTGCGGGGCCTGTTGGAGGAGTGGGCCGGCGGTCAGGTGTCGGTGGCCGCCGTCAACGGGGTCGCTTCGACGGTGGTGTCCGGCCCGGCGGAGCCGCTGGAGGCCTTTACCACCTGGTGTGAGGGTCGTGGGGTGCGGGTGCGGCGGATCCCGGTGGACTACGCCTCGCACTCGCACATGGTCGAGGGCCTGGAAGCCGGCCTGGCGCGGGACTTGGCCGGGATCACCCCGGTCTCCGGTACCGTCCCCTTCTGGTCGACGGTGACGGGCGACTTCCTCGACACTTCCGCACTCGACGCCGGCTACTGGTACACCAACCTGCGTCGGACGGTGGAGTTCCGCGCAGGTGTGGAAGGGCTCCTCGCGCTGGGGCACGGCCTGTTCGTGGAGGCCAGCCCCCACCCGGTGCTGGTCCCGGCGATCGAGGAGGTCATCGGTGAGGCCGGCCCCGACACCACGGCGGTCGCGGTCGGCACCCTGCGCCGGGGCGAGGGCGGGTCGGCGCGGCTGACGGCTTCGTTGGCGCAGGCGTTCGTTCACGGCGCCCCGGTCAGCTGGCCCACCCTCTTCGAAGGAACCGGCGCGCGCCGCGTCGACCTGCCGACCTACGCCTTCCAGCACCGGCGCTACTGGCTGGAGTCGGCTCCGCAGGACGGCGCTGTCGTGGTGGATCCGGTGGACGAGGCGTTCTGGCGTGCGGTGGAGCAGGCGGACGTGGCGTCCGTTTCGGATGTGCTGGGGCTGGACGGCGTGCAGGAGGCGTCGCTGGGTGCGGTCCTCCCGGTGCTGTCGTCCTGGCGCCGGCAGGTGCGGGAGGAGTCGACGGTCGACGGGTGGCGTTACCGCACCACCTGGAGGACCGCCGCTGTCCCGAACTCCGCCTCCCTGTCAGGGAAGTGGCTTGTCGTCACGGGGACCCAGGGCGACGCAGATGCGGTGAAGTTCTGCCTGGGCGCGCTGGAGGGCGCCGGTGCCGAGACCGTCGTGGTCGAGGTCGACGCGGCCACGGCGGACCGGGCCGACCTGGCCGAACGGCTGGCGGCGTTCGGGCCGGTCGACGGCGTGCTCTCGCTGCTGGCGTCCGCGGAAGGCCGCCATGTGGCCGGCGACGCCCTGACGGCCGGGCTGGCGGCGACCGTGGTCCTGGTGCAGGCACTGGGTGACGGGGCCGTGACCGCTCCGCTGTGGGTGGTGACCCAGGGGGCGGTGTCGGTCGGCGCGGAGGGCGACCTGCTGGACCCCGAACAGGCGCAGCTCTGGGGCCTGGGCCGGGTCGCGGCGCTGGAGTACTCCGAGCGCTGGGGCGGACTCGTCGACGTGGTCCGGGGGTCGGACGACCAGCCGGTGCGGGCGGGGCTGCTCGCGGCGCTGGCCGGTGAGCTGGAGGACCAGGTGGCCGTTCGCGCCTCGGGCGCGTTCGTGCCCCGCGTGGTGGAGGCAGGCCTGGGCCGACGCCCGGCCGTGCGGGAGTGGCGTCCGTCGGGGACGGTGCTGGTGACCGGTGGTACGGGTGCGCTGGGTGGTCATGTGGCGCGCTGGCTGGCGGGCCAGGGAGCCGAACACCTGCTGCTGGTCAGCCGGCGTGGTTCGCTGGCGCCGGGTGCGGAGGAGCTGGTGGGTGAGCTGACGGCGCTGGGCGCGAAGGTGACGGTCGCGGCCTGCGACATCGCCGACCGCGACGCGCTGTCCGCGCTGCTCGACGGCATCCCCGCCGAGCACCCGCTCACCGCGGTGATGCACACCGCCGTCGCGTTGGACGACGGCATGCTGGACTCGCTGACCCTGGAGCGGTTCGACTCCGTGCTCCGCTCCAAGGCCACCGCGGCCTGGAACCTTCACGAGGCGACCCGGGACCGTGAGCTCTCGGCCTTCGTGCTGTTCTCCTCGCTGGTGGGTACGCTGCCGTCGCTGGGGCAGGCCAACTACGCCCCCACCAACACCTACCTGGACGCCCTCGCGGAGTTCCGCCGGGCCCGCGGGCTCACCGCGACGTCCGTGGCCTGGGGCGCCTGGGGCGGCGTCGGCCTGGCAACCGGCGCGACCGTCCAGGAGCAGCTGAGCCGCAACGGCATCCCGCCGATGGCGCCGGATCTCGGCATCAAGGCGCTCCAGCAGGCGCTGGATCACGACGAGACCGTCGTGATCGTCGCCGATGTGGACTGGTCGCGGCTCGAACAGCGGCTCAGCGGTGTGCGGAGCACGCCGCTCGTCGGGGACCTGCCGCAGGTGCGCAAGCTGCGCGAGGCCGCCTCCGGTACCCCCGGCGCCCCCGGCACTGCCTCCCTCGCCGACCGGCTGCGGGGCCTCGCCAGGGACGAACAGGAGCGGCAGCTCCTCGACCTGGTCCGCTCGCAGGTCGCCGGCGTCCTGGGACACGAATCGGCGGACGTCGTCCATGAGCGCCGCGCGTTCAAGGAGCTCGGCTTCGACTCACTGACCGCGGTCCAACTCCGCAACCGCCTGGCCACGGCCACCGGCGCGCGTCTTCCCGCGACCCTCGTCTTCGACTACCCGACGCCCGAGGCGCTGGCCGACTACCTCGGCGGCCAGCTGCTGGGCGTCCGGCCGGACTCCGCGGCCGCGCCGGCCGGCGTTCGCGTCGTCGCCGGTGCGGTGGACGAGCCGATCGCGATCGTGGGCATGAGCTGCCGCTTCCCGGGTGGGGTCCGCTCGCCGGAGGACCTGTGGCGGCTGGTCGCCGACGGTGTCGACGCGGTCTCCGGGTTCCCGACGGACAGGGGGTGGGACCTGGGCAGTCTGTACGACCCCGATCCCGAGGTGCCGGGCAAGTCCTACGCCTGCGAAGGCGCGTTCCTGCAGAACGCCGAGGAGTTCGATCCGGGCTTCTTCGGGATCTCGCCGCGTGAGGCGCTGGCGATGGACCCGCAGCAGCGGCTGCTGCTGGAGACCTCCTGGGAGGTCTTCGAACGCGCGGGCATCGCGCCGGACCGGCTGAAGGGCAGCGCCACCGGTGTGTTCGTCGGCACCAACGGCCAGAGCTACGTCCCGCTCCTGATGGAGCGCGCGGACGAAGCCGCTGAGCTGGAGGGCTATGTGATGACGGGGAACACGGCGAGTGTGATGTCGGGCCGGGTGTCGTACGTGCTGGGTCTGGAGGGTCCGGCGGTGACGGTGGACACGGCGTGTTCGTCGTCGCTGGTGGCGCTGCACTTGGCCGTGCAGGCGCTGCGGTCGGGCGAGTGCGACCTGGCGCTCGCCGGCGGTGTGACCGTGATGTCCACCCCGGGTGCGTTCGTGGAGTTCTCGCGTCAGCGTGGTCTCGCGGCCGACGGTCGGTGCAAGGCGTTCGCGGATGCGGCGGACGGCACGGGCTGGGGCGAGGGTGCCGGTGTGCTCCTGGTGGAGCGGCTGTCGGACGCGGTGGCGAACGGGCACAACGTCCGGGCGGTGGTGCGGGGTTCGGCGGTGAACCAGGACGGTGCGTCCAATGGTCTGACGGCGCCGAACGGTCCGTCGCAGCAGCGGGTGATCCGCCAGGCGCTGGCGAACGCGCGGCTGTCGGCCGGTGATGTGGACGCGGTGGAGGCGCACGGGACGGGCACCCGGTTGGGGGATCCGATCGAGGCGCAGGCGCTGCTGGCGACCTACGGTCAGGACCGTGATGCCGAACGTCCCCTGTGGTTGGGGTCGTTGAAGTCGAACGTCGGTCACACGCAGGCGGCCGCGGGTGTGGCGGGTGTGATCAAGATGGTGATGGCGATGCGGGAGGGTGTGCTTCCGCGGACGCTGCACGTGGACGAGCCGTCGAAGGAGGTCGACTGGGCCTCCGGCGCTGTGGAGCTGCTGACGGACAGCAGGGCATGGCCGCAGGTGGACCGTGTGCGTCGTTCGGCGGTGTCGTCGTTCGGTGTGAGCGGGACGAACGCGCACGTGATCCTGGAGCAGGCCGAGGCGCCTGTCGAGGTGGCGGTCGAGGAGGGCGTCGAACTCCCGGTGGTGCCGCTGGTGCTGTCGGGCAAGTCCGAGGAAGCGGTGCGGGGCCAGGCCGCTGCACTGCTGGAGCGGCTCATGGCGGATCCGGGGCTTGGTGTTCTGGACGCGGGGTTCTCGCTCGTGACGTCGCGCTCGCTCTTCGAGCAGCGTGCGGCCGTGGTCGCGGCTGATCGTGAGGAACTCCTGTCCCGTCTTGGGGACTTGGTGTCGGGGTCGGCGGATGTCTCGACTGTGGTGGCGGGTCGGCTGGGGGTGGTGTTCTCGGGTCAGGGTTCGCAGTGGCCGGGGATGGGTCGTGAGCTGAGCGAGTTGTTCCCGGTGTTCGCCCAGGCGTATGGCGAGGTGTGTGCGGAGCTGGGGGTGGATCTGCCGTCGGACGAGTCGGTTCACCGCACCGGTTTCGCGCAGCCCGCGATCTTCGCTCTCGAGGTCGCCCTGTTCAGGCTGTTCGAGTCGTGGGGCGTGTCGGCTGGTGTGCTGGCGGGTCACTCGGTCGGGGAGATCGCCGCTGCCCATGTGGCGGGCGTGCTGTCCCTGCAGGACGCGTGCGTGCTCGTCGTGGCGCGTGGGCGGTTGATGGAGGCGCTGCCCGAGGGTGGGGCGATGGTGGCGGTCGGCGCGCCCGAGGAGGAGGTGCGGGAGCTGCTGGCCGGCACGGAGGGTGTGTGGCTGGCGGCGGTCAACGGCCCCACGTCGCTGGTGCTTTCGGGACACGAGGAGCAGGTCGTGGCGGTGGCGGCGGTGCTCGCCGAGCGTGGCTTCCGTACGAAGTCTCTGACGGTCAGTCATGCGTTCCATTCGGGTCTGATGGATCCGATGTTGGAGGAGTTCGGCGCGGTCGTGTCGGGCCTGGACCTGCGGGAGCCGGTGCTGCCGTTGGTGTCGACGGTGACGGGCCGGGTGGAGTCGGAGTTGTGGACGGATCCGGGGTACTGGGTGCGTCAGGTCCGTGGAGCGGTGCGTTTCGCGGATGCCGTCGCCACGATGCTGGATCTGGGTGCGGGGACGTTCCTGGAGGTCGGTCCGGACGCGGTGCTGGCGGGGATGGTCGCGGAGTGTCTGCCGCAGGACGGTCCGGCCCGTGCCGTGGTGCCGGCCCTGCGGAAGGACCGTGACCAGGCCCGCACCGTGGTCGAGGCCGTGGCCCGTCTGCACGCCACCGGCACCCCGGTCGCCTGGCCTGCCCTGTTCGAGGGCACGGGTGCGCGCCGGGTGGATCTGCCGACGTACGCGTTCCAGCGCCGCCGCTACTGGCTGGAGGCCTCCGAGCGGCCGTTGCAGGCGTCGGAGCGGTTGTCGTCGGATGCGGTGGACGGCCGGTTCTGGGAGGTCGTGGAGCGTGGTGACCTGGCCGGGCTGAGTGCGGCGTTGGGTGTCGACGAGGAGCAGGCGCAGTCGCTGGGCGAGGTTCTGCCGGTGCTGTCCTCGTACCGGCAGCGGGTGCGCGAGCAGTCCGCGACCGACCACTGGCGCTACCGCGTCACCTGGGAGGCGCTCTCCGAGAGCGCGCATGACGCGCTGCCGGGCCGGTGGATCGTCGTGGCGCCCGAGGACGCCGACGAGCGTGACGCGGCCTGGATCGACTCCTGTGTCAGCGCTCTGCGTGGCGGACACCACGAGATCGAGGTGATCAACCTCCCCCTCCGGACGCTGGACCGTGCGGGTCTGGCCGAGCGGTTGGCCGGTGTGGGTGAAGTGGCGGGTGTGCTGTCGCTGTTGGCGTTGGACGAGCGGGTTGTGGGTGGGGAGGGTCGTCTGGCTGCCGGGGTGGCGGGGACGTTGTTGCTGGTGCAGGCGTTGGGTGATGCGGGTGTGGTGGGTCCGTTGTGGGCGCTGACGCGTGGTGCGGTGTCGGTGGGTGCGGGGGACCGGGTG
>NZ_JBSFNM010000115.1:0-12672 GCF_053587085.1 Kitasatospora sp. NPDC003701
GCTCCTGGTACGCGGCCGGCACCGGCGCGGCCGCCGCCTACTCGATGGCCACCCACGACCGCGGCGGCGTCGTGGTCGCCCTCACCGCCGTCGTCCTCGTCGGCGTCCTGGTGCTGCGCTGGGCCCCCTGGCGGACGACCGCGGCGGGCCTGGGCGTGCTCGGAGCGGGTGTGCTCGGCTCCAAGCTGCTGGACCGGTGGCTCGAAGCGCAGTTCACGGCGGGGGCGAGCGACGTCGGCGGGTTCCTGTGGAAGGGCCTCACCGACCCCGACAAGACCCAGATGACGCTGACCAGGGTGGCCGGCCAGATCTGGTACTTCATCGTCTCCACCTGGGGCATCGGCGGCCTGGCCGTCGTCGTCTGCCTGTACGCGCTGTTCACCAGCCGCTTCCCGCGCCCGCACCGGATCGTCGGCGGCGTGATGGTGGCGCTGCTCGTCGGCACCGCGCTGGCCTCCGCCGCCGCGCTGCCGGACGACGGGCGGGTCGACGACTGGGTCTACGCCCGCTACCTCTCCTACCTCGTCCCGGCGGCCTTCGTCGTCGGCGTCGCCGTCCTCTGCCGCTCCGGCCGACGCGGCCTCGGCCGGGCGGCGGCCGCCACGGTCGGGCTCACCCTGCTCCTCGGCAAGCTGGTGGTCTGGTCCGCCGGCTCGGCGCTCACCACCAAGCTGTTCATCGGCTGGGCCCTGCCGGACGTCACCTTCCTGGCCGCCGACTGGATGCGGCTGAACGTCATGCGCTCGTCCGCCGCCGCGTTCGTCGTCCTGGGCGCGGTGGTGCTGCTCCTGGTCGCCGGCGGGCGCCGGGTGTTCTGGGCGGTCGGCCTCTCGCTCGCGCTGTTCGCCGGCTTCGCGACCGCCACCATCACCGAGCAGGTCGCCTACCCGCACGCCAACTACCGCAAGCCGCTGGCGACCGGCTTCACCAAGGCCTCCGGGATCAAGCCCACGGACAAGGTGGTGTTCGCCTGGGACGTGGACGGGGGCCTGCGCAACGCCCAGGCCTTCGAGGTCTACCAGGGCCGGGTCTGGTACCGGGACCCGCGCTGGCAGCCCGTCCCCGCCGAGGCGACCGCCCTGGTCACCCCGCCGGCCCCGGAGGGCAAGGCCTCCGACGGGTACTGGCCGGAGCACCCCGCCGAGTGGTACGTCGAGAAGGTCAACACGGCGCAGGGCTGGACGCTCTGGCGCAAGCGCTGACCGGACGGGGGCGTGCTCCCGGCCCACCGGCCCGTGGCGCACCGCCGACGCCGGGCGGCCGCCGGCGCGAGTGGCGGTGGGCGGGCCACTCACCCGAGTGGCCCGCCCACCGCCACTCGGGAGCGCACCGCCGCGGCGGAGCGGGCCCCGCGCTCCGGCATCGGCCCGGCTCGCGGGGGTAGCCTCCGAGCATGCGACACCACGATCTTGTCGTCCTGGGAGCCGGGTCCGGCAACGCGGTGATCGACGACCGCTTCGCCCACCTGGACGTCGCCGTCGTCGACCAGGGGCCGTTCGGCGGCACCTGCCTCAACCGGGGCTGCATCCCCAGCAAGATGCTCGCCCACACCGCGGACGTCGCGGACGGCGTGCGCGAAGCCGGCCGTTTCGACGTCGACGCCACCCTGGCAGGCCTGCGCTGGTCGGACGCCCGCGACCGCGTGTTCGGGCGCCTCGACCGGCAGGCGGCCGACGGCGAGCAGGGCAGGCGCGAGTCGGACTTCGTCACCGTCCACCGCGGCCGGGCGCGCTTCACGGGCGAGCGGACGCTGGTGGTGGAGGGGCCGCGGGGCGAGGTGCGCCTCGAGGCGGACCAGGTCGTGGTGGCGGTCGGCAGCCGTCCGGTGGTCCCGCCGATCGTGCGGGACAGCGGGCTGCCCTACGAGACCTCGGACACCGTGATGCGGCTCGGGACGCCCCCGCCGCACCTGGTGGTGCTCGGCGGCGGCTACATCGCCGCCGAACTCGCCCACGTCTTCCACGCCGCGGGCAGCCGGATCACGATCGTGGAGAAGCACGGGACCCTGCTCGCGCCGCAGGACGAGTCGGTGTCCCGGGCGTACACCCGCATCGCCCGCTCGCGGTTCGACGTGCGCACCGGCGTCGAACCGACCGGCCTGGAAGGAGAGCCGGGCCGGCTGCGCCTGCTGCTGGACGACGGCTCGGTGGTCGAGGCCGACACCCTGCTCGTGGCGGTGGGCCGCACCCCCAACAGCGACACCATCGACGCCGGCCGGGCCGGCATCGCCCTGCGGGAGGACGGCCGCATCGTGGTGGACGCCCACCAGCGCACCACCGCGCCGGGCGTGTTCGCCCTCGGGGACGTGTGCACGCCCTTCCCGCTCAAGCACGTGGCGAACCGGGAGGCGCGGGTGGTCGCGCACAACCTGCAGCACCCCGGCGACCCGACGGCCACCAGCCACGACGCCGTCCCCGCCGCGGTCTTCACCCGTCCGCAGATCGCCCAGGTGGGCCGGACCGAGCAGGAGTGCCGGGAGCAGGGCCTCGACTGCACGACCGCCGTCCGCCGGTACGCGGACGTCGCCTACGGCTGGGCGCTGGAGGACACCACCGGGTTCTGCAAGGTGATCGCCGACCGGGGCACCCGCCGTCTGCTGGGCGCCCACATCCTCGGCCCGCAGGCGGCCACCGTGATCCAGCCGGCGGTCGTCGCGATGAGCCTCGGGATCGACGTGCCCACCCTGGCCCGAGTCCCGTACTGGATCCACCCGGCCCCGACCGAGGTGCTGGCCAACGCCCTGCTCGATCTCGACCTCTGACGCCGCCGCGGCCGGCCCGGACGCGACCGGGCTCAGGTGCGGGGCGGACGGGTGGCGGTGTCGAGGTAGAAGGCGTCGATGCTCTGGACGGCGCGCTCGAACTCCTCCAGGTTGACAGGCTTGGTGACGTAGGCGTTGGCGTGGCTGCTGTAGGCGCCGTTGACGTCGTCGGGAGCGGACGACGTGGTGAGGACGACCACCGGGATGGTCCGCAGGCTCTCGTCGCTCTTCAGCACCTTCAGGAGGTCACGGCCGTTCATCCGGGGCATGTTGAGGTCGAGGACGATGAGGTCGGGGCGGACACTGCCGGGCGCGCGCAGGTGTTCCAGCGCGGCGAGGCCGTCGGTGACCTGAACCAGGTTGCGGGCCCCCCGCTCGGCCAGGGCCTCCTCGATGAGCATGGCATCGGCGATGTCGTCCTCGACGAGCAGGACGTCGACGGGGCGGGCGGGGGAGGTCATCATCGGGCGCTCCGCGGGTTGGTCGTGCGAGTGGTGGAAGATCCCCGGCCAGCGGCGGCGGGCACCTTGGCGGGTCATGCCGCAGGCGGAACCGAGTTGGGGATACCCGGCGCCGGCCCGGGCCGCGGCAGCGGCCGCCTGTTCCCGGAGGCGTTCGGTGGCGTGCTGGAGCTGGTCGAGCACGTGCAGCAGGCCCAGCGCCTGTGCCGGATCCCGCGCCGTCGACGGCGAAGGGTCTTCCAGCAGTTGACGGGTGAGGCGCCGTGCAAGGTTGGCGACCGCCGCCTCCGCGACCGCGGCCGTTTCCGGCGCGGTGGTGCGCAGTACGAAGTTCTTGCCAGGCATACGCGCACTTTAGGCCCCTGATCGACACCACGACAACAAGCATTGTCGAACGCCCTCTACAGTGTGCGCTGCGCCGCGTTGGACGCGGCTGTCACCGAGGAGGGGTGCGGACGATGACCGGCAACGACAGGCTCGCGCGGAGACGGCGATTCTCCTCGTGGACGACACGGCGATGGCTTCGTGTGGGCGCCGCCGTCTCCCTGGTGGTCCTCGCCCTGCTCGGTGTGACGGGAGCGTGGGTGCTCGCGCGGACGACGTCGATCAACGACGACCTGGTGGACACCAGATCGCCCGCCCTGAGCAGTTCGTTCCGCCTGGAATCCGCCCTGCTGAACCAGGAGACCGGCATCCGCGGCTACGGGCTCACCGGCAACCCGGAGTTCCTCAAGCCCTATCAGGAAGGGCTGGTCGAGCAGGAGACCCAGAGCACGCAGCTCGCGGCACTGCTCAAGGACGACACCGCCGCGCTCGGCGACCTGGCGGACATTCGCGCGGCGATCTCGACGTGGCAGGAGAGGATCGCCCGGCCGATCGCCGCCTCGGCGCCCGGCACGCCCTCGCCGCTGCTCACCGAGCGCGCCGCGGAGGGCAAGAGCGCCTTCGACGGGTTGCGGACGGCCCTGCTCGACCAGCAGGAGCGGCTGCGCGCGGAGCGCGCCGGGGCACGGCAGGACCTGGCCGCCGTGACGCGGCTGAGGAACTGGGTGTTCAGCGCGATCGCCGCGGTGATCGTGGCCCTCACGGTGCTGGCCTTCGAGGGGCTGCGCCGCGGCATCACCGCTCCGCTGGAGCAACTCGGGGCCGACGCCCGTGCCGTCGCCGGCGGCGACTTCGGCCACCCCATCACCGCCACCGGCCCCGCGGACCTGCGCCGACTGAGCACGGGGATCGACTCCATGCGCCGTCGCCTCGTACAGGAGCTGGCCTTCACCGAGGAGGCACGCCTGCGCCTGGACGAGCAGGCGGCGGACCTCCAGCGCTCCAACACCGAACTGGAGCAGTTCGCCTACGTGGCCTCGCACGACCTGCAGGAACCGCTGCGCAAGGTCTCCAGCTTCACCCAGTTGCTCCAGCGCCGCTACGGCGGGCAGCTCGACGCCCGGGCGGACCAGTACATCGAGTTCGCGGTCGACGGCGCGAACCGCATGCAGACCCTGATCAACGACCTGCTCGACTTCTCCCGCGTGGGCCGCGTCCACCAGACGTACCGCAGCGTCGACCTCGACGCGGTGGTGGATCAGACCGTCTCGGCCCTCAGCGTGGGCATCGAGGAGTCCCGCGCCTCCGTCACCCGCAGCGCGCTGCCGACGCTGGCGGCCGACCCCACCCAGATGGGCATGCTCTGGCAGAACCTGATCGGCAACGCCGTCAAGTTCCGCCGCCCCGGCGAGGAACCGCGGATCGACATCTCGGCCGAGCGCGAGGGCGAGCTGTGGCGGTTCGCGGTCACCGACAACGGCATCGGCATCGCACCGGAGTTCGCCGAGAAGGTCTTCGTGATCTTCCAGCGGCTCCACACCAAGGACGCCTACAGCGGGAGCGGCATCGGCCTGGCCATGTGCAAGAAGATCGTCGAGTTCCACGGCGGGACCATCTCCGTCGACCCGCAGTACACGCGGGGGACCCGTATCACCTTCACCCTCGCCGCCGAGGCCCCGGCGGGCGTGGACGCCCTCGCGGGGCCGGAGGCCGTCCGTGTCGACGCCGGGCGGGCACGATGACCACGACCTCGGTAGCCGCCCCCGGAGCAGTCCAGGACGAACCGCTCTACCGCATCCTCCTCATCGAGGACGACCGGGCGGACGCCCTGCTCGTGGAGGAACTCCTGCACGACACGGGGCTGCGCTTCGAGCTGACCACCCGCACCACCCTGGCCGAGGCGCGGACCGCGCTGGCCACGAGCCCCGTCGACTGCGTCCTCCTCGACCTGCACCTGCCCGACGTGTCCGGCACCGAAGCCGTCACCGCCGTCCGGGCCCTGGCCCCACACACCGCGGTGATCGTCCTGACCGGTCTCTCGGAAGCCCGGGCCGGTACCGAGGCGATGGCCGCCGGTGCGCAGGACTACCTCGTCAAGGGAAAGGTCGAGGCCGACCTGCTGCACCGCACGGTCCGTTACGCCGTCTACCGCTGCCAAACCGAACGCGCCAGCAGCGAGGCCCAGGCCACCCGCCTGCGCGCGGAGGAGAACGCCCGCCTGGAGCGGGGACTGCTGCCCCCGCCCATCCTCGACACCTCCACGGTCACGGTGACTGCCCGCTACCTCCCCGGTGCGGCGAGGGCTCTGCTCGGCGGGGACTTCCTCGACGTGGTGGAAGGCGACGACGGCCTCCTGCACGCCGTCGTCGGCGACGTCAGCGGGCACGGTCCCGACGCCGCCGCCCTCGGCGTCCTCCTGCGCATCGCCTGGCGCTCGCTCGTGCTCGGTGGCCACCGCGGCGGCGACCTGCTCCACCTGATGGAACGCATCCTCGTCGCCGAGCGCGGAAGCCCGTCGATGTTCGCCACCTGCACCCTCCTCACCCTCGACCAGAACGCGGCCACCGCCACCCTCCACCTCGCCGGCCACCACGAACCCCTCCTCACCACACCCGAGGGCACCGGCGAGGTGACCGCCGCCCACGGCATCGCTCTGGGCATAGTCCCCGAGCTGCGCAGCTGGCCTCCCACGGTCATCCCGCTTCCGGCCAGGGCAGCCCTGACCATGTACACCGACGGCCTCACCGAGGGGCACAACGGCGCGACGGGTGAGCGGCTCGGCGTCGAAGGACTGCTCACTCTGATCGGGAACCTGCCGCGGACGGACCCCGCCGCCCACGTCGACCTCCTCATCAAGGAGACCCACGTCCTGAACGCCGGCCGACACACCGACGATGTCGCCGTACTACGCCTCGACTGGGACGGCGGACAGGCGTAGACCCTCGCCGATGGGCGATCGGCGAGCCGAGACGGCCTCGGGAGGCGGGCGGAGAAACGGGACCGCCGCGGGGAACTCCACCGTGCCGCAGCGGCTCGGTGCGCGGGTCGCCCGAATGATCGCCCGGAGTGGCACTTGGCGTAATGGGGCACAGGCTTGGATCGGGCAGATCCGTTCAGACGGTGCGGTCGTCGACCGCAGCCGCCCTCCCGGCGTGCCGCCGGCCCGTTCCCCTACCCAGGAGATCCTGATGACTCACTCCCCGGCCATCCCCCTGCCGGTCTCGGAGGCGGGTGCCGTGTCCGGCCCCGACCTCGCGCCCGTCCCCCGACGGGTGGCCCCGCCGCCTCCCGTCCCGCTCGGCGGTGACCTCGCGGCGGCGATGATGAGCGCCGCGGCGAGCCGGCCGGTGGAGGAGGTCGCCGACCTGCTCTGCCACCTGAACCCCGCCCACACGCCGACCCTGGCCCCGGTCCTCCACCAGGCGGTCGCGTCCCGGCCGGTCGAGGACCTGGTCCGCCTTCTGGTCCTCCTGCGTCCCCGCGACCGCGCCGGCGCCGACCGGATCCTGCGCGCCGCCGTCCTCACCAGACCCACGGGCGACGTCGCCCACCTCACCGCCCTCCTGGCGATCGAGGCCGACAGCGGCATCCACGCGGCCCTCCACACGGCCGCGTCGCTGCGCCCGGTGGCCGATGTCGCCCATCTCGCCCAGCTCCTCCGACCCGCTCCGGCCGCCGACCGGCCGACCGGATCCCCGGCACGGAGTGACGACACGGAGCCTTCGCCCGACTCCGCCCCCTGCCCGCCGACGCGGGTGCTGTCGCGGGCACGGCCCCGCGAGCAACGCCCGCCGCTACGGTGGCCGGCCGCCGCGGCCCTCCTGGCGACCGGCGCACTCCACCTGCCGCTCGTGGTCGCCCACTGGGGCCAGAGCCCGGCCGTCTCCGTGGTCACCGCCCTCGCCGCCTTATGCCTGTTCCTCGGCGCGGCCCTCGCCCTCCGCGGCGCGCCGTGGGCCTGGATCGCGGGTGCCGCGACGGCGGCGACCGCGCTCACCGGCGACCTGCTGTCCGGCAGCCTCGCTCCCGTGCAGTTGGTGAGTGAAGTCGCCCAGTGGCACAGCCGGTTCGGGCCTGCCGCGCTCGCCTGCGAGGTCGCCGTGCTCGCTCTGACGGCCGCCCACGCGGCCACCCGCCTGCGTCGCCGTACGGGTGTCCGCGCCGGCCGGGCGGCCGTTCGCACCTGACACCACGTCGGACCGCGGGAGCACCCGTCCTCCTGCCGTTGCCGCCTCCCCGGTGGCGGCAACGGCAGGAGGACCGTGCCGCCGAGCAGTCGGGCGAGCGCCCGTGCGCTACCGGGACACCTGCCTAGCCGGCCGTCACCGCGTACGGGGGCTCGTCCCCGCGGGCCACGGAGAGCAGGTTCTCCGCCGCCATGTCGGCCATCCGCCGGATCGCCTGGGTGCTCAGGTAGGCGCAGTGCGGCGTGACGAGCAGTCGCTCCGGCACGAACTCCAGCAGCCCGTACGGGTCTTCGGCCGGGTCGGGGGTCGGCTCGGTGTAGTAGCCGTCGATCGAGGCGCCGGCGATCCGGCCCTCGGCCAGCGCGGTGCGCAGTGCCGCCGGGTCGACCAGGGCGGCGCGGGCCGTGTTGATCAGGAATCCGTCGGGGCCGAGCGCGGTCAGCTGGTCGGCACCGATCAACCCGTCGTTGACCCCGGGGAGGTGGGGGAAGTGCAGCGTCACCACGTCGGCGGCCTCGAACAGCTCGTCCAGCGAGGAGACCGCCGTGTAGGGCAGTTCGTCCAACTCCGGGCGGTGGGTGCGGTTCCAGTGCAGCACCTCCATCCCGAACGCGGCGTGCGCCATCCGGGCCACCTCCCGGCCGATGTGTCCCATGCCGGCCACCCCGAGCCGGGCGCCGACCAGTGACGGGGTCGCGTCCTCGCTCCACACCCCGGCCTGCACGCCCGCCACGCGGCGGGTCACGCCGCGGACCAGGTCGAGCATGTGGGCGATGGTGAACTCCGCGACGGCCACCGCGTTGGCGTGCGGGGTGTAGCTGAACCGGGTCGGGGAGTCGCCCTCCGGCAGCTCGATGAAGGAGCCGTAGCCGGTGCCCATGAAGCAGACCACCGCGAGGTCCGGCAACTGCTCCCAGGCGCGCCTGGACATCACCTCCGATCCGCCCAGCACGTAGCCCCAGGCGCCGTGCAGGGCCTGGACCACCTTGTCCTCGTCCAGGTCACCCGGGATCGATTCGACGGTGAAGCCGCCGGCCTCCAACGTCCGCACCACCTGCTCCGGGAAGGTCGCCCCCGTCACAACCACCCTGCGACTCGTCATGCCTGGCTCCTCGGCTCGCTGCTCTTCCGGCACGGCCCGCCCCCGGCGGTGCCGCGTGCACCCCAGCCTAGGGGTCCTGCGCCGGATCCTTCCGTCCCCTCGGTGATCTCGTCTGTTGTCACCCCGCGCCCGTGCTCCGCCCCAAGGTGACGGGAAATCTTGCGGTCCCGGCCCCCTGAACTGACGGCTTCTCACCGGCCGACGCCGAAGAATCTCCTGCGTCCGGTCCCAGGCCTTCCGCCGCGCGGTACCGAGCGGGGTGCGCCGGCACGGTCGCGGAGCGTCGTCCGCCCCGCTGCCGGCGGGTACCGGCAGGGGGGCGGACGAACGAGCGGGCCGGACGGGTCAGCAGGCCTTGGCCGGCTGGTTGCGGGCCACCAGGTCGTTGCGGCCGGCGGTGGCGTCCAGCCAGACCACCCGGGCGCCCTGGTCGGCGGCGGGGTGGAACTGGGTGCCCCGGTTGCAGGAGACCCGCACGGGGGTGCCGCCGGTGACCGGCAGCTGGTACAGCTTGGGAAGCGCGGCGTTCGACCAACCACCGCTCGGCTTGGCGCCGCGGTGCTGGAAGGTCACGGCCTGGTCGGTGGCGGTGAACTCCAGGCCCGCCGGGGTGTACGGCGAACTGCCGGGCAGCAGGTCGCTCACGCCGGAGCCGTCGAGGGCGCCGGACCGGATGGTGTCCCCGCCGGAGGTGGGATCGGCCGCGCTCTGCAGCCAGAGCAGCCGGCCGCCCGCGAGCGTCGGGGAGGTGAGGACGGGCGGGTTGGTGCCGGTGGGAGTGCTCACCGTGTACTGCGCGCCGACCCGGCCGGTGGCGATCGAGTAGACCGTCGGCGCCTGGACGGTCGCCGCCCCGTCCGTCCACGTCTCGATCCAGCCGAGCAGGCCGTCCTTGAGGGTGAGGGACTCGTTGGCGAACGGCGAGATGGTGTGGCCCTCGGGCAGCGGGAGCTCCACCGGCGGGGCTCCGTCGCGGGAGAGCAGGACCGTACCGCTGTTGCTCTCGCCGTCGCGCACCACGAAGGCGATGTCTCCGCCGGAGATCCGCACGCTGACCGGCGACTTGGTCGCCGATTGGAACAGGCTGCGGATCGGGCCGCCGGACAGTGACCGGGTCAGCACCTCCGTCCCCCAGGCGCCGGTGGCGTCGGGCCCGATCGCCAGCCAGACGGCGGACGTGCCGTCGGTGGCGGCCCACCCGTGCATGCGGTCGTCCTCCGGGCTGAGCCGGGTGGGGGCGCCGGGGGCGGTGGTGGATCCGGTGTACAGGATGAACCCGCCCTGGCCGTTCGGGTTGGTGTTGCCCATCACCCAGTGGCCCCCGCCCGCGGCGGGCCCGGTCGGGGCGGTGGCCCCGCGCAGCAGCGGGCGACTGTCCGTGTCGAGCCGGCTCTGCCAACCGGCCCGGATCCCGTGGGCGTCGAACGCGGCTGCCACGGACCGGAGTTCGGACCGGCTGAGGTCGAGGGAGCGGCCGGCGGCGAGGACGGCGTTGCGGCCGTCGACGAAGTCGTCCAGCGGTGTGAGGTACTCGGCGAGCGCGCGGTAGACCAGCCGGTCGGCGGCGAGCGGGTCGAGGGTGCGCCGGATGTCCCACAGCGCGCCGCCGAAGATGGTGGAGTTGAGGTGCACGCCGCCGTTGTCGAGCTCCAGCCCGGCGCCGAGGTAGTCGTTCACGGTGGTGCGGCGGTCGTCCAGCCGGCGGTTCGCGCACTCCTCGGGGGTGCCGGTGCGGCACAGGCTCTCGCCGAGCAGGGCGGCCTTCGGGTCGGTCATCGCGATGCCGCGGGCGGTCACCTCGATGGCGTTGCCGAAGTAGTCGGCCAACGCCTCGTTCATCGCACCGGACTGCCCGGCGTAGTTCAGGTCGGCGGTGTGCTGGATGACGCCGTGGGTCATCTCGTGACCGGCCACGTCGAGGGCCACGGCGAACTGGCGGTACTTGGCGTCGCCGTTGCCGTAGACCATCTTCCGCCCGTCCCAGGAGGCGTTCGGGAAGGGGGCGCCGCCGTTGCTCACGTTCACCACGGAGGTGATCGGGCTGCCCTTGCCGTCCAGGCCGTCCCGGCCGAGCCGGTTGCGGTAGAAGTCGTACACGGTACCGGCGTTGAGGTGCGCGTCGGTGGCGCCGCTGGTGCCGGTGGCGGCCGGGAAGTCCGGACCGGGGGACGTGACCGGGAGGAGGTCGGCGGGCAGCCCGCCGAACTCCCGGTAGTCCCGCCCGGTCCCGTCGTACGTGGAGACGCTGGTGGTCCGGCTGAGGTCGACGAGCTGGTAACTCCCGTCCGGCTGGCGGGCGATGTTCACCGGCACGGTACGGCCGAGCAGGTCCGGGGCGGTCCCGGTGGCAGGCTCGGCGGTGGATCCCGAGGCCGCGGGGGCGGCCGCGGCACGAGCCGCACCGGTACCCGCACCGGAACCCTCGGCCTGGTACGGGCTCGGGGCGTCGTGGGCGAGGGCGACCACGCCGCGCGTGGCGTCCACGTAGACCTCGCGGACCAGCGGGCCCCCGCTCGCCGGGTCGGTGGCGCGCACGGTGAAGTGCTGGGCCAGCCGCCCGCCGCCGCCCGACAGGACGACCAGGCCGTGGTCCTCGGCGGTGGCGCCGGACCGGGCACGCGGGTCCGTGAGCGAGTCGAGCGCCAGCCTGCGCAGCGTCGCGGCCGGTACGGCGGCGGTGGTCGGCGCGGTCAGCCCGGTGAAGTACTTGCCGCCGACCGACTCCACCCGCTGGCCGGCGCCCGCGCCGACGAGGCGGACCAGGTACTGCCCGCCGAGCACCGGTATGCCGCCGTGGACCTGCTGGAACCTGACGGTGTGCCGGCCCTCGGCCGTGCGCTCGACCGCGAGCTCGGTCAGCTGCCCCGGGTCGACCCGGTACCGGTCGGGGTGGGCCGCGAGATGGGCCCGGGCCGCCTCGCCCGGACCGCCGGGAGCCGCCTCGGCCAGCCCGGTCACCAACTGCGGGGCGGCGGTGCCCTCCCCGGCCACCAGGCCGGGGACGGGATCGGGATCGGCACTCGGGCCCGGCGGCCCGGGCGGCGCGGCCAGGGCGGGGGAGGCGGACAGGGTGAGCGCCAGCGCCAGGCTCAGGGCGGCGCCCGCGCCGAGCGCCCTGGCGGTGGGACGGGAACGATGGTGCACGGCGGTCCTCCATGGAATCGGCAGCGGCGGCAGCGCCGCGGGGGCGGCGATGTGACGAGGAGTCACCCGATGCTTGATCGTGGCCGCCCGGCCCGTCCAGGCCGTCGGGCGAAAGGGCAGCGGGGAGCCGCAACCCCTGCACACCGACGCAGCGGCCCGGTGTCCGAACGGGCACGAACCGCCCCCGGCCTCGGAAACCGCCCTCCCCGGTGAACCACCCCCGGCCCCACCCCGTAGGGGCCCGCCCGCCGACGGACGCCCCGCCCTGGCGATCGCGGACATCGACCTCGACTCGCAGGACGAGGACATCGCCACGCCCGCCCGTGGCGCCGCACCGCCCGGGCCGGGCTCCACGACGAGCGCATCCCGGTCGGCGACACCCGCAGCGACACCCGCACGGCGTTCTGACGGAGCGTGCTGTCTCCGGGCCCTCCCACCGACGTCGCTCACGCCTGCGGCAGGACGGCTCCACCGAGCACACCAGCCGTGACGGGGGACGGGAAATTCTTCGGTTCCCACTGCCCAGAATGACGGTCCCTCACCGGCCCACGCCGAAGAATTTCCGGTCTACGGCTCGCGGTTCCCATGCGGTGCCGGATGGGGCTTCGCCGGAGTGCCGCCGGTTCCTCATACGGGTGTCCTCGTCCACCGGCGGGGACCTCGACCGGCTGACCCAGCGCGAGCGCGAGGTGC
>NZ_JBSFNM010000116.1:0-12494 GCF_053587085.1 Kitasatospora sp. NPDC003701
TTCTGGTTGCGGGTGGCGAGAATCAGACGGGTGGACATGAACCCACCCTAACCGGACGTCAGCCGGTGCAGACCTGGGTGAGGTTGCCGGCGGCGCGTGCTCCCGGCGCGCTCCGTCCCCGCTCCCGGCGAGCACCTTCCGTCCCCGTTGCTCCATCGTGTCCTCCTCCGGCCGCCCCTGTCCGTCCGGGCGGCTGCGCGGTGTCCGTGCGAACCGACCTGCGGCTCCTCGCCTCTCCGGCCCGGTCAGCGGGTCGGTGGCCGACCGGCGCGCCGGGCCCGGACGGCGGCCAGGACAAGGGCCGCGAGGAACACCACCACGCCGATGACCAGCAGATACACCAGGCCATGGACGACCGCGCCGATCAGTCCGAGCACGATCGCCGCGATCACCAACAAGAGCACCCAGACCATCGTCGGATCACCTCCTGCCCGTTCGCGGACCTGCTCCGTGACCGCCCGGCCCGACAGACTCGGTCACCGGCCGGTCGAACGGGGCGGCGCCGACGCGAGTGCGTCCGGTGCGGTCGCCCGGGCGCCTGCCCCGGTGGGCCGCTTTCATGCGGCCCACCGGTGGCGTTCTCCGCCCCGGGAGCAGGCCGCACCGGGCGGGCGTGCGCCGCGCCCGGCACGGGCGGAGCCTGGAAGCAGGGAGCGCCGCCGCCCCGCCGGTCACACCGAAGGAGGGATCGCCATGCCGCCCCAGGGATCCGCCAGGCAGCCCAGGACCGAACTCGACGCCCGCTACAGCTCCGCGCTCAATCCCCGCCCCGGTGCCGCGGACGTCACCGCCGTCGCCTGGGACGAGGCGCAGCGGCAGCTGGCGACCGCCGAGATCTTCTGGCTGTCCACGGTGCGGCCCGACGGCCGGCTGCACGTCACGCCCGTGATCACGGCCTGGCACGACGGCGTGCTGTACTTCTCCACCGGAGCGGGCGAGCAGAAGGCGCGGAACCTCGCCCACGACGGGCACTGCGCGCTCACCACCGGGGGGAACTCGCTCACCGAGGGGCTCGGCCTCGTGGTCGAGGGCACCGCGGAGCCGGTGGCCGACCCGGCGGTGCTGGAGGAGGTGATCACGGCGTACGAGGCGAAGTACGGGTCGCACATCACCTCGTCGGAGGGCACCTTCCACGGGATCGGGGACGCGTTCCGGAAGGGGACCGTGGTGGTGTTCGCGGTGGCCCCGGCCACCGCGTACGGCTTCGGCCGGGACGACGGGGTCTACACCCATACCCGCTGGACGTTCTGAACGACGAGGGCCGCCACGGCCGCGGGCGGTCGCCACAGGACCGCGGATGGCCGTCCGTGGCGCGGAACGGGCCCGTCCGGCCGGACCGCACCCGCACCCGCACCCGCACCCGCACCCGCACAACCGCCGCCGATCGCCGCCGATCGCCGTGAACTGAACCCGGCGCGGCGGGCCCCATCCGCCCCATGAGTCGCTACAGTGCTCACCTCACCCACGGCCCGCCCGTCGGTCGCGCCGCGCCCGGAGCGCCTTCCGGTACTGCCGCCCACCCCCTCGCCGCCCCCGGACAGGGCCGCTTCCCAAGTTCGACTTTCGAACATCTCACACCGTCTTATGGATAGATTCATCCGTTCGAGTGAGTTTGGCGAGAGCCTGTCCTCGATGGTCTGCACCGGAACCAATGGCCCCCAATCGAACACACTCACGGCACCGCCACCCGGCCGCAACAATCGTCACGGCGGGTCGGCAACGGCCGATTCACCGTCTCCGCAGTGGATCTGACGCCCAATCAGTTCTCCCGACCAGAACAGGGACCAGCCATGACGACCGAGACCGTTCCGCAGAGTCAGCCGAGCCGGCAGAGTCTCAGCACCTCCGCCGCCAGGAACCTGGCCACCACCACCAAGACCGCGCCGCAGATGCTCGGGATCACCCCCCGGTACCTGCTGCGCGCCCTGCCCTGGGTGGACCTGGAGGCCGGTGTCTACCGGGTCAACCGCCGCCGGGGTTTCATCCTCGGCGACGGACTGATCGGCACCTACGTCGACGGCGACAACGCCTCCCGGGTGATCGCCGAGGACCTGCGCGAGCTCCCGTTCCTCAGCCAGGTGGACAGCCCGCTGCTCTCCGCCCTCGCCAACGGCTTCGTCCAGCGCGAGGTGGCGCCCGGCGAGTTGATCGTCGACGCCGGCGCTCCCACCGAGCAGCTGCACATCATCGCCGTCGGGCGCGCCGAGAAGCGCGCCACCGGGGAGTACGGCTCGGACGCCCTGCTCGCCGTGGTCGGCGACGGCGACTACTTCGACGCCACCGCGTGGGCCGACGGCACCGCGATGCCGTACCTGGTCAGGGCGGTCAGCGCGTGTACCGTGCTCACCCTCGACCGCCGGATGCTCGTCGAACTCGCCGACCGCGAGCCCTCGTTGAGCGCCCAGCTGGAGGCCTTCCGGGCCGACGGCCGGCAGCCCGCCGACCGCGAGCACCCGATCGACCTCACCTCGGGCCACTCCGGCGAGCCGTACCTGCCGGAGACCTTCGTGGACTACGAGGAGGGCCCGCGCGAGTACGAGTTGAGCATCGCGCAGACCGTCCTCAAGGTGCACACCCGGGTCTCGGACGTCTACAACTCCTCGATCGACCAGGTCCAGGCGCAGCTGCGGCTGACCACCGAGGCGCTCCGCGAGCGCCAGGAGTGGGAGATGCTCAACCACCCCGAGTACGGGCTGCTCAACAACGTCGCGCCGAGCCAGCGCGTGCGCACCCGCGGGGGCGCGCCGACCCCGGACGACATGGACGAGCTGCTCGCCCGGGTCTGGAAGCAGCCGGCGTTCTTCCTCGCCCACCCGCGGGCGATCGCCGCGTTCGGGCGCGAGTGCACCCGGCGCGGAGTGCCGCCGCAGATCGTGGACCTCTTCGGCAGCCCGTTCCTGACCTGGCGCGGCGTGCCGCTGCTGCCCTCCGACAAGCTCGACCTGAAGGGCACCGCCAACTCGGCGCCCGGCACCACCAACATCCTGCTGATGCGGGTCGGCGAGGACCGCCAGGGCGTGGTGGGCCTGCGCCCGTCCAAGGTCCCGGACGAGGTGGAGCCCGGTCTCTCGGTGCGGGCGATGGGCGTCGACCGGCAGGCCATCACCTCGTACCTGGTGACCAGCTACTTCTCGGCCGCCGCGCTGGTGGACGACGCCATCGCCGTGCTCCAGAACGTCGAGGTGTCGAGCTACCATGACTACTCCTGACGGATTCGGGCGCAGCACCGGGGTCGCCGGGGTGAGCCAACCGCCCGCCGGCACGGGGTACTTGACCAGCCCGGTACCGGGACAGGCGCCGGTGCCCGCGGCGCTCGCACACGCGGCGGGCGGCCCCCGGTACTGGATGCCCGCGCAGCCGGACCAGGCGGCCCGGACGGCTCCCGCCGGCCCGCTCGCCGCCCCGCCCACCGCCCCGGTCTCCGCCCCGCCGGGCGGGTTCGACGTCGAGGCCGTCCGGCGGGACTTCCCCCAGCTGCACCGCGAGGTGAACGGCCGCCCGCTGGTCTGGCTCGACAACGGCGCCACCACGCTCAAGCCGCGCCAGGTGGTCGAGGCGGTCGCCGAGCACTACTCGATGGGCACCTCCAACGTCCACCGCGGTGCGCACACCCTCGCCAAGCAGGCCACCCAGATCTACGAGGAGGGCCGCGAGGAGGCCGCCAGGCTGCTCGGCACGCCGGACGCCGGCGAGATCGTCTTCGTCCGCGGCACCACCGAGGCCGTCAACCTGGTGGCGCAGTCCTGGGGCCGCGCCAATCTGAGCGTGGGCGACGAGATCCTGGTCTCGGCGGCCGAGCACCACTCCAACCTGGTGCCCTGGCAGCTGATCGCCAAGGAGCGCCGGGCGCGGATCCGGCCGATCCCGCTGCTCCCCGACGGACAGCTGGACCAGGACGCCTACCGGGACCTGCTCGGCTCGCGGACGAAGCTGGTCGCGCTCACCCACGCCTCGAACGTGCTGGGAACGGTCCCGCCGGTGGCGGAGATGACCGCGCTGGCGCACCGGTACGGCGCCAAGGTCCTGGTGGACGGCGCGCAGGCGGTCAGTCACTTCCCGGTGGACGTCACCGCGTTGGACGCCGACTTCTACGCCTTCTCGGGGCACAAGATCTTCGCCCCGACCGGCATCGGCGTGCTCTTCGGCAAGCGCGAGCTGCTGGAGGCCATGCCCCCGTGGCAGGGCGGCGGCAACATGATCGACTCGGTGAGTTTCGAGGAGACCTCCTACGCCCCCGTCCCGCACCGGCTGGAGGCGGGCACCGGTCACATCGCGGGGGTCGCCGGGCTGCGGGCGGCCCTGCGGTACCTGGCCGGGCTGGACCGCCCGGCCGCCACCGCGTACGAGGAGCAGCTCACCGCGTACGCCATGGGCGCGCTGGCGACCGTCCCCGGGCTGCAGCTGATCGGCGACGCCCCGGGGAAGATCGGCGTGCTGACCTTCCTGCTCGCCGGCACCGACCCGATCGCCCTCGCCGCGGCGCTCGACCAGCAGGGCATCGCGGTGCGCGCCGGGCACCACTGCGCGCAGCCGGCCCTCGCCGCCTTCGGCCTGCAGAGCGCGGTACGGGCCTCGCTGGCCCTGTACAACACCGTGCAGGACGTCGACGCCCTGGTCGCCGCGCTCCAGGGGCTCCAGGGGGTTCAGGGACTCCCGGCCGCCCCGGCCGGGTAGGCCGGGCGCCCCGGTGGGCGGGCACCCTCACGGGTGCCCGCCCACTGTCGGGTGGCCGCCGGCCGAAGGCCGATCCGGCTCACCCGAGGCGCGCGTCGAACGTCAGGGCCTCGACGAGCTCGCCGACGCGCCGCTCGGGCAGGCCCCGGGAGACGAACCAGGCACCGACGTTGCGCACGTCCCGCTCCAGGAACGAACGCCCGCGCGGATTGGCGACCACGTCCACGATCTGCGGCACGTCGATGATCACCAACCGCCCGTCGTGGACCAGGATGTTGTACGCCGAGAGGTCGCCGTGCGCGTAGCCGTCGACGGCCAGCAGCGACAGACTGCGGCCGAGCTGCTCCCACAGGTCCTCGACGTCCACCTCCTCGGCGCGCAGCTGCGCGAGCCGGGGTGCGGCGGTGCCGCTCTCGTCGCCGACGAACTCCATCAGGATCTCCGTACCCGTGATCTGGACCGGGTAGGGGACGGCCACGCCAGCCGACCAGAGCCGGCACAGGGCCGTGAACTCGGCGGCGGCCCACTGTCCGGCGATGGCCTCCTTGCCGAAGGCAGTGCGCTTGGCCATGGCGCGGGCGATCCGGGACTCCTTGTGCTGGCGGCCCTCCAGGTAGCCGGAGTCGCGGTGGAACATCCGGTGCTGGGCGTCGCGGTAGCGCTTGGCGGCCATCAGCGTGCGCCGGTCGGTGCCGGGGACGCCGCGCTCCAGGAGGAAGACGTCGGCCTCCTTGCCCGTCTTCACGAGCCCGAGTTCGGTGTCGACGGCCGCGAGCTCGGTGACCACCCAGGCAGGGCGCGGCTCGGGCCCCTTCTCGGTGGGGGTGGACTGGTCCCAGGTGGACCAGCGGTCGCCCTCGGCCGGGCCGTCGGTGCCCGAAGCCCCGGCGGCGTCGTCGCCGTAGGCGTCGTCGTCGTAGCCGTCGTAGCCGTCGTGGTCGTAGCCGCCGCCGTCGTAGGAGTCGTCGTGGTGGTCGGAACCGTCGGCGTTGCCGTGGCCGCCGATGTCGGAGAATTCGGGCCCGAAGACCTCGCTGTACGCGAACTCGGGCTCGTGGTCGTCGAACCGCTCGGACCGGCGGCCACGACGGGGTGCGCCCTTGGCGCGGATACGGGAGAAGGAATCGGTGTCGGAAAAGCGCTCACGCACTGCGGTGGCTCCAGAGGAACGGCCCACCGATGCGCCAATTGTGAGGCGTCGTCAGCCGGTGGGCGAAAGACGAGAGGAAGAGGCGTATGGCGCGCACACGAGGGCGCGCCGCGAGACGGCGGCAACCATCCGGACACACCTCCTCTGCTTCTCCACGTCAGTCCTCACGCCGCAGCACGGGATCGCAACGGCCGAGCCACGGCAGCTCCGTGGCGAGAACAGTCACAGCCTAGCGCTTCCCAAGATCAACGCAACAGGTTTTCCGGGGACCATCTCGCGCACTCCACCGTCCACGGCGCCGGCCTCGTCCTACGGGCGGGCGCGAACCCGCCCCCAGGCACTCGACGGCGCGCCGGCAGACCTGCCCGCACAGGTCACGGGCCGGCCGCTACGGGCGACGGCCCCGGGCTGTGGTGCCCACCGGGCACCTCCCGGGGGCGTGGGCGACCGCGCACGCCCACGCTCTCCGGCACCAGCAGCACGGCCTCACCGCCGCAACCGCCCCCAGAGGCCGGCCGGCTGAGGACTCCCCGGTCCCGAGCCGCCGGCCGACATCGGACGCCCGGGCGGTCAGCTCCCGGTCTCGGGCCGGCCGTTCACGGTGTAGAGGCCTCGCTCCGGCCGCTGCGCGCGGCCGGCCTTGGTGAGGCGCTCCAGACTGGCGCGGATCGCGTGGATGTTCCCCTCGATGGCGCCCAGGCCCAACCGATCGGCCACCTCACGGGCCCGCAGCGGGCCCGCGGCCTGGGACAGCACCTCCAGGACGCTGTCCGCGTTCGCGACCTGGCGCTTCGGGCTCGCCGGCGACGCCGCCACCTTGACGGGGGGCTTGCCACTGGCGGGGCTCGACTGCGCCGCCGCCTTCCGGGCCGAGGGCACCCGCTTCGTCGCCGCCTTGGACTCGGTGACTACTGCCGCCTTGGGCTCGGTGACCGCAGCCGCCTTGGGCTCGGTGACCACTGCGGCCTTGGGCCCGGTAACCACTGCCGCCTTGGGCTCGGTGACCACCGCCGCCTTGGGCCCGGCGTCCGCCGCCGCCTTCCCGGCGGCCTTCTTCGCCCTGACGGTCGAGGTTCGCGTTCCCCGCGCGGCCGCGGGTGCGGCCTTCTTCGCCGCGCTCGCCTTCCTGGCTGACGCCTTCTTGGCGGCCCTGCTCTTGACGGTCGCCCCCGCCGTCGCGGCGGCAGGAGCGTCCTGGGCGGGCGCCGCCTGCTCCTCGATCGGCTCGGGCGACGCCTCGGTCTCCTGCCGGGCCTCGGGTACCCGCACGACCTCGGTCTCCCGCACGACCTCGGTCTCCTGCAGGGCTTCGCTCTCCTGCACGGCCTCGGCCGGGACCGGCGCCAACTCGGCTGCCGTCAGCTCACCCTGGCCGTCGAGCGGCGTGCCGGCCAGCAGCCGCAGCCCCTCGAGCGCCTTGGTGATGGCGTCCTGCTCCGAGGTGACGGCGGCGAGTTCCGCCTCCACCCGGCGGCGCCGCTCCTCCACAGCGGGCAGCTGCGCCTCCAGCAGGGCGATCGTCGATCCCACACCCGTGTCCGACCCAAAGGTTCTTCCGCTTCCCACAAGCACTCCCACCACATCGTCGCTCACCAGTTGTGGTAATGAACTTACGGCCTCCACAGGCGATCGCGCCGGGTTTGCTGGGATTCTCACCGTGAGGGGTGGTCCGTCACCGGTGGCGCGGCGGTTACCGGGGCAACCCCGCACACCCCCCGGGAGGAAGAACCGAGAAGGCCGCTCCACACCGCCAGTTGGCGTGCCACCTGCGTCGATCCCCCGACTGACCGGCCAGTGTCGGAACAACCGACGCACCTGAACGTCCCTGCTGCGCACCGGATCCACCCCCGGACCACGAATCCCATGGAATCGACCTCCGCCACCGTGCGGCTCGCACGAGAGTGCCCGAGGGACCGGGTCGCCCGGCCGCCGGCCCGGCCACGGCCGCCCGACCGATAGAGTCGGCCGGACCCGCCGGCGCGTGGTCGACGCACCCCGTCCGGCCGCCCAAGTCCGGGCCCGGCGCACGGTTTCACCGCGGACTCCTCGTCGAAGGGCAGGACCGGATCGCATGACCGGCACCGAGAGCAACGACTACTGCGCGATCTTCGTTCAGGGCGCGAGCCGCCGGGCTGCGACCGAACTCGTGGCCGCAGCCCTCGGCGTGGCACCCGACGAGGACACGGTCCAGCTCGGCGACCTGGAGTTCGACATCCGGTCCAACCCCGACGCCGGACTGGCCGACGACTTCATCGGTTGGCCGCTCAAGATCGACGCGGAGGGGCCGAGACCCACCATCGTGGAAGCCGTCTCCCGAGTCCTCGCAGCCGCGTGGGGTGCCGGATACCAGGCCGTCGCCGCATGCGACTTCGAGGACGAGCTCCCCGAACTGGGCGGGTACCCCCGCTACCGCGCCTGACCGAACCGGCGATGCGGTGCGGCGGCGGGATCCGATGAATGCGCGCCTCGGTGCGGCCGTTCCCGTCGTCCGTCCGACGCGCCTGCGGGCAGAGGCGCCGGGCGCGTGCGTCGCGCCTCGAGGACCACGGCTCGGCCGTCAAGCGGCCTGCGAGGCGCGGGCGGGGCCGAGGAGTGCGGCGCGTTCGGTCTCGGTCAGGCCGCCCCACACGCCGTACGGCTCGCGCACCTCCAGGGCGTGCCGCAGGCACTGCCGGCGGACGGGACAGCCCTGGCAGACCCGCTTCGCATCCTCCTCGCGCTCGTCGTGGGCCTTGCCGCGTTCCCCGGAGGGGTGGAAGAACAGACTGGTGTCGGCACCGCGGCACGCCGCGCCGAGCTGCCAGTTCCAGTGGTGGTCGGATGCGCCGGGCAGGCGCGAGATGTCGGACAAGGGGTTCTCACCTCGGCTGGAGGAGGTCGATGGGGTCGGGCCCGGCCATGAGTCGGCCGAGGGACGGCCGGGCCGGACAGTCGGCCGCCTGCCCCCTTTCCCCGGTCCCACGCGCGGTGGTCCGGACGAGCTCCGCGAGGAGGGGCGTCACGCTCACTCCTTGCCCCGGCCGGGCAGGAACTCCTGGATCTTCGCCTTGATGCCCTGCTTCACCACCGACCCGCGGTCGCTGTCACCGCGCATCACGGCCGAGGCCGCCGCGGTCATCTGGCCGAACGTGGTGTGCGGCGGGATCGGCGGCACGGCGGGGTCGGTGCGGAAGTCGATGACGTACGGCCGGTCCGAGGCGAGCGCCTGCCGCCACACCTGCTCGACGTCCTCGGGGTCCTCCACCCGGACGCCGTAGAGGCCGAGTTGGACGGCGAAGTCGGCGTACCGGACGTCCGGGAGGTGCTGGGAGGGTTCGAACTGCGGGGCGCCCTGCATGGCGCGCATCTCCCAGGTGACCTGGTTGAGGTCCTGGTTGTTGAGGACGGCGACGATCAGGCGCGGGTCGGCCCACTCCCGGTAGTACTTGGCGACGGTGATGAGTTCGGCGAGCCCGTTCATCTGCATGGCGCCGTCCCCGACGATCGCGATCGCGGGGCGGTCGGGGTGGGCGAACTTCGCCCCGATGACGTACGGGACACCCGGGCCCATGGTGGCGAGGGTTCCCGACAGCGAGCCGCGCATGGAACCGCGCATCCGCAGGTGGCGGGCGTACCAGTTGGCGGCCGAGCCGGAGTCGGCGGCGAGGATCACGTCGTCGGGCAGCAGCGCGTCGAGGGCGTGCACCACGTGCTCGGGGTTCAGCGGATCGGCGACGACGGCGGCCCGGCGCTCCATCACCTCCCACCACCGGGCGGTGTTCTGCTCCACGGTCTCCCGCCAGGACCGGTCCTCCTTGCGGTTCAGCAACGGAATCAGCCGTTCGAGGGCCGCCGCGGCGTCCCCCACCACGTTCAGCTCGAACGGGTGGCGCAGGCCCACCATCGACGGGTCGATGTCGATCTGTACCGCCCTGACCTTGCCGAACTCCGGCAGGAACTGCGAGTACGGGAAGCTGGAGCCGATCACCAGCAGGGTGTCGCAGTCCCGCATCAGCTCGTACGAGGGGCGGGTGCCCAGCAGCCCGATCGAGCCGGTCACGTACGGGAGGGTGTCGGGCAGCACGTCCTTGCCGAGCAGGGCCTTGGCCACGCCGGCGCCGAGGAGGTCGGCGAGCTGCTCGACCTCGGCGCGGGCACCGCGGGCGCCCTGGCCGACCAACACGGCGACCTTCTCCCCCGCGTTGAGGATCTCCGCGCACCGCGCGAGGTCCTCGTCCGCCGGCACCGGTGCGAAGCGGCCGACGCCGAGGCTCGACGGCACCATCTTGAAGGCGTGCGCGGGCGGCTCGTAGTCGAGTTCCTGGACGTCGGCCGGGACGATCACGGCCGTGACGGTGCGGCTCGTGGTGGCGATCCGCATCGCGCGGTCCAGCACGTTGGGCAGCTGCTCGGGGACGGTGACCATCTCGCAGTAGGCGGAGGCGACGTCCTTGAACAGCGAGAGGAGGTCGACCTCCTGCTGGTAGGAGCCGCCCATCGCGCTGCGGTCCGTCTGGCCCACGATCGCTACCACCGGGACGTGGTCGAGCTTCGCGTCGTACAGGCCGTTGAGGAGGTGGATCGCGCCCGGGCCGGACGTGGCCACGCAGACCCCGGTACGGCCGGAGAACTTCGCGTAGCCGACCGCCTCGAACGCGGCCATCTCCTCGTGCCGGGCCTGCACGAACCGCGGCTCGTCGCCGGCCCGCCCCCAGGCGGCCAGGAGGCCGTTGATGCCGTCGCCCGGGTAGCCGAAGACCTGCTCGACCTCCCACTGCCGCAGGCGTTCCAGGATGTGGTCCGAGACCTTCATGGGCATGGGCTCCGTTCGTCGCGCGGATCACCGGTGAGGAGCGGCGGCGCTCCCCGGGCAGCCGTCTCACCCGTCGGGGCGGCCGGAAACACGGCACCGGCCCCGGCGGCGGCCGCGGGCCGACCGGGCCGCGCGCCGCGGGGGCGGCCGCGCCCGTGTGGAGCGGCCGCTCCCCGGGCATGCGCCGACCATGAGCACATCCCACGTCGAAACGGAACGAAAGTTCGAAGTCGCGTCGGGTGCCGAATGCGGCTCTCCCCCGCCGCTGGACGAGCTCCCCGGCGTGGCGGACGTCCGGACCGCCGGTACGCAGCGCCTGGACGCCGTCTACTACGACACCCCGGACCTGCGTCTGCTCGCCCACCGGGTGACCCTGCGCCGACGCCTGGGCGGTGCCGACCCGGGGTGGCACCTCAAGCTGCCCCGCGCGACCGACACCCGCCAGGAGATCCGGCTGCCCCTGGCCGCCGGGGCGGCCGACCGGATTCCGCCCGAGCTGGCCGCCGAGGTGGCCGCTCTCGTGCGGGGCCGCCCCCTGGCACCGGTCGCGCACCTGCGGACCCACCGGGAACGCCGGCTCCTGCTGGACGGCGGTGGACGCGAGCTGGCCGAGGTCACGCGGGACCGGGTCACCGCGCGGAGCCTCGACGCACCCGGTCCGCTCCACGCGGACCCGCAGCAGGACGGCGAGCCGCCGGGCAGCGAGCCCACGAGCTGGACCGAGTTCGAGGTGGAGCTGTCGCACGGCCACCAGGGCCTGCTCGACGACGTCGAGCGGGCCCTCGCGGCGACCGGGATCGTCCGTTCCGCGTACCCGTCGAAACTCGCGCACGCCCTCACCGCCACCCGTACCGGTGACGGGGCCGCGCACCCGGAGCCTCCCGGCGACGGCGTCGGCGCGGTGGTGGTCCGCCGCCTCCGCGAGCAGGTCGACACCCTCCTGGCGCTGGACCCGGCGGTACGCGACGACGAACCCGACGCCGTGCACCGCATGCGCGTGACCACACGCCGGCTGCGCGGCACGCTCAAGGCCTACCGCAGGCTCTTCGACCGGCGGCGCAGCGAGCGGCTGTCCGACGGGCTGCGCCGGCTCGGGCGGGTGCTCGGCGCGGCGCGCGACCACGAAGTCCTGGGCGAACTGCTCACCGCCCGACTGGACGAGGTACCGGCCCGGGCCCGGCAGGGCGCACTGCGCGGGCAGCTGACGGCCTGGTCCGCCCGCGAGTACCGGGAGGCCTGGCAGCGGGCCGTCACCGAACTCGGCAGCGACCGCTACTACGCGCTGCTGGACGACCTGGAGTCCTTCGTCGCCGACCCGCCCCTGACGCCCCGGGCCGACCGGAGCCCCCGCGCGGAGCTGGCCAGGACCCTCCGCCGTGAACAGGACCGGACGATCCGACGCCTCGACGCCGCCCTCGACCTCGCCCCGGGGCCGGCCCAGGACGAGGCCCTGCACGGGGCCCGCAAGGCCGCCAAACGGGCCCGCTACGCCGCGGAAGCCGCGCGCCCCGTCACCGGGAAGCCGGCCCGGCGCGTCATCAGGCGGACGAAGAAGCTCCAGCAGGCCCTGGGCGCGCACCAGGACTCCGTGGTGGCCCGCCGGGCCCTGCTCGCCCTCGCCGCCCCCGACGGGGGCACCGGGCCCGGGCCCGAGCACGGCTTCGCCTACGGTGTCCTGTACGCCCTCCAGCAGCGCAGCGCCGAGGCCGCCGTCGAGGAACTGCCCGCACTGCGCTCGCGCGTACTCCGCCACTGAGCCGCCCGCCGGCTCGCCCGGCTCGCCTGCCAGCTGATCGACCGCCGGCGGGTCGAGGCCCTTCTCGACGCCGCGGAAGCCGAGGAGGGGCCCACCAAGCTGCTGCTGCTCCACACCGCCGC